>CAZYMF010000030.1:0-35886 GCA_964648215.1 uncultured Binatia bacterium (SeqCode) | reverse complement strand
GTCCACTCGGCCATGCGCGCGCACCAGAGTCGATCGATTGGAAAAAGTCAAAGGGTGAGCTTGGCGTGGGCGGCTCTGCATGGGGAGCTGCGCATCTTCTCCAACCGTCTCTTGCGGGGCTGGCGCCCCTGCACCCGACACCCTGCCCGGGAGAAGATCGACGTCCTCTCAAGGCAGCAGACAGCAGTGGATCCCGGTCTCGCCCGTTATCTCCCCGGCAAGCGTTCGGATTGCCTTCTCGGCATCCTCGAGGGCGAAGTCGTGCGTGTGCATCTTGGCGAGCGGCACGCGGCCCGACTCGATCAGGCGGATCGCGGCTCGGTACGAGCGGCTGGTGACGCCGAGGGCGCCGTGCAGGACGAGCTCCTTGGCGACGATGAGATCGCTGACGAACTCGGGCACGGCCTTGAAGCCCTTGATGCCGGCGAGGACGATGCGCGCGCCCATGGCGGCGTAGTAGAGCGACTCGGCCACGGGTTCGGGCGCATACGAGGAGACCTCGACGATCACATCGGCGCCACGGCCGCCGGTGATCTCGCGCACGCGGGCGCGGGCGTCCTCCTCTTCCACGTTGATCACGTGATCCGCCCCCAGCTCCTTGGCCAGCGCCAGCTTGGCGGCGTCGCGGGTGAGGCCGGTGACGATGATCTGGTCGGCGCCGGCGACGCGGGCGGCGATGACGCTGGCCAGGCCGCGCTGCCCCGGGCCCAGGATCAGGACAATGTCGCCGGGGCCGGTGTCCGGGATCTCGACCGCCCAGCGGAAGCCGGCACCCAGCGGGTTGAACATGACGGCGATGCTCGCGGGCAGATCCTTGCGCACCCGATGCACCAGCGACATCGGGTCCAGGTACATGAAGTCGGCGTACGCACCCCAGAGGCCGGGTGGGTGCGACAGGGGCACGTACGAGTAGCCGAACATGGAACCGCGCCCGCGGCAGACCTGATAGCGGCCCTCGATGCAGGCGCGGCAGTGACCGCACGGGATCATCGTCTCGACGGCGACGCGGTCGCCGACGTCGACACCCCACCGTTTGGCGGCGCGGTCGCCGATGCGCTCGATGATCCCCAGCGGCTCGTGCCCGGGAATGGCGGGCAGCCGAACCGGCAGGGTGCCGGTGTACTGCTCGACGTCGCTGCCGCAGATGCCGCAGGCCTCGACGCGCAGCAGCGCGCTGTCGTCGTCGATGTCGGGAACCGGCAGCTCGCGCAGCTCCAGCTTGCGCGGGGCCGTCTGCACGACGGCGCGAGTGGTCTTCATACCAGCAGTCGCTTTCTGAACTCGTCGCTGAAACGGCCGCTGTAGATCTCTTCGACCGGCCCGGTCATCACCACGTCGAGCGCTTCGCTCACCTCGATCAGCAGATCTCCGCCCTCCATGTGCACCGTCACCCGCCCATCGATCAAGCCGCGGTCGAAGCAGGCCACGGCGACGGCGCAGGAGCTCGAGCCCGAAGCCAGCGTGTGCCCGGCGCCGCGCTCCCAGATCAGGGCTCGGACCTCGGCACGCGAGAGCACCTGTACGAACTGCACGTTGGTTCGGTTGGGAAACGCCGGATGCCTCTCGATCAAAGGCCCCAGACGCCGCAGATCGACACGCGCGAGATCCTCCACGATGCAAACGCAGTGAGGATTGCCGACCGACAGCGCGACCACGTCGAGTCTCTCGCCGTCGCTCGCGAGTGAGGTGAGGCCACGATCGATCACCGCCCTTCCCATCTCCACACGCGCCGCCTCGACGCGGCCGTCCCTCAGCAACAGGTGCACACCCACGATACCGCCGGCGGTCTCGACGCGGAAGTCGGTGCGTCCCGTGTAGCCATGATCGTAGAGGAACTTGGCAAAGATGCGCAGGCCGTTGCCGCTCTTCTCCGCCTCGGAGCCGTCGGGGTTGAAGATGCGGAGCGCGAAGTCGGCGGTCTCGCTCGGCAAGGCAACCAGGATTCCGTCCGACCCCACGCCGGCATGCCGGTCGCAGATCTGCCGGACCCGCGCGGGGGTGAGGGAGAAGCCCAGCGCCTCGCCGTCGACGACGAGATAGTCGTTGGCGAGGCCGTGAGATTTCACAAAATCGAATCTCACTCTGCGCACCCGTGGTTCGCGGCGTCCACACCTGCCACCAGCCCATCGGTCACGATGAAGCGGCAGGGGATCGAATCGGTGTCGGGTTCAGGCAAGACGTTGACGTGTTGACAAGTGGAAGGAATCGGGGCGACCGGATTTGAACCGGTGACCACTCGCACCCCAAGCGAGTGCGCTACCAGGCTGCGCCACGCCCCGTTCGCTTGCGCTGAGTGGTACCACGCGCCCGCAACCCTTTCAAGAAAGCGTCTCGCGCACCTTGGCCAGTTGGAGGATTCCCTGGTCGCTCAGCTGGATGGTGTGGCGGTGATGGTCGAGGGCGACCAGATCCAGATCCCACAGAGTGGCGATTGCTCGCGCGAGATCGGCGTTGGTGGCTCCGATCATGTAGGCCAGCTCGGCCAGATTCAGCTTGCTCTCGCTGCCCCACAGGCAGTAGCCGCGGGCCAGGGCCCGTAACAGGGAGAAGGCTACTTCGGATCCACCGCGTTCACGTACCGCGCCTTCGCGCATACAATCTCCTTCCGCCCGGGAGGAGAGCAACGGATATGCCAGGATTTTATGTCGAGGGAGCCGACTTCGGCTCCCCGAGTGCACGGTTTTGGTTGTACGACGCCAAAATGCTGACGCCGCTCAGCCGAGCATCTTGTAAAGGGACTCCAGGTCCTTCTTCACCCGCGCCAGGGCGTTACGGTAGGTCCGCTCGCCGAGCGGTAGCGCCATCTGCTGGCGCTGTCGCTCCTCTTGCGGCAGGGTCTTCAAGCGTTTCTTGGCCCCCTCGATGGTGTACCGCTCCTGGTGCAGCAGACGCTTGATCTCGAGCACCATCTCGACGTCGCGACGCCGGTAGAGGCGGTGCTTGGAGCGCGTCTTCCCGGGCTTGAGGATGCTGAACTCGGTCTCCCAGTAGCGCAGGACGTACGGCTTGACCCCGGCGATGTCGGCGACCTCGCCGATCTTGAAGTAGAGCTTGTCCGGTAGCTGGGGCTTGACGGCCCGCACGGCTCACTCAGTTCTCAGGGTTCATCGACTTTTTCAAGACCGGGCTGGCCTTGAAGCTGAGCACCTTGCGCCCGCTGATGACGATCTCCTCCCCGGTCTGGGGATTGCGTCCCTTGCGCGGCCGCTTCTGGTGAACGATGAAGTTTCCGAAGCCGGAGATCTTGACCTTCTCGCCCTGCTCCAGGTGCCCCTTGATCAGCTCGAAGATCGATTCCACGACCTCGGTTGCTTCCTTCTTCGAGAAACCAACGCGCTCGTAGATCCGCTCCACGATATCGCCCTTGGTCATCGTCACGGCGCATCCTCCCAGCGGCGGTGCCTGCCTGCCCGTCAGCGGAACTCGACCGGCAGGGCCGAACGCAGATCCGCCAGCAGGGTTTGATGGAGCCGATTGACCTCGTCGTCGGTCAAGGTCCGATCGGCGGCGCGGTAGGCAATGGAATAGGCCAGACTTTTCTTCCCTTCCGGGATCGGTGCCCCGGTGTACTCGTCGAACAGCTCGACCCGATCCACAACCTGGCGATTCCACCCACGCACGAAGCGGACGACCTCATCGGAGGCGAAGTCCGCTGCCGTCACCACCGCCACATCCCTCACAACCGCTGGAAATCGTGGCAGATCCGTGAAAACAGGGCGGCCGGGAACATACTCAAGCACCCGATCCAAGTCAAGTTCAAAAAGCCAGCAGACCTGCTCGAGACCGAGCTCGGCCTCGGCTTCCGGGTGCAGAGCGCCGACCACGGCGATCGGCTGATCGTCGATGACCGCCAGCGCCGACTTGCCGGGATGGAACGTCAGCTCGCCCTCGCCCGGCCGCCGCCAGCGGACGCGGTCGAGGACCCGCAGCCGTGCCAGGACGCCCTCGAGGGCCCCCTTGGCGTCGAGGAAGTCGGGTGACCGGCTGCCGGCCCGGAGGTCGACCGCCGGCGGTGCCCCGCTCAGGACGGCGGCCAGGCGGTGGCCCTCCGCCGGTGCCTCCGCCATCCAGAACACCTTTCCCACCGCGAACGCAGCCACGCTCTTCTCGCCGAAGTTGAGGTTGGTGCGCACCGTCTGCAGCAGGCTGGGGCAGAGGCTGAAGCGCATCTCGGCCTCGTCGGCCACGATCGGGTTGCGGATGCGAACGGGTGCGCGCGTCGGCACGCCGATACCGCGAAACAGCTCGTTGTTACGGGCCGTGGCGAAGCTCCACATCACCGTCTCGTGAAAGCCCTGCGCTGCGAGGAAGGCCCGCAGCTCGCTCTCCCAGCCGCTGTGCAATGGCCGGTCGCCGCCCTGGATCTCCACGGTCGGCAGCGTCGCCGGTACCTGATCATACCCGAGAAGGCGGACGATCTCCTCGATGAGATCGATCTCGCGCTCCAGATCGTGCCGAAACGACGGCGGTTCGACCGACAGGACCCGCGCCGACTTGGCCTTCACCTTGGCGCCGAGACGGTGCATGGCGGCCGCCGCTTCGCTGCGGCTCACCGGCAAGCCGAGCAGGAACTCGACCCGCGGCACGCGCAGGTCGATGACCTTGGGGCTGCGCGGGCTGGGATAGGCTTCGACCACCCCCGGCGCCACCCGACCGCCGCCGAGCTCGGCCAGCAGCGCCGCGGCCCGATCGAGCGCCGGCAGCACTCCCTCGATGTCGACGCCACGCTCGAAGCGATAGGAGGCCTCGCTGCGCAGCCCCAGGCGTCGTCCGGTGGCACGCACGGTGGACGGATCGAACCACGCGCTCTCGAGCAGGATGTTGCGGGTCTCGCTCACCACCTCCGAGTTCGCTCCGCCCATCACCCCGGCGATGGCTACTGCCTCCGCGCCGGTGGTGATGAGCAGGTCGTTCGGGTCGAGCGTTCGGTCGCGGCCATCGAGGGTACGCAGGTGCGCCGTCCCGCCGGCCCGGCGGACGACGATCCGCCGCTCCGGCAGACGGTCGTAGTCGAAGGCGTGCAGCGGCTGCCCGCGCTCCAGCATCACGTAGTTGGTGACGTCGACGACGTTGTTGATCGGTCGCAGGCCGGCGGCAAGCAGCCGGCGCTGCAACCACGCCGGCGACGCCTTCACCTTGACTCCGGCAACATAGCGCGCCGCGTAGCGGGCACAGCCGCCGGGATCGTCGATCGTCACCGAGAGGCGCGACGAGGCGGGCTCCCCCTGCTCTCGCACGCGCAGGCGCTGGCGATGCAGCTTGAGACCGTAGAGCGCGGCGATCTCTCGTGCCAGACCGAGCACGCTCAGGCAGTCGCCGCGGTTGGGCGTGATCGCCACCTCGAGCACCGTGTCGTCGAGGCCGAGGTGCGCGGCCAGGGATTGTCCCGCCGGGGCATCGGGCGCCAGCTCGTAGAGCCCGCCGGCATCGTCGCCCAGCTTGAGCTCGGCGGCGGAGCACAGCATGCCGGCGGAGAGAACGCCGCGCAGATCGACCGCGGCGATCCGGCGGCCATCGGGCAGCGTCGCCCCGGGGGTGGCGTAGGGCACGCGAATCCCGGGACGCGCGTTGGGGGCTCCGCAGACCACCCGCTGCGTTTCCCCACCGACGCCGCGAACCGTGCACACCACCAGCCGCTCCGCCTGGGGGTGGCGCTCCACGGCGACGACCTCCCCGACCACCACGCCGGCGAGCTCGCGTCCGAGCTCGTCGATACGCTCGACCTCGATGCCCGCCAGCGTCAGACGCTCTCCCAGCTCCTTGGGAGGCATCTCGACGGCAACGAACTCTCGCAGCCAGCTGACCGGCACCCTCATCGTCGCGCTCAGAACTGCCGCAGGAAACGCAGGTCGCTGCCGTAGAGCAGGCGAATGTCGTTGATCTCGTACTTCAGCATGGCGACGCGCTCGATGCCCATGCCGAAGGCGAAGCCCGAGACCGCCTCCGGGTCATAGCCGACGAAGCGGAACACGTTGGGATCGATCAGCCCGGAGCCGAGGATTTCCATCCACCCCGTGCCCTTGCACAGACGGCAGGCGCCGTCCTCGCCCCCGCATTGAAAGCAGCCGATGTCGACCTCGGCGCTGGGCTCGGTGAAGGGAAAGAACGCCGGCCGGAAGCGCACCCGCGTGCCGCTGCCGAACAGACGCTGCAGCGCCAGCGTCAGCACGCCCTTGAGGTCAGCGAAGGTGACGCGGCGATCGACGAGAAAACCCTCGATCTGATGAAACATGGGCGAGTGCGTCACGTCGTAGTCGTGACGGTAGGCGGCGCCGGGGACGATGACCCGCAACGGCGGCGGCTGCGTCTCCATCACCCGGATCTGCACCGGGGAGGTGTGGGTGCGCAGCACCAGCCCGTCGCCGACGAAGAGCGTGTCCTGCATGTCGCGCGCGGGATGGTCGCGCGGAATGTTGAGCGCCTCGAAGTTGTGGTAGTCGTCCTCGACGTCCGGCCCCTCGACGACGGTAAAGCCGAGGCTGCCGAAGACGTCGACCAGCTCGTCGACCACCTGGGTCAGCGGGTGCAAGGTGCCCCGCTGCCGCCGGCGCCCCGGCAGGGTGACGTCGATCCGTTCCTCGGCGGCGCGCCGCGCCCGCTCGGCGGCCCGCACCTGGGTCAGGGCTTCGGCGATGCGGGCTTCGATCTCGTCCTTGATCTGGTTGAGCACCGCGCCCATCGCCGGCCGCTGCTCCGGTGCAACATCCCGCATCTGCCGCACCACCAGCGTCAGCTCCCCCTTGCGGCCGAGGAACCCCACCCGAATCTGCTCGAGCTGCTCCTCCGTCTCGGCCGCCGCCAGTGCCGCCAGTGCCGCCTCGCGGATCCGCTCCAACTCCTCTTTCATGGCCCCAAAACGACAAGCCATGAAGCCCCGGCGGACTTCATGGCTAGCCTGCGAACAAAAAAAGGCGCCGGGCTCTCTAGGCCGCGACGAGTTGGGCCTTGGCGATGTCCGCCACGGCGCCGAAACCGGCCGGATCGCGCACCGCGAGATCGGCCAACATCTTGCGATCGATGTTCACCCCACCCTTCTTGAGCCCGTGGATCATCTGACTGTACGACAGCCCCAGCGGGCGGGCCGCGGCGTTGATACGGATGACCCACAAGCTGCGAAACTCGCGCTTGCGGACGCGGCGGTCACGGTAGGCGTAGGCCAGGCCGCGCTCGACCGTCTCGCGCGCCTGGCGGTACTGCTTGCGCCGGCCACCGACGTTGCCTTTGGCAAGCTTGAGAATCTTCTTGTGGCGGCGGCGCGCCTTCGTCCCGCGTTTTACTCGGGGCATCTTCCTTCTCCTTAATGATCGTGCACCAGGGCGTGTACCATTCCACCCTCGGCCGCACAACCTAAGAGGGGCGGCGGAACCAGCGAGCGTGGGGGGTGTCACCCCACGCTCGTGCCGGTCGCCCCCCTCGGCGACTCGTTGACTTCTAGAGGTACGGGATCAACCGCTTGATCGCCCGCTCGTTGGTGGCGTCCACCAGCCCGCTGTGCCGCAGGTGGCGCTTCTGCTTCGACGACTTGCTGGTCAGGATGTGGCGGAGGTAGGCCTTGCGGCGGCGCACCTTGCCCGTACCCGTGACGCTGAATCGCTTTGCCGTTCCCCGGCTCGTCTTGATCTTTGGCATGGGATCTTCCTGTCTCGCTTACGATTTGGGCCCAGTCTGCACTTCCAAGGCCAGCTTGGCAATGAATTGATCGAGGGCCATCGGCGCGGGGCTCTCGCCGCCGCGGCTGCGCGGCGCCACCGTCTGCGCCTCGCTCTCCTTGTCCCCGACCACCAGCATGTGCGGAACCTTCTCGAGCTGGGCCTGGCGGATCTTGTACCCGAGCTTCTCGTTGCGGTTGTCCAGCTCGGCGCGCCAGCCCGCCTGGGTCAGACGGTCGACGACCTGGCGACCGTACTCGTCCTGCCGGTCCGTCAGCGTCAGGACCCGCACCTGAACCGGGGCCAGCCACAGCGGCAGGTTGCCCGCCGTGTGCTCGAGCAGGATGGCGATGAAGCGCTCGAGCGAGCCGAGCACGGCGCGGTGGAGCATCACCGGCGTGCCTTCGGTTCCCTCGGGCGTGGTGTACTTCAGCTCGAAGCGCTCCGGCATGGCGCAGTCGATCTGGACGGTGGCCAGAGTCCACGAGCGCTCGAGAACGTCACGAAAGTCGAAACCGATCTTCGGCCCGTAGAACGCCCCCTCGCCCGGCAGCGTGGTGACGGCGTAGCCCGCCCGCTCCGCCGCGCGCCGCAGCGCCGCCTCGGCGGCATCCCACAGCTCGACGCGCCCGAGGAACTTCTCCGGTCGCGTCTGCAGCGTGATCTCGATGCGGTCGAAGCCGAAGACGCCGTAGACCTCCTTGGTCATGGCGACGAAGCGCTCCACCTCGTCGTCGAGCTGAGCGGGCGTGCAGTAGATGTGGGCGTCGTCCTGCGCCATCGAGCGCACGCGGGTGAGCCCGGTCAGCGTCCCCGACTGCTCGAAGCGGTGCAGCCGGCTGAAATCGGCGTAGCGGATCGGCAGGTCGCGATACGAGTGCTTGCGCGTCGCAAAGAGGTAGCAGTGCCCCGGGCAGTTCATCGGCTTGACGCCGTACTCGTCATCGTCGGCCGCGATCAGGAACATGTCCTCGCGGAAGAGATCGTAGTGCCCCGAGGTCTTGTACAGGTCGGTCTTGTAGATCAGCGGGGTGATCACCTCGGTGTAGCCGTAGCGGCGGTACAGGCCGCGCATGTAGTCGACCAAGGTGTTGTAGATGATCGCTCCCTTGGGATGAAAGAAGGGCGAGCCCGGGGCGATCGGGTGGAGCGAGAACAGGTCGAGCGCCGGCCCCAGCCGGCGGTGGTCGCGTTGCTTGGCTTCCTCGATCCGCTTCAGGTAGGCCTCGAGATCCTCGGCGCTGGCCCAGGTGGTGCCGTAGATCCGCTGCAGCATCTCGTTGTGCTCGTCGCCGCGCCAGTAGGCGCCGGCGACGCTGGTGAGCTTGAAGGCCTTGATCTTTCCGGTCGACTGCACGTGCGGGCCGCGGCAGAGGTCGACGAACTCGCCCTGGCGGTAGAGCGATATCTTGTCCTCGGGGATGCCGTCGATGATCTCGACCTTGTAGTGCTCCCCCATGCCCCGAAACAGCTCGATCGCCTCCGCCTTGGGCAGCTCCTCGCGGGTGACCTTCAAGTTCTCCTTGGCGACCTGACGCATGGTCTTCTCGATGCGCTCCAGATCCTCGGGCGTGAACGGCGTCGCCTTCTTGAAGTCGTAGTAGAAGCCGTTGTCGATCACCGGGCCGATGGTGACCTGAACGTCGGGAAACAGGCGCTTGACCGCCTGCGCCATGAGATGGGCCGAGGAATGGCGCAGCACCTCGAGGCCGTCCGGCGACTCGGCCGTCACCGGCGCCAGCCGGCAGCTGTGCCCCAGCGGCCGCGACAGGTCGACGACGCGGTCGTCGACGCGCGCGGCCACCACCGCGCTGTCCTTGCCGAGCAGCCCCTGCGTCTTGAGCGCCTCGACGGCCGAGCAGCCCGCCTCCACCTGGCGGCTCTGGCCGTCAGGGTATGTGATCGTGATCTGAGCCATGTCTGGATCTAACCGCGTGCTGCAGCCACCGGAGCATCGCCGCCCACGACGATGTCCGCAAGGACTGCAACCGCGGGACGCCTAGGGGCGCCTGGGGCACGTCGTCATGGTAGGCACGGGCGGGATTGAACCGCCGACCTCTTCCGTGTCAAGGAAGCGCTCTCCCACTGAGCTACGTGCCTGTACCTCACTCCTGCCCATCGCCGTGCGCCCGGCGATGGAAAAAACCGCCTTAAACCCTGCGCATTTAGGCGAAACTTCGTACCAATTTAGCCCGCCCCGGTCAAGCAAGGCCCGGCGAGCCCGGCCCCGGGGCCGGCGCCGCCTCGGTTGCTCCGCCGCGGGGACCTCTGTTAAGCCTGGCGCGCCCATGACCCGGGAGCACCTCTTTGCCGCTTTCTTCTTCGGCGCCCTGCTCTACCTGCTCTTCCAGTTCTACGTCATCTTCTCCGTCTTCCTCGTCCCGCTCAGCTGGGCCGCGCTCCTCGCCCTGGTGTTCTACCCCGTCAACGAGCGGCTGGTGACGCTGCTCCGCGGGCGGCAGACGGTGGCGGCCTTCCTGCTCACCACGCTGGTCATTGCGCTGGTGATGGTGCCCACGATCCTGCTGACGGTCCTGCTCGGAACCGAGTCGGTCACGCTCTACCAGAGACTGCAGGGCGTGCTCGGCTCGCCGGAAGCTCCGGCTCTGGTGCAGCGCCTGCTCGAATGGTTTCGCGCCTCGCCCTTCAACCAGGTGTGGCAGCACATCGGCCCGCGCATGGAGGCATGGAACATCAACCTCAGCGCCACCGCCCTGAAGTTGAGCGATGCCGTGAGCTCGTTTCTGGTGACGCAGGCGACGGGCGTGGCCAAGAACGCCGTCCGTTTCGTGGTCAATTTCTTTCTGACCACCTTCGCCCTGTTCTTCTTCTTCCGCGACGGCGATCGCATGATGCGCTCGCTGCGTGAGGTGATCCCGATGGAGGCGTCGCACAAGAACACCGTCTTCTCGCGCCTCTACGACACGCTGTCGGCGGTGGTCCAGGGCACGCTGGTGACCGCCGCGGCCCAGGGTTTTCTGGCCGGCATCGCCTTCTGGGCCCTGGGCGTGCGGTTCGCGGTGATCCTGGGCTGCGCCACCGCCTTTCTCTCGCTCCTGCCGGCGGGCGCGGCGGTGGTCTGGATCGGCGTGGTGATCTACCTCTTCGCCCAGAGCGCGATCGTGCGCGCCGTCCTCCTGCTAATCTGGGGGACCTTCGTGATCAGCGGGGTCGACAACGTGCTGCGCCCGCTGATCATCGGCGGCCGCACGCAGATCCCCACCGTCTTTCTCTTCTTCGGTATTCTCGGCGGGCTGCAAGCCTATGGCTTTCTCGGCATCTTCCTGGCGCCGGCGGTGATCGCGATCCTGGTTGCCTTCATCCGCATCTACCGCGAGGTCTACGCCGAGGGCTCGATGCCCGCGGGTAGAACCTGAGCCCCAGCCGCCTTTGCCCAAAGGCCGAGACGATCGCACACACACCGAAGGTTGTCAGGTTGTTACGTTGTTGGTTGTTGGTTTGTTCCGCCCAACAACCTAACAACCCAACAACGAACAACCTGCCAGCAGGGTCGTTCTGATTTTGAGGCAAAGCCGCTTCAGCCCGAGGACGTGCTCCCGCGCTCGTGATCGCCGAAGGGGCCGGAACGCATCACCTGCTCCGCCTCGCGCACGATGTCGGCCAGCACCGCCGCCGCCGGCTTGACGTCGTGGATCATCCCCATGCCCTGCCCGGCGGGCATGAAAGAGCGCTCCGGATCCGCGTCGCCGAGTACCCCGGCGTAGTCCATCACTCCCTCGCGCACCGAGGTCATGACCTGCATCGGAAAGGGCTGGATCTCGTCGGCCCGGCGCTGCCACGACTCGTTGTAGGCGTTGCGGATCGTGCGCGCCGGCTTCCCGGTGTAGCAGCGGGTTCGGACCGTATCGGCCTCGTTGCTGCGCACGATGGCGTCGCGATAGCGGGGCGCCGCCTGCGCCTCCGGCGTGGCGATGAACCTGGTGCCGACCACGACTCCCTGCGCGCCCAGCGCCAGCGCCGCCACCAGCTGGCGCCCGTCGGCGATGCCACCGGCGGCGAGGACGGGGATCTTCACCGCGTCCACGACCTGCGGCACCAGCGCCAGCGCGCCGATCTCGCCGGTGTGGCCGCCGGCCTCGGTGCCCTGCGCCGCGACCACGTCGGCGCCGGCCTCGGCCGACTTCACCGCGTGACGCACCCGGCCGACCATGACCACGACGACCATGCCGCGCTCGTGCATCTCGATGATGAACTCCCGCGGCACCGCCAATCCGGCGACGAAGATCTCGACCTTCTCCTCGAAGACCACCTGCATCTGCGGCCGGATCATGTCGGGGATCGGCATCAGCAGGTCGACGGCAAAAGGCTTGTCGGTGAGCTCGCGCGTGAGGCGAATCTCCCGGCGCAGCCCTTCCGGATCGAGGGTGGCGGCGCCGATCACGCCGAGGCCGCCGGCGTTGGAGACCGCCGCCACCAACCGGTGCAGCGACACCCCGCCCATGCCGGCGAGGACGATGGGGTAGCGAATACCGAACAGGTCACAGACGGGTGTATGCAGCATGGTCGAGCTCCAGAGATCGACAGTGGGCGCGCGCCACCGCGGCGCCGTCAACGTTGCTCCAATGCCGCCAGGATCGCGTCCACGGCGGCGTCCGCGCGCGCCCGCATCTCGTCGTCGGTGGCATCCTGAATCGGATGCGGGACGAAGACGCGCGCCACGCCGCGCATGCCGAGGGCACGCGCCTGGGCCTCCGCCGCGCTCTCGAACTCGCTCGAGGCGACGAAAACCGCCGGTATACCTTCGCGTTCGAAGAAGATCGTGTCGTGCACACTGCACGTCGTGCACGACCCTCAATCGGCGAGGGCCTCGATCACCGCGCCGGCGCGCTCGGCAATCTGTCGCAGCAGCGGCTCGGGCGCCGGCTTGGTGAAGGTCGGCTTGCTGAACCGCTCCACCGTCAACCCGGAGCGGCGCTGCGGCAGCACTTCGGCCAGACGATCCAGGAATACGTCGCCGCGCGGCTTGACGATGTCCAACAGGGCAACGGTACCCGCCAGTCGCTTCGCCCGGGGTGCCGGCTGGCGTTCCACCGGCTCACGCTCGTCGGTCGGATCCAGAATGATCAGCGCCATCGTTCACTCCTCGATTTTCTTCGTCACCATCTGCGAGCCCATCGAGCCACCGACCCAGCCGCCGATCACCGCCGAGAACTTGCCCGCCGTGCCGCCGGCGACGACGATCTGGATGGAGTCGTCGCCCGCGAATTTCGGCACCGGTCGGTTCAGCAGGTCCGCCGGCGGGTCATCGCCCAAAAGCCGCCGCGGCAGACCTTCGGCGCTGCCGTCGGCATCGGCCACCAGGGCGCGCAGCGGCTTGGCCGTGACCTCCTGGATGCACGCCCGGATCTCGGTCTTGCCCCAGCCGTCGCGCGCGATGGTGCGCACGTGCTCCGGACAAAGCACCAGCACGACCTCGGCATACTTGTACCACTTGTGGTGGGCAACGCTCTCCATACACTTGCCGAGGGTGGTCACCACCCCGCGCGCGCTGCGACTGAGCTGATCGACCAGCGCCCGCGGCGCCTCGGCCGCAAACAGCGTCACCGTCGAATCCTCCGGCCAAAAGCCGCGCTCGACGTGCAGCGGCGACCAGGGGCTCTCCTCCTCGTTCTCGGCGATGCAGTAGGTGTACTTGCCGGGTTGCCCGAGCGTGGCGCGGTCCACCTCGCCCGGTCGCCCGCCGCCGATGTTGCGCACCACCAGGTTGAGGGCCCGTCCGATGGTCGCGTTGGCGCGGTTGCCCTGGCCGAAGACATTGATGCCGGCGTTCATGCCGATGCGTTTGCGGATCGGCCCGTTGACGATGAGCAGCGGCGCGGCGAAGTACGTCGTCGCCAGCACACCGTGCATGTTGAACTCCTCGCTGCACGCCGCCTCGACGGCGGCCAGCACCACGGGGAGATACTCGGGGCGGCATCCCGCCATGACCGCGTTGACGGCCACCTTCTCCACCGTGGCCGGGGCGTAGTTCGGCGGCACCAGGGCCACCTGGTCGTCCGGGGCCCGTCGCGTTCCCTCCAGCATGCGCAGCACGCGGCCTTCGGTCGGCGGCACCACCGGCAGCCCGTCGGTGAGACCGCGCTCGAAGAGGAACTCGACCGGATCCTCCAGGTCGCCGACCTCGAGGCGTCGCGAGCGCAACCGCTCCCGACCCTGGCGAACGCGCAGCTGCTCTTGGAACGCGGCGTCGGTGGTCCGCGAAGCGCAGCCCGCGCGCCATTCGGGCACCGTCTCGTTCGCGGCGAACAACCGGGGCAAGGGCGCGCCGCTCAGATCGGCCAGCCTCTGGGCGATGCGTTCCCAGTCGCGGCGGACGAAACCTGCGCTGCGTTCCGCGATCGCGCCGTCGACACCGATGAGGAAGAGCGCCGGCACCGACTCGATGCCGCAGGCCAGGGACGCCTCCAGCTCCCGGTCGAGGAGGATCGGCAGCGTCAGTCCGTGACGCGCAACGAAGGTGCGGGTCGCCGCCTCGTCGCTTTGCGAGACGCCGACGACCTCGCCCCGCGGCGCGAGCGCGTCGTGCAACCGTTGCAGGAACGGGAAAGCGAAGTCGCAGGTGGGACAGTCCTCCTTGAAGAACGCGAGCACCGCCGGCCGTCCCGCGGCCAGGTGCCGCGGCCGGCCCGCCAGGTCGCTCAGCTCCACGGGCTCGAGCACACACGGATCCGGGTCTACCGCCGCTGTCTGCACGGGACCGAGTCTATGCCGCCGGCGCGCGTGGAGGCAAGGACATCCAGGCCGGACTCACACCAGCCGGGATCATTGCAACCGCGTGCCGTGCGGCATAGGGATAGAGCCGAGAGAGAGGAGGTGTCGCATGAGAGGTGCATGGCACCGTTGGCCGATCGCCCTGGTGCTGCTCGCCGCCGTTCCCGCCCTCGCCCGCGCCGACGAAAACCCGGCGAGCAAGCGAACGATCTCCGTCAGCGGTCAGGGCCAAGTGAAGGCGACGCCGGACGAGGTGTCGATCTCGTTCGCGGTCGAGACCAGCGGCTCGAAGGCAGCCGGAACCACGGCGGAGAACGCCAAGCGTAGCGCGGCGGTGGCGACCGCCCTGAAGGCGCTTCTCGGCAAGCAGGACACGGTGTCTACCACCCGCTACACCCTGGAGCCGCGCTACGAGAACGTCCGCCCGGGCGAGCCCCGCGAGCCTCGCATCACCGGCTACGTCGCGCGCAATCAGGTTCTGGTCGAATCCCACCGGCTCGACAAGGTCGGCGACCTGATCGATGCCGCCACCGCGGCGGGGGCCAATCGCGTCAACGATCTCCAGTTCCGCCTCGCCCAACGCGAGCAGGCGCTGCAGAGCGCTATCGAGAAGGCGGGCGCCGACGCCCACGCACAAGCGGAGAGCGTCGCCCGCGGGCTCGGCGTGAAGCTCGGGCCGGTGATGTCCGCCAGCGTCTCGTCGGGACCGATCGTCATGCCGCGGTTCCGCGGTATGGCGATGGCGGCCGAGGTGCGCGCGCCGACGCCGATCGAGCCCGGCGACGTCAACGTGTCGGCGACGCTGCAGGTGACCTACGAGATCGAGTGACGGCCCTACAGCGAGTCAGGGGAACGCCTTGACCCCCTCGCCGTCGATCTCCGCCAACGCCGCCTGAAGAAACGACAGCGTCTGCTCCAGCGCGTCCTTGTCCAGACGCTCGCGATTGTCGGCGGCACTGTCGACGTAGCGGATGTGCGAGTCGCCGAGGCGGTGGCTGGTCACGGTCACCGCCGGAATACCGGCGGCCAGGAACGTGCGCGCATCGGTGGTGATCGGCTGGACATCGAACGTCAGCGTCGCCTGATCGGTCACGCGCCGGCAGGCGCGATCCAGCGTCCGCACCAACGGCGCCGAGGCCTCGTAGCGGCGCCACGCGGAGCGGTCGTAGACGAAGTAGCTCAGCTCGCGACCGAAGCCCCAGATCTCTCCGTTGATGAAGTAGACCGGCTGCGGCGGCGGGTCGGGAAACTGCTCGGCCAGGTAGGCGGCCGAGCCCTGCAAGCCGACCTCCTCGCCGGCGAACAGCACGATCTGCACCTCGGTATGGGCCAGCGCCGGCTCGCCTGCACCCAGCCGTTCCGCCAGCTTGATCAACGTGGCCACGGCCGCACCGTCGTCGAGGGCGCCGGGGCTGCGCGCGGGGACGAAGATCCCGCCGGCCTTCGTCAGGAAAAAGGCGAAGAAGTAGAGCGGCACCAGCAGCGCCCAGTAGCGCACGTGATGCTCCGGCCGACCGCGCACTCGGCGCCACACCGCGGTCGCGCCGATGCCGATGGCCAACAGCAGGGCCGGTACCAGCAGAAAGCGGATCGGAGCCTGCTGGTAGTAGCCGAGCAGATTGGTGCGCGTATCGTAGTGTGCCCCCAGGATCACCAGGCGCTGCGGCGCCGCCACGGGGAAGGTGGCGACGATGTTGTGCTCGGGCACCGAGCCGATGCGGCTGAGCAGCGGCCAGCGCTGCGGCGAGTCCACCAGGAGATAGAGCGGAATCAGCAACGCCAGCAGCAGTGCGCCGCCGAAGCGGCGCTTCCACATCAGCGCGAAGAATCCCAGCGCCAGCACCAGGCAGACGATGCCAGCCACGGTCGCCACCTCGGGCCGGCACACGAACTCCTGCAGCGAGACGTTGGCACCGCTGCTGCGGAGCGCCTTTTCCAGATGGGAGGCGACCTCGGCCAGAGCCGGACTGCCGTTTTCGCGCGGAACCAGAAGCGTGTCGAAGATTTCCTCGAAGCTCATGTAGGCATCAGGCCTTACCAAGTTTCGCCCGCGGACAGAAGCGACGCCGCCGGAGCGCGCGCTCCGGCGGCGCGTTCTCGGCTCCCCGCGTTCTCCATCCGCATGCAGAACCAGCTTGACCCGCCGCCCGACGTGGTGTGAAGTGCGGCAGGCAACCCGTCAGGGAGGCGAATGAGCAAGCTGGTCATCACCGGGGGAAGGCGGCTGCGGGGACGTATTCGCGTTGCCGGGAACAAGAACGCCGCGGCGCCGATTCTGGCAGGAGCGCTGCTCACCGACCAGCCGGTACGGCTGCGCAACGTTCCGGACATCGAGGACGTGCGCGTGTTCGCGGATATGCTGCGCGGCCTCGGCGCCGTCATCGAGCGCGACGGCGAGGGCTGGGAGATCGCCACGGCGGCGGTGAAATCGCCACGCCCCGATCGCCGTCTGGCACGCCAGATCCGCATGTCGCTGCTGCTCGCCGGGCCCTTGCTGGCGCGCCTCGGCCGCGTGTTGCTGCCCTTTCCCGGCGGCGACGTGATCGGGCGGCGGCGCGTCGACACCCACCTGCAGGCGCTGCAAGCTCTCGGCGCCAGCGTGGAGACGACCCGCGACGGCTACGGGCTTTCCGCCCGCAGACTGCGCGGCAAGGAGATCTTCCTCGACGAGATGAGCGTGACGGCCACGGAGAACACGATCCTGGCCGCCGTGCTCGCCGAAGGGCGCACGCTGATTCGCAACGCCGCCTCGGAGCCCCACGTACAGGACCTGTGCCGCTTTCTGCAGCTCCTCGGCGCGCGCATCGACGGCGTCGGTACCAACGTCCTCGCCATCGAGGGTGTCAGCGCCCTCGCCGGTGGGGAGTTCGCGATCGGCCCCGACTACATCGAGACCGGCAGCCTGATCGGCCTGGCCGCCGCCACCGGCAGTCAGCTCCGGATTGTCGACTGCCGTCCCGCGGATCACGCCATCACCCGCATCATGTACGGGCGGCTCGGCATCCAGTGGAGCGTGGAGGGCGACGACATCCTCGTCCCCGAGGGGCAACGCCTCGAGGTCGTGGACGATTTTGGCAACGCCATCCCCAAGATCGACGACGCACCCTGGCCGGGCTTTCCCGCGGATCTGATTCCCATCGCCCTGGTGATCGCCACCCAGGCACGCGGCTCCATCTTGATTCACGAGAAGCTGTTCGAGAGCCGGCTCTACTTCGTCGACCGCCTGATCCAGATGGGCGCGCGCATCGTGCTCTGCGATCCGCACCGCGCGGTCATCGTCGGCCCCGCGCGGCTCTACGGCCAGGACATGGCCAGCCCCGACATTCGCGCCGGCATGGCGCTGCTGATCGCCGCCCTGTGCGCCGAAGGCCGCAGCGTCATCCGCCACGTGCAGCAGATCGATCGCGGCTACGAGCACATCGACGAGCGCCTGGCGGCGCTCGGTGCCGAGATCCGGCGGGAGTGAGCAAGGGTGACGGGTGTTGGGTGACGGGTGTCGAGGGGGCGTTTCCGCTGTCGCGCGTCACTCTTCCCCGGACCGCAGCCAGTCATCGCTCTCCCGCGGCGCCGACACTTCTTCCCACGGGGTCAGCGCCGCGATGGAAGCGAGGATGGCGCGGGCGTGGGCGAGGGAATCGGGTACCGCGAGCAGGACGATGATCGCCGCCCGGCGCTCCACCGTGCGCACGATGGCCACGCCTTCGTACGACTCGATGACGAACTTGATCAGCCCGATGTCGCTCGGATCGACGCGCAGATGGATCGGGACGACGTCGGTGGTGATCATGCCACCGCCGTTGCCGGCAGGGAGACCCGGAAGGTCGACCCGACGCCGAGGCGGCTGGTGACGTTGAGGTCGCCGCCGAGCAGATCGACGACCCGCTTGACCAGATACAAACCCAGACCGACGCCGCCCCGGGCCTGTCCGCCCTGGCGAAACATACCGAAGATGTAGGGGATATCGGCGGGCGCGATGCCCGGCCCGGTGTCCGAGACGATCAGCTCGAGGCGCTTGTCCTCGGCCAGGTAGCGGGCAGTGACGTCGATCGACCCAGCGCGAGTGAACTTGAGCGCGTTGCCAACCAGGTTGCGCAGGATCAGCTTCAGCTTCTCCGGATCGCTCATCAGCGGCGGCACCTCTTCGGCATGCCAGCGGAGGGTAACGTTGCCCCAATCGGGATGGTCCTCGAACTGCGCCAGCAGATCGCTCCAGAGCGCCCCGACATTGGTCGGGATCGTCTCGACCAGAGAATGGCCGGCCTCCAGCCGGTTCAGGTCGAGCGTGGCGTTGATCAAGCTCGACAGGCCGAGCGCCGTGGCGCGCACGCGGCGGAGGGCCTGGTGCTGCTCGGCCGTCGTGGGGCCGAGCAGACCCTCGAGCTGGATGTCGGTATAGCCCACGATCACGTTCAGCGGTGTCCGCAGGTCGTGCGACACCGAGGACAGGAAGTCGCTCTTCAGCCGGTCGGCACGGCGCAGGTCCTCCAGCAGGTTGGCGTTCTCCACCGCGACGGCGACGTGGCTGGCCAAGATCTCCGCCCGCTGCTGCAACCAGTCATCGACACAGCCGTGCACCTCTTTCTCGCCGAACACGAGCACCCCGATCGGTCCGCGGCGCGCGCTCAGCGGCAGCACCACGAGCGTTTCGTCCTTCTCCCGCACGACGACCGTCTTGCCCTCACGCAGCGCCGTGACCAGAGGCCCGGGACGATCCAGGGGCCACTGCAGCAATCCCTCCAGCGACAGCGCCTCGCCGTCGGCGGCCACCACCAGCAGCTCCTCGCCGCGCAGCAGGAAAAGTCGCGCCGCCGCCAGGCCGAGCAGCCGGCGACCCTGCTCGCAGATCAGGGGGCAGAGGGCGTCGAGCGTGGAGGCGGCGTGGAGGCGGAGCATGACCTCGGCCAGCGTGGCCTGGAAGGCGGCCGCCTCGCGGAGCTCGTCATCCGCGCGGCGGCGGGCGGTGACGTCGCGCGCCACGCCGACGACGAGATGCCGGCCGTCTTCGGCGACGGTCACGGTAGGGACGGACTCGGCGTACCCGACCGATCCGTCCTTGCGCCGGATGGTCATCTCGATCGGGACGGCGCTCCTCTCCCCGAGCACGGCGGCGGTGATCCGGGCCGCATTCTCTTCGTAGTCCTCGGGAGTCAACAGGTCGCGAACGTTCAGCGACGACAGCTCCGTCTCGCTGTAGCCGGTCGTACGATAGAAGGCAGGGTTGACGGCGAGAAAGCGCCCCTCCACGTCGTGGACGTAGAAAATGTCACCCGTATGCTCCAGAAGCCGCCACCACAGCCGCTCGATCGCCGCGAAATCACTCGGCGATTCGAGCTTCAGTGGCGCTTCGCTCGACGACCGCTTGATGGGAGCCCGCCCTCCTGGCATCGCCACTACTCTCACTTGTCTGCCCTTGTCAAAGGCGACCGCCATCGCTCCCAGAGCTGGAACACCGCCAGCTTCTCGTACTCGAAGACGACCCGGCGCAGGAACACCCGGTGCCGCCACCACGTATTCGGGTCATAGGAATCGTAGCGCGACGCGCACACGGTGAAACCGATGCCGTCGCCGGCCAGGGTCCGGAAGATCAGGCCGGCACGACGAGCGTTGAGCTTCGAGGTCACGAGCAGGACCCGGTGGATGCCGGCGTGTTTCAGATAGGGAATGACGACCTCCGCCTCGCTGCGGGTGCTGGTGGCGAAGCCGTCGACCGTCGCCAGCGCACCCGCCGGCACACCCAGCTGCGTGGCGATGGAGACGTTGATGTCGTGGCGATCCGGCATGTCCGCGCCGCGCTGGCGCAGCACGGCCAGGCCGGCGGCGGGCCTCTCCCGGCTCAGGATGATCCGGGGCGCGAGACCGGCCTGATAGAGGTCGACCGCTTCCAGAATACGGTCCGGCACCGACCCCGACTGCACGAGAATGGCATCCGCCGGGCGGCGCGGCTCGTCGATCACCAGATAGCGGCCGAGCGCGCCGAGAATCGGATCGATCTCCGTATAGGCGAGCAGAGCCAGCAGCAGGACGCTCGCGGTCACGAGCAACGCCCCCCGCCGGCCCATCCCCTTGCCGCGCCGCGCGCCGAGCCTTCCTTGGGTCACGGCAAGCGAGAGTGCCGCGCCCGCGCCGCCGGCGCAAGCCCGTTTGCCAGGGCGCCCGGCCCTGCCCTATCGTGGTCCGGTGAGCGACGACCGGCAGCGGCTGGGGGCCGCGGGCGAGCGCGCGGCGACGACCTTCCTGCGCCGGCGTCGCTACCGCATCCTGCAACGCAACTATCGCTGCCCCACCGGTGAGCTCGATCTGATCGCGCTCGACGGCACCACCGTGGTCTTCGTCGAGGTCAAGACGCGCACCCAGGAGGGGTTCGGCAACCCGCTCGAGGCCGTCGACCGGCGCAAGCAGCGGCAGATCATTCGCGCGGCGAAGTACTTCCTCAGCGAGCACAACCTGCACGACCGGCCCGTGCGCTTCGACGTCGTCGGCGTGTGGCGGGAGGAAGGACGCGTGACCTGCGAGCTGATTCAGAACGCCTTCGAGGTGGGCGAGTAGAGGGGCCCTTCAGCCGCCGTCGCGTGCCGGGCGCAGGTCGCGCAGCCGCAGCTGCAACCGCACCCTGCCGTTCCACTCGTTCTGCTGCGGCGTGTAGAGCACGTCGATGGCCTCCCCCTCGCGGACCCCGCGCTCGGCCATGCCGAAGCCGATGGCGTCGACGGCGCGGCCCTCCTGGCGCAGGAACAGCTTCAGATGTTTCTCGCCGACGATGCGCGACGACGCGACGCTGACCCGGCGGCTGCAGAAGATCGGCTCCGGGTTACCCATGCCGAACGGCTCGAGGCGGTCCAGGTCGGCCAACAGGGCCTCGTCGATGTCGCGGAGGCTCAGCTCCGCATCGACGTTCGTCTCGGCCACGAAGTCGTCCTCGGTCGTGCGCTGGCGCACGGCTTCTTCGAAGCGGCCGGCGAACTCCTCCACCTTGTCGCTGCGAATGCTCAGGCCGATGGCCATGCGGTGGCCGCCGAAACCCTCGAGCGGCTCGCGGCAGGCCGACACCGCCTCGTGAAGATCGAAGCGCCGGATACTGCGTCCCGAGCCCCGGCCGACACCGCTGGCGTCGTTGACCGCGATCAGGATGGTCGGGCGGTAGTATCGCTCCACCAGCCGCGAGGCGACGATGCCGATGACGCCCGGGTGCCAGTCCGACGAGGCCAGCACGACGCTGCGGCGCTGGGCGAAGTCGGGGGTGTCCTCGATACGGGCGACGGCATCACCCAGGATCTCCATCTCGATGGCCTGCCGCGCCCGGTTCTCCTGGTCGAGCTCCTGCGCCAGCTGCTCGGCGCGGGCGCGGTCGCCGGTGCTCAGCAGCTCGACCGAGCGCAGCGCGTCGGCCAGGCGGCCGCCGGCGTTCAACCGCGGCGCCAGGCGGAAGCCCACGACCCCGGACGACACCGCATCCACGCCGCTCACCAGCTTCAACGCGATCATCCCCGGCCGCGACGACTGGGTCAGCTCGCGCAAGCCGTGCTTGACCAGCACGCGGTTCTCCTCGACCAGGGGCACGATGTCGGCGATGGTTCCCAGGGTCACCAGGTCGAGGTAGCGGCGCAGGTCGGGCACCGGGGCGACGCCGGCATCGCGCAGGCGCATGCGGACGCCGAGGGCGAGGTAGAACGCGACCCCCGCGCCGCACAGGCCGGGAAAGGGAAAGCCGCCGTCGGGCTCGATCGGGTTCAGCACGGCGTGCGCCGGCAAGGGCGTGCCCGACACCTGGTGATGGTCGCAGACGATCGCCGCCATTCCCAGCTCGCCCGCCAGAGCGATCTCACGGTGGGCCACGCCGCCGCAGTCGACCGTGATCATCACCTTCGCTCCGCCCTCCGCCAAGCGCCGGACCCCCGGCTCGGTCACGCCGTAGCCGTCGCGCAGACGGTGCGGGATGTGCAGCAGCGGCTCGTGGCCGAGCTCGCGCAGAAACGTCAGCAGGATGGCGCTACCGCTGATGCCGTCGACGTCGTAGTCGCCGTAGATGCCGATCCGCTCGCCGCCCTGCAGCGCCGCGACCACGCGGTCGGCGGCGCGGCCCATGTCGCGGAAGAGCATCGGCGACCGCAGGTGCTCGGCGAGGCGCGCGGACAGAAAGGCCCCGGCCGCCTCGGCGCCGAGAACGTCGCGGTTGACCAGCAAGCGCGCGAGCATCGGCGACAGGCCGAGCTCGCGTTGCAGCACACTTTCCGGCTCCGGCCGGCGCGGGGCGAGCATCCAGCGCCGCGCCATACCCCTCACTTGCGCCGGGTCACTCGCGCGCGCACCGGTTCCATGACCAGCACGATCGGGCTGGAGATGAAGATGGACGAGTAGGTGCCGGTGACGAACCCGACCAGCAGCGTGAACGCGAAGCCGTGAATCACGTTACCGCCGAGAAAGAACAGCGCCAGGATCACCAGGATCGCGGTGCCGGTGGTCAGGATCGTGCGACTGAGCGTCTCGTTGATGCTGCTGTTGATGATCGAGGCGAAGGTCTCGCGCCGGCTCTTGCGCATGTTCTCGCGGATGCGGTCCGAGACGATCACGGTGTCGTTGACCGAGAAGCCGACCACGGTCAGCAAGGCGGCGACGATGGTCAGGTCGAACTCGTAGTGGAACAGCGCCAGGGCGCCCACGGTGATCACCACGTCATGGACGAGCGCCACGGCCGCGCCGATGCCGAAGCGCAGCTCGAAGCGGAGCCAGATGTAGAGGCCCATCATCACGGTGGAGAAAACGACCGCCAGGATCGCCTTGCGGCGCAGATCGCTGCCCACTCGTGGCCCCACCGACTCCACGCGCAGAATGTCGACCTTGTCCTTGCCGAACTTGGCGTTGAGCGCATCGTGAACATCTTTCGACACCGACCCGCCCGTCGCCGTGGCCTCGGTGTCGGACAGGGGCAGGCGGATGAGAAACTCCCCCGTGCCGCCGAACTCCTGCAGTGAGACGTCCCCCAGCTTCACGCTGGCCAGGGCGACGCGCACCTGTGCGATCGGCGGCGCCGGCGTGATCCTGATGTCCATCAAGGTGCCGCCGGAGAAGTCGACCCCGTAGTTGGGGCCGCCGCGCACGAACAGAAACAAGATCGACGCGGTGACCAACAACGCGGAGGCGATCACGGCGCCGTGACGGTAGCTGACGAAATCGATGTTGGTTCCTGGTTTGATCAGTTCCATGGATCACACACTCACGGTCTGCAGCCGACGCTTGCTCAGCATGAAGTCGTAGACGACTCGGGTTCCAACCACGGCGGTGAACACGCTGCTCACGATGCCGATGCAGAGGGTGACGGCAAAGCCCTTCACCGGACCCGAGCCGAACTGGAACAGGATGATGCCCGACAGAAACGTCGTGACGTTGGAGTCGAGAATGGCGGGCAGAGCCCGCTCGTAGCCGGCATCGATGACGGCCCGCGCCGTCTTGCCCAGCCTCATTTCCTCGCGCATGCGCTCGTTGATCAGGACGTTGGCGTCGACGGCCATGCCCAGGGTCAGCACGACACCGGCGATCCCCGGCAGTGTCAGCGTCGCGCCGAACGCGGCCAGGGCCGCCAGCAGGAAGACCACGTTGAGGATCAGGGCCATGTCGGCGAGGATACCCGCGACCTTGTAGTAGATGAGCATGAAGATCACCACCAGGCAGCCGCCCACGGCGAACGACAGGATGCCCTGGCGGATCGAGTCCTTGCCGAGAGACGGCCCGACCGTGCGCTCCTCGGCGACGTGCACTGGCGCCGGCAGCGCGCCCGTGCGCAGCACCAGCGCCAGGTCGCGCGCGTCCTTGAAGTCGAAGCTTCCGGTGATGCGCGCCCGGCCGCCGCCGATGCGCTCCTGGATCACCGGCGCCGACTGGACCACGCCGTCGAGAATGATCGCCAGCCGGCGGCCGACGTTGGCCCCGGTGATCTCCTCGAAGATCTTCGCGCCGCGCGAGTTGAAGTCGACCTCGACGTAGGGACGCGGATCGCTCTGCGTTCCGGGGCGGGGCCGCGCGTTCGAGATGATGTCGCCGGTCATCAGAGTGCGCGGCTCGACCTTGTACTCGGTGCGGGTGACGCGGCCGGTGACCGGATCGACCTCGCGCCCCGGCATGGTGACGGCGCCGGACTCCGTGGGGTCCTTCGCCACCAGCTTGAACTCCAGCAGCGCCGTCTTGCCGATCAGGGCCTTGGCGCGCTCGGGATCCTGAATGCCTGGCAGCTGCACCAGGATGTCCTGCGAGCCCTGCCGTTGCACGATCGGCTCCGCCACGCCGAACTGGTCGACGCGGTTGCGGATGATCTCGAGCGACTGATCCAGGGCCCCGTCGCGAATCTCCCGCATGCTCACCTTGGTCATCTTGACCTGCACCGTGTCGGGGCTGGTCTCGGTCATCAGCGACAGGTTGGGGAAACGATCCGAGATCACTTTCTCGAGCGCATCGCGCTTGGCCGGATCGGCGAGCGTTGCGGTGATGACGCCGCTGTTCACGGTGACGCTGTTGAGACCGATCTGCTCGGTCTTGGCCTCGTTCTTCAGATCTTCGGCCGCCCGCTCGACGCGATTGGCGACCGCCTTGTCGACGTCGACCGTGTACACCAGGTGCGTGCCGCCCTGGAGGTCGAGACCGAGCCGAATCGGACCCGGCAGGAAGCCCGGCCAACTGGCCGGCTTCGCGCCGTAGTACGTCGGCACCAAAAACACGCCCGCCAGCACGATCAAGCCGGCGACGAGCCCCATGCGCATCCACAGACTGGACTTGTTCACTGGTCCTTGCCCTTCTCTTTCGATTTCGGCTCGCCCGCCTTCGACTCGTCCTTGCCCCCTCGCGCCAGTGAGGCGATCTGCGGCCGATCCACGCGCACCCGCACATTGGGTGCAATCTCCAACGTCACGATTTTCGGATCGAGCGTCACCACGCGCCCGTACACGCCGCCGCTGGTGATCACCTCGTCGTTCCGTTTCAGGTTGTCGAGCATGGTGCGATGCTCCTTCGCCTTCTGCTGCTGCGGCCGGATGAGCAGAAAGTAGAAGACGGCGAACACCAGAATCAGAGGCGCGAAGCTCACCAGCGCCGGCGGCGCACCGCCCGCCCCGGCTTGCGCCCAGGCCGTTCCGATCATGTTGCGGCTCCCTCCTCGATGCGGGCGATCTGCTGGGCCGCCCACGAAGCAAACGTCCCGGCGGCAATGCGGGCCCGCATCTGTCGCATCAGATCCAGGTAGAAGTAGAGGTTGTGCAATGACGCGAGCTGCGGCCCCAGCATCTCCCCGCTCACCGCCAGGTGCCGCAGATAGGCGCGCGAGAACGTGCGACAGGCGTAGCAGCCGCAGGCCGCGTCGACCGGCTCCGGATCGCGGGCGTGGCGAGCCAGGCGAATGTTGACCGGTCCGTCCCAGGTGAACAGCATGCCGTTGCGGCCGTTGCGGGTCGGCAGGACGCAGTCGAACAGGTCGTAGCCCATGCCGACGAAGCGCAGCAGATCCTCCGGCCGGCCAACGCCCATGAGGTAGCGCGGGGCGCCCGCCGGCACGGCGGCAGCGGTGGCCGCAGCCACATCACGGGTCATCTCGATCGCCTCTCCCACACTGAGTCCGCCCACCGCATAGCCTGGAAAGCCGAGCGCGACAAGTTCCGCCACGCACTGCCGGCGCAGGTCGGCGAAGACCCCCCCTTGCACGATGCCGAACAGAACGTGGTCGTCGCCACGCTCGACCGCCTGCGAACGGCGCGCCCAGCGCAAGGTGCGGGCCGCCGCGCGCTCGGCGTCGCCGCGATCCACCGGAGCGGGCAGGCACTCGTCGAGAGGCATCAGGATGTCCACGCCCAGCCGCAGCTGCAACGTCACGACGTCCTCGGGCGTCAGGGCGAGACGGGCGCCGTCGACGTGGGAGCGGAAATCGACCCCTTCTTCGCTGACCTTGCGCAGGGACGCCAAGCTGAAGACCTGATAGCCACCGCTGTCGGTGAGGATCGGCCCGGGCCAGCCCATGAAGCGGTGGAGACCCCCCTGCGTCTCGACGAGATCGACGCCCGGACGCAGCGCCAGATGGTAGGTATTGGCCAGGACGATCTGTGCCCCCGCCTCCTCGAGCTGCGCCGGCGTGATCCCCTTCACCGTGCCGGCCGTGGCGACCGGCATGAAGTTCGGCGTCTCGACGGTTCCGTGCGCGGTGGCGATGCGGCCGCCGCGCGCGCAAGAGCCGGGGTCGACCGCGTCGACGGAGAACAGCCGGGGAGCGCTCGGCTCCGCCCTCGAGGTCGCCGTGTTCATTGAACGAGCATCGCGTCGCCGTAGCTGTAGAAGCGATAGCGCCGGCGGACCGCCTCGGCATACACGGCCAACGTCCGCTCGCGCCCGGCAAAGGCGCTGACCAGCGCCAGCAACGTCGAGCCGGGCAGATGAAAGTTGGTGAACAGGGCGTCGACGACACGAAAGCGATGGCCCGGGCGAATGAAGATCTGCGCCCAGCCGGAGCCGGGCGACAGCCTACCGGCGGCGTCGGCGGCCGACTCCAGGGCCCGGGTCGTCGTCGTCCCCACGGCGACGATGCGGCGCCTCGCTTCGCGCCCGCGGTTGATCGTCTCCGCGGTAGCCGCCGGGATCTCGCACCACTCCGCCTCCATCGAGTGCTGCTCGAGATCGTCGGTCCGCACGGGCAGAAACGTTCCCGGACCGACGTGCAGGGTGAGGTAGGCGAGCTCGGCGCCGGCGGCGCGCAGAGCCGCGAGCAGCTCGGGCGTGAAGTGCAGCCCGGCCGTCGGCGCGGCGATGGCACCGGGGTGCGCGGCGAACACGGTCTGGTAACGCTCGCGGTCCAACGGCAGCGGGCCGTCCGGCCGCTTGATGTACGGGGGCAGCGGAACCTCCCCGTGGGCCTGCAGCAGAGAGAGGACGTCCGCCGTCTCGAAGGCCACCTCGTAGCGGCCGTCGCCGTGAGCGGCGACCAGGCGCGCCGCGGACCCGTCGGCCAAGCGCAGCGCGAGCGGCGGGCGCAGCCGCCGGGCCGGGCGCCCGAGGCAGAGCCAGACGCCTGCGTCGGCTTCTCCCGCCGGAGCGTTGACGGGGTGAATCAGCAGGAGCTCGACGGCGCCACCGGTCGGCGTGCGGGCGTAGAGCCGGGCCGGGATCACCTTGGTGTCGTTGAAAACGAAGACGTCCCCCGGGCGCACGAAGTCGGCGAGGCGATCGACCGTGGTGTGAGCCTGCTCGGCGGAAGAGCGATCCCACACCAGCAACCGCGCCTCGCTCCGGCCCGGTGCCGGCTCTTGCGCGATCAGCGCGGCCGGCAGCTCGAACTGAAAGTCGGCCAGGGACGAGCGGCGCAAATCGGTAGCGGTGAGGTGCTCAGCGGTCTCCATAGCTCGTAAAAAGAAGGGCACCGCAAGGGTGCCCCGCATGCGACCTGAATCCTCGCTCGTTAACCACAAGCTCCCGAACGAGTCAACTCGACCTCAGCCGGCCGCATCCGGGGAAACCTCGCCGCGGGCGCGGACCAGATCCTCGAAGCGCACGCCGGCCAGCGGCAGGGCGACGAGCCCCTGGCCGGTCAAGGTCACCAGCTGGATCGCGTTCAGCACCAACCCGTAGGCGAGCGCCTCGGGTTGCGGCACGCCGAAGAGCGCCAGCGCCAGGATCGAGGCGTACTGGTAGAGGCCGATCATTCCCGGCGCCTGCGGCAGCGCCGTGCCGAAGCCGATGAAGATGAACACGATCAGGGCCGCGTTGAACGGGACATCGAAGTGGAAGGCGCAAATGATCACGTAGCTCGACAAAATGGGGAGGAACCACAGGGCCAGGGAGACCACGAACACGGCGCCGAGCAGACGCCGGTCGGGCAAGATCAGCATGCCGTCGAGGAGAGCCCGCAACACTCGCTTGAGACCGGCGCCGAACCGCTCCGGCAGGTAGCGCACGATCCAGCGGTCGACGAAGCCCTCCCCGCGCCACCACAGCAGCAGCACCAGGCTGACCAGAACCGCGGCGCCGACGGCGGGGAACAAGGCGCCGCGGCGGACCCACAGCGGCAGGTTCGCCGTGGTCAGCAACCCGACGAAAATGTAGAAGAGGATCACCGTCGAATCCATCGTCTTCTCGACGACCAGGTTGCCGACGACGTTGGAGAAGCTCACCGAGCTGCGGCGCGACAGCAGCCAGGGGCGCACGATCTCACCCATCCGCATGGGCAGGAGATTGATGCTCATGTAGGCGACGCTGGTCACCACCCACAGTCGTCCGAGCGGGATCCGCTCCAGCGGCCGCAGCTCGAGCTGCCAGCGCCAGGCCCGGAAGACCTGCAGCAACAGGCTGATGGCGACGGCCGGCACCAGCCAGGCCGGATGAAAGCGCCCCAGCGCGTCACCGAGATCGTTCAGCTTGACGTTGCGAAAGGCAAGGAAGAGGAACAGCCCGGCCACCAACAGGCTGAGGACCAGGTTTCGCAGCCAGCGCGCTCTCATGCTGTTTCGGACCCCCCTCCGCTCATGCCCCACGCCCACCGCCGGCGCAAGGGCGGGGAGAGCCGAGGCAATTGTTACGTTGTTAGGTTCGTTAGGTTGTTGGAGCGTTCAAACCAACAACCACCAACGCAACAACCCAACAACCTTCCGAGCGGCTACGAGGAGAAGTTCCACCGCGCCATGGTGGCGACGTCGCCGAAGCTGCTCCCCAGCTTACGCACCACCGAGGCCTCGAAACCGCTGTGCATCATGCAGTTCTGACAGCGGGGATCCTGGCGACTCTCCCAGTAGTCCCAGTCGACCCCGTTCCAGAACTCCTCCCAGGTGGCGAACTTCTGCTGGTCGATGAGGTAGCAGGGGCCCTTCCAGCCCTTCGGCGTCCGCGTCGGGTTGCCCCACGGCGTGCACGGATACTCGCGCTCGCCGGCGGCGAACTGCAGGAACAGAGGCGTCGAGTACAGGCGGTAGCGCTTGGACAGCTCGAGCACCCGCTTGAACTTCTGGTGAATCTCGTCGCGAATCAGGAAGTGATTCTCCTTGATCGGCTCGTAGTGATAGCCGGGCGAGATCAGGATGCCGTCGACTCCGATACCGTCGAGGAAGGCGCACATCTCCTCGACCTCCTGGACATCGGTCTCGCGATACACGGTGGTGTTGGTGCACATCTGAAAGCCGAGCTGCTTGCCCAGCTTGATCATCTCGATCGCCTTGTCGAACACCCCCTCGCGGTCGACCACCATGTCGTGCGTCTTCTTCATGCCGTCGAGGTGAACGTTGATGCTCAGCCGCTTGTGGGGCCTGCCCTTCTTGAAGAAGCGATCGAGCAGAATCCCATTCGTGCACAGGTAGATGTGCCGCTTGCGGGCGATGATGCCGTCGATCAGCTCGGTCAGCTCGGGGTAGATGGTCGGTTCGCCGCCGCAGATCGACACCACCGGCGCCCCCGCCTCGTCGACCGCCTGGAGACACTGCTCCAGCGGAAGCCGATCCTTCAGATCGCCGCTGTAGCGCTCGGGCGAGCAGCCGATGCAGGCCAGATTGCAGGTGTGCAGCGGCTCCAGCATGAGCACGAAGGGGTATCTCTTGCGGCCCTGCCACCAGTTCTTGGCCTGCCACTTGATCATATCGGTCATGATGTGGACCGGGAATCTCATCTCAAAGTCTCCCTTAACCGCTCGGTCAGGCCGCGATAATAGACTCGTATGGTCTGCGATTGCAACATGGGGCCGCGATCGTTGGCGGAATTCGCTTCAGTCGTCGGGCGAATTCGGGTCGGCCGGCTTGAGCTGCAGGCTCATGATGAGCGCGTCTTCGCCGCGGCCGTAGTAGTTGCGCCGCAGGCCGGTGTCGACGAAGCCGAGCTTGCGGTAGAGCGAGCGAGCCGGGGCATTCTCCCGCCGCACCTCGAGGGTCACCAGCCGTGCCCCCACCCCGCGCGCCTCTTGTACCACCGATTCCACCAGGCGCCGGCCGAGCCCGCGACCGCGGTGGTCGGGGTGAACGGCCAGGTTGAGGATGTGAGCCTCGTCGCCGACCAGCCAGCGACAGATGTACGCCAGCGTCGCCCGCGTGCCGTTGTTGGAGCGAATCAGCGTCGTGCGGGAGAAGGGCACCTTGAGCTCGTGAAGGAACAGCCCCGGCGTCCAGGGCTGCGGAAACGAGCGGCGCTCGATCTCCAGGACCTCGGGGAGATCGTCGGCGCACATGGGCTCGAACAGGAGTTCCACGAACCCCCTCACCCTACCAACGGATCAGGGCCGCGCCCCAGGTGAACCCGGCGCCGAAAGCGGCGAGGCAGACCAGGCTGCCGTCGCGCACCTTGCCGGCCTCGATCGCTTCGGAGAGGGCGATCGGGATCGAGGCGGCGGTGGTGTTGCCGTAGCGCTCGATGTTGGTGAACAGCTTCTCTTCCGGAAGCTCGAGACCCAGGGCCACCATCTGGCTGATGCGCTGGTTGGCCTGGTGCGGGATGAAGAGGTCGAGGTCGGCAACGCCGAGGCCGTGGGCATCGAGCGCTTCCCGAATGACCTCGGGGAAGCGCGTCACCGCCTGACGGAAGACCTCGCGGCCGCGCATCTTCGGAAAGATCCGCCCCTCGGTGATCATCTCCTCGGTGAGGCGCGGCCGCTCCCGGCTGCCCGGGCTCTCCAGCCAGAGCATCTCGGCGAAACGACCTTCGGCGTGCAGGTGCGTGGACAGGATACCGCGCTGCCGGTCCGGCTCCGGCCCAACGACCACCGCCGCCGCGCCGTCGCCGAAGATGACGCCGACCTCGCGACCGCGCGTCGTCAGGTCCAGCCCGGTGGAGTGGATCTCCGCCCCGACCAGGAGCACGTGATCGAAGGTCCCGGACTTGACGTAGGCGTCGGCGATCGCCAGGCCGTAGAGAAAGCCCGAGCACTGGTTGCGCACGTCGAAGGCGGGCATGCCGGACAAGCCCAGGCGCGCCTGCAGCACGCAGGCGGACGACGGCATGTCGTGGTCGGGGCTCAGGGTAGCGAAGATGATGCAGCCGACGTCCTGCGCCCGCACGCCCGCGCGAGCGAGCGCCTCGGTGGCCGCGCGCGACCCGAGATCGGCCGCGCCAGTGTCGCCCTCGCTGTAGTGGCGCTGCTTGATCCCCGTGCGCTGCTGGATCCACTCGTCCGACGTGTCCATCAACGCCGCCAGCTCGTCGTTGCTCACCACCTTGTCGGGAACGCAGCGCGCGACGCTGAGCACGCGCGAATTTCGCTCTGCTTGGCTCATAGCTGCACCACGGCCGCGCCCCAGGTGAACCCGGCCCCGCACGCGGCCAGGCAGACGGTGGCGCCGGGGCCGACTCGTCCGTCCGCCGCGGCTCGACTCAGAGCGACCGGCAGCGAGGCCGCCACCAGATGCCCGTGCTCGCGGCTCGGATTGCTCACCTTGTCGTTCGCGATCTTCATCTGCGCCGCCACCTCGTCGACGACGTCGGGAAACGCGTGCCCGAGCACGAACAGGTCGACCTCGTCGCGGGCGGCGCCGGCAGCCGCGAGCGCCTCGTCGATCACGGCGGGCAACGTCGCTACGCCGAAGCGTCGCACGCTGTCGCAATCCAGCTCGGGAAAGTGCCGCCCCTGACGAAAGTTCTCCAGCGTCATGCGCGTCGGGTGTTGTCGGCTGGCGGGGTACTCGCACCAGAAACGATCGTAGTGACGGCCGTCGGCGTGGATCACGATCGACCGCAGGCCGGCGTCGCCCTCCCCCGGCCCGAGCACCGCGGCGGCCGCGCCGTCGCCGAACAGCGCGGCGACCCGCGCGCCGCGCTCGGAGTAGTCGAGTCCGGGTGACATCACCTCGGCGGCGGCGAGGAGAACACGCCGGTGGGTACCCAGACGGATGAACTGATCGGCCACCGAAAGACCGAAAAGGAAGCCGGCGCACTGCGCCCGGATGTCGAGCGACGCGATCGTGCCGCAGGCCAGCTTGCTCTGAAAATAACAAGCTGCTCCCGGAAAGGTGACGTCCGGGGTCATGGTCGCAAAGACGATGAAATCCACATCGCCGACCGTGGCCCCGGCGCGCGCCAGTGCCGCCTCGGCCGCCGGCAGTGCCAGGTCGGAAGTGCCGCCGGTCGCGGCGATCGGTCGCTTCACTCCCCCGGCCTCGACGGCCGGAGGGAGGTGATGTCCCAACCCCAGCAGTGCGGTTCTCATGCGCTACTGCTTCAACAGCACGACTTCGAGATTCCTACCGACGAAGCGGTGCCGGAAGCCCGTCACGGACGCGGGCAGCTTGATGTGCGTGGTGAAATTGGGCGGGAAGGCAGGTGAAACCGCGGCCAGCTTGCGCAAATTTGGATCCTCCACCCGCCCCTTAACGACGAAGTAACCGTTCTGCAAGCTCAGGTCGTAGCCATACGGCGGCATCTCGTCGGGCAGCCCGAGCTCGTCTTTGGCCGCCGACAACGGCACCCGTCGCGGGAACTCGACGCGGATGAGAAACGCGTTGTCACTCTCCTGCAGCGAGTACACCTCGCCGTAGCGGCGCTCGCGCTCCTGCTTCGTCCCGAAGTCGCCGCCGCGAAAGCCGTCGAAAGCCATCTGGCCGATACTCACCGAGGCCGGAGGCGGCCCGGTCAGCGGCCGCAGCAACGCCGCCACACGCGGCAGATGAGCGACCGCGCGAGCCAGACGCTGCCGCCAGGACACGGGTCGCGCCGGCGCCGACTCGACCTGGCGCGCGACTTCCTCGAAAGTCCCGGGCAGCTCGCCGGCAAATGTCTTCGCCTGCTGCGGCCTTGCCGCTTCCGCGGCTGGCGCCGCCTTACCTTCAGACGTATTCATCGTTGCCATGACGCCAGCGCTCTCATGCTTGCAGACTCGCTGGCTGAGGCTTTAACCGGTTTCCCGCGGGCTTTCAACGAAGGTCGCGGCGGGTAGCCCCAATCCGAGAAAAAGAGAGCTCACCACAGAGGCGCCGAGAACACAGAGGACAAGATCACAGAGCATTCCCGCGCCATGTGAGATGAACAGGGTTCCAACGAGGTGGCGCGTGGCGATGTTCCGGGCGATTCTCCGTGACCGGCCTCGGTGTCCTCTGCGCCTCTGTGGTTGGGCATTTTCTGATTGGAGCCAGCTCCGAGGCGCAGCCTCATCAGATGTAATTCGCCGACCCGGCTGGAATCGCTCGCCGCCCTCCAGTATGGAGGGATGTCCCCCGGAAGTCACCGAGCTCCGCGGGCAGCAATCGATCAGGAGGAGGCCAAATGAAAATCGAAGGAAGTGTGGCCGTCGTCACCGGCGGCGCCTCGGGTCTGGGTGAGGCCACCGTGCGCACGCTGGTCGGCAACGGCGGCCGGGCCGCCATCATCGACCGCCCGCAGTCCAACGGCGAGCAGCTGGCCAAGGAGCTGGGCAAGAACGTCATCTTCACCCCCGCCGACGTGACCAGCGAAGCCGAGGTGAGCGCCGCCATCGCCAAGGCCACCGAGGCCTTCGGCACGGTCCACATCTGTGTCAACTGCGCCGGGGTCGGCGCGGCGATGAAGACGGTGAGCAAGTCGGGGCCGATGCCGCTGGAGATCTTCACCAAGGTGATCGAGATCAACCTGATCGGCACCTTCAACGTCATCCGCCTGGCGGGGGCGCAGATGGTCAAGAACCAGCCCAACGACGAGGGCGAACGCGGCGTGATCATCAACACCGCCTCGATCGCCGCCTTCGACGGTCAGATCGGCCAGGCCGCGTACTCGGCCTCGAAAGGGGGCGTGGTCGGCATGACCCTGCCGATCGCCCGCGACTTCTCCTCGGTCGGCATCCGCGTCTGCACCATCGCCCCGGGCACCTTCGACACGCCGATGCTGGCCATGCTGCCGGAGCCGCAGCGTCAGGCGCTGGGGGCACAGATCCCGTTCCCGTCGCGCCTCGGCCAGCCGAGCGAGTTCGCCGCGCTCGCGCGGCACATCGTCGAGAACGCCATGCTCAACGGCGAAACCATCCGCCTCGACGGCGCCCTGCGCATGGCGCCGCGCTGAGAGCAGACACCGGCCCCGAGGGAGCGGCGCACACCCTCCCTCGGGGGTCCATCCCGCGGGGATGCACCGTGAAGCCACGGACTCTTGCCGGCGCGGCGGCGGCGATCCTCTTTGCCTCGTTGTGCTTCGCGCAGGGGGCGAGCGAGCCGATTCCGGTCGCCAAGCTCACCGCCTTCCTGCCCGACGCGGCCGCCGGCTTCGTCGCCGACAAGCCCGAAGGTTCGCTGACCGCGCCGATGGGGTTCAGGGTCACCACCGTCTCCCGCACCTATCATCGCGGCAAGAAGGACGCCGACACCACCGTGAGCGTCAAGATCACCGACGGCACCGGCAACGACTTCTTCGCCGCCGCCCACGCGACGGCGGGGGACTTCGCCCACAAGACCGCGAGTGGCGACGAGAAGGGCTTCCAGCTCGACGGCTATCCCGCCGTCGAGAGGTACGACGCCACCGACGAGTATCGTCTGCTGACAGTGTTCGTCCGCGACCGCTTCCTCATCGAGATCGAGAGCCATGGCCTCGACTCCGATTCGCTGCAGGACTGGTGGAGGAAGCTCGACGTCAAGAAGCTGGAGACGTTCAAACCATCGGTAAGCGGCGGCGGGGAATAGTGGGATCACGGTTGCCGGAAACGGTGCCGCTCCGGTACTGTAGGGCCTGAAGGAGAATCGTCATGGCCGAGCACAGCTCCCCCAGCGAAGCGATCAGTCCGGACACCGTCGGTTGGGCGGTGCTGCACCTCTTCTATCGCATCAATCGTTCGCGATGGCGGAAGCTGTCGGAAGACGCACGCGCCGCTGCCATCGAGGAGTTCCGCGGCTGGCTCGGCGGCGCAATGGCGGAAGAAGGTCTGCAGCTCATCCCGATCGCGGGCATTGCCAAGTCGGACGTCGCCTTCATGGCGGTGCATCCCGATCCCCGCCGCGTGCAGCGGCTCGGGCAGGAGATCGCGGCCACGGCGCTCGGCGCCTGCCTGACGCCGGTCTACTCCTTCCTGTCGATCTCGGAGGTGAGCGAGTACATGTCGAGCCCGGGCGACTGGGCGCGGCAGCTCGTCGACGAGCAGAAGATGGACCCGACCTCCCCCGAGTTCGCGGCCAGCATGAAGTCGTTCACCAAGCGGATGTCGGCTTACGCCAACGCGCGCGTCCACCCGCAGCTTCCCGACAACTTCCCGATGATCTGCTTCTATCCAATGAGCAAGGCGCGTGGCGAGACCAACAACTGGTACACGCTCGACTTCGCCGATCGCAAGCGTTTCATGGGTGGCCACGCCAGCACCGGGCGGCGCTTCGCCGACCGCGTGACGCAGCTGATCAGCAGCAGCACCGGGTTGGACGACTGGGAGTGGGGCGTGACGCTGTTCGCCCGCGACCTCAAGAGCCTGCGCGACGTCGTCTACGAGATGCGCTTCGACCCCGGCAGCGCGGTCTACGGCCAGTTCGGTCAGTTCTACGTCGGCATCCGCTTCGCCCCCGACGAGCTCGCGCAAACCTTGCGCTTGTAGCCCGCGTAGGGCGGCTCGCGCTACGGTGCCGCGTGCGGA
>CAZYMF010000029.1:13007-35997 GCA_964648215.1 uncultured Binatia bacterium (SeqCode) | reverse complement strand
CTCGGTCGCTTTCGACTTTGAGCTTTCGACTTTGGGCTGCGGGCGCAGCCCGCGCCGTGGTTCAGTATGTTCCCTTCGAGGCCAATTGCTCGCGACGGCGGGCCTGCTCACACGCATCCCAGCAGATCGGGAAAGCGATCGATGACGAAATCCGGGTTCAGCGCCCGCAGCGCCGCGGCCGGGTGCATGCCGTAGGTGACCGCACAGGTGGACACCGCGGCGGCCTGCCCCATGGTGATGTCGAAGGGGGTGTCGCCGACCATGAGGGCGCGCTCGGAGGCGGCGCCGTAGAGGAGCCGGGCGCGCTCGACCATCTCCGGATGCGGCTTGCCCTGGGTAACGCAGTCGCCGCCGATGACCTCGTCGATGAGCCCTGCCACACCGCAGTGCCGCAGAATATCGAGCGTCGTCGCCCGCCCCTTGCTCGTCCCCACCACCAGGCGCGCACCGGAGGCGCGCAGAGCCGCCAAGGTCTCGCCCACGCCGGGATAGAGGCGGAACTGGCGTACGAACTCCGCCGTATCCGCCCGCCGGCGGAAGGCGTGACAGAGCGTGGCGACGGTCTCCTCGCCGGCATCGGGAAGGGCGCGACGGAAGACCTCGTCGAGCGGCAGGCCGATGGTGGCGGCGACGGCGCGCGCCGGCGACGGTGCATGACCCAGCGCGCGCAACGTCTGGTTGACGAGACCGACGAGGATCGCCTCGCTGTCGACCAGAGTGCCGTCGAGGTCCAGAATCAGAAGATCGAGTCGTTTCGCCAGCCGCGTCATGCGCCACGTGCGGCCGCGATCATGTCGCGATTGCGACGGCGACGCAACGCCACCGGATGGCGGTCGCGGCGTCAAGTGTGCTATCGAAGGCGCCTCTGTCGCGAGAGTCGCTCCGGCGGACGGCACGGGCCGGTGGTTGCTGCCAAAGCCGGACCCTGGCGCCAACGCCGGCGGGCAAACCAACGGAAGGAGGTCCCAAGCATGATGGCGAGACCGTGGCTGTTGGTGCTCCTGCTGACGACTGCTTCGTCGAGCTGGGCCACCCAAACCCCGGCCGTCGGCGCCTTGGCCCGAACGGCCGATGCCGTGGTGCTGACGAGCTGCGACGACGGCGTCAGCCAGTGGACGGGCGATCCGGCGATCATCGTCACCCGCCACCAGTGCCGCGTCGAGCAGGCATTCAAGGGTCGGCCGGGCGACAGCGTCACCGTCCAGGTGCTCGGCGGCCGCGTCGGCGACGTCACCATGGACGCATCGGCCGGCTCGAGCGTGCCGGCCGGCGTCGATGCCGTCCTGCTGCTGCGCCGCAGTCACTTCGGCAACTACTATGTCATCGCCGGCGGCGCCGCGGGCGTCCTGCCGGTAACCGGGGCGCGTGAGCGCCGCACGGTGAGCGGCATGTCGCTGGACGCTTTCAGCCGTTTGGTGAACCAATGAGGGCGCTGCGCTTCGTCGCCCCGCTGCTCGTCGTGCTGCTGGGCTGCGCCGACGACTCGCTGGCCTACACGCTGATCCGCTCCACGGCCGACAGCGCGCCGAAGCACTGGCCGGCGAGCGCCCTGCCGGTGACAATGCGGCTCAACGACCAGACCGGCCCGGGTCTCCCCAACGTCACCGCCGGCAGCGACCCGGCCGGCGCGGTCCAGCGCGCCCTGACCAAGTTCCCGGCGGTGTCCGGCATCGAGCTGCAGATGGGCACCACCTCCGTGGCCTCGGCGGGCAGCGACGGGGTCGACATCATCACCTTCGCCGACACGCCCACCAATCGCAGCATGTTCGAGATGGCGGGCGGCAACGGCGTCGTCGGGTTGACACTCCTGTTCTCTTCCGGCTCCGACATCGTCGAGGCCGACCTCATGTTCAACCCCGCGCTGCAGTTCACCACCACCCTCGACAACGACGACGCGCTGTACGACGCCGGCCTCTTCGACGTCGAGGCCGTGGCCACGCACGAGCTCGGCCACGTCATCGGCCTCCACCACACCGGCATCGAGTCGGCCACCATGTGGCCGCTGACGTCGGTGTTGCAACGCCGGCTCGATGCCGACGACATCGCCGGCGCGCGCACGCTCTACCCGGTGGATCCGAGCGCGCGCGGCACGATCGCCGGCGCGGTGACGGTGGCCGGCGCGTCCGCTTTCGGCGCGCACGTGGTGGCGATGGGCCCGGACGGAGCGCTGGCGGCCAGTGCGCTGACGCTGCCCGACGGGCACTATGCCATCGAGCAGCTCCCGCCAGGCGACTACAACGTCTACGTCGAGCCCCTCGACGGCCCGCAAAGCTCGGTCCCCGATGACCCCTGTGTCCGCGCCGGCAATCTGAGCGGGGCGGGGATCTACAGCGGCGCGACGCTGACCACCGACTTTCCCACGACGTTTCTCCCCGGCGTCGTCGTGGCGGCAGACATGACCGCCACGGCGGACTTCGCCCTGCCCAGCGGCGCGCCGCCGGTGAACCCGGTACGCATCGGCGCTGCCGTCGTCACCGAGACCTCGGTGTCGGCACAGGTGGCGACGCACCCCCTGCCCCTCACGCCCGGCACCGACCAATGGATTGCGGTGGCCGGACCGAACGCCGACCAGGTGCCCATCGACGGGATCGACCTCGGCCCCGACATCCTGGTGGACCAGGCAAGCCGCCATGTCCTGGCCAGCACCTGCAACGGGGCACCGTTTCCGTACCTGCTGTTCCGCGTCGACGTCGCGGCGAGCGCGGCCGGCGGCGGGCGGGCGATCGTGCTGACCACCGGTGGTCACTCGGTCACCCTGACCGGGGGTGTGCGCGTCGCCGCGGCGCCGCCGCCCTGCGTCGGCGACTGCGACGGCAACGGCGTGGTCGACGTCGGCGAGCTCATCACCGGCATCGACATCACGCTGGGCAACCTCGCGCGCAGCGAATGCGCCGTTTTCGACGTCAACGACGACCAGGCCGTCAGCGTCGACGAGCTCGCCCAGGGCGTGCGCGCGGCCCTGGAAACGTGCCAATAGCGCGCTGGACGGACGAGCGAGAGGAGCAAGAATGCGATTGCAGGAACGCGTCGCCATCGTCACCGGCGGTGGATCGGGTCTCGGGCGGGCCGGCGCTCTGGCGCTGGCGCGCGAGGGAGCGAAGGTATTCGTTGCCGACGTCAACGAGGCCGCCGCGAACGAGACGGTGGCCCAGATCACCGCCGGCGGCGGGGTCGGGCGCGCCGGCGCCGCCGACGCCGGCAGCGCCGCCGACGCCGAGCGCATGGTGCGCGAGGCGGTCGACGCCTTCGGCACGCTGCACGTCCTCTACAACAACGCCGGCATCGCCCTGCCCTTCGACGACGGCTTCACCGCCCGCGTCGAGCCCGAGGTCTGGGATCGCGTCATCCGCGTCAACCTGTCGAGCGTCTTCTACTGCTCGAAGTACGCCATCCCCGAGATCGCCAAGGCGGGCGGAGGCGCCATCATCAACACCGCTTCGTCGATGGCGCACCTGCCGCTGGGCGGACTGGACGGCTACGCGGCCTCCAAGGGCGGGGTGGCCATGCTGACCAAGTCGATGGCCGTCGGCTGCGGGCCGATGAACATCCGCGTCAACGCCATCAGCCCGGGCTACGTCGACACGCCGATGAACGCGGTGATCTGGGGCAACGAGGAGATGAAGAAAGGCTTCGAGAAGGGCCACGTGATGGGCCTGCAAACGCCCGAGGAGATCGCCGACATCGTCGTCTTCCTCGCCGGCGACGAGGCCCGCAGCCTCACCGGCGCGGTGCTCAACTGTGACCGCGGCTGGACCGCGTTCAAGCAACCCGACCTGATGCGGTGACCGGTCGCGTCGGAGCGCCCGTCACCCGGCCGCTTCCGACGCGGTGGCGATCCTCAGCTGAGCTCCGCCATCACCTCACGGGCGATGAACTCGATCCGCTTGAGATCTCCGGCGTCGGGAAGCGCCAGAATGAACAAGGACACGCCGCGGCGGACGTAGTCGAGCAGGCGTGGAACCACGATGTCCGGAGTCCCCTGGACGAGTGCGCTCCCCTGCGACCACATCGCGCCACGATGCTTGGCGCCCTCGAGCTGATCGCGAACCTCCTTCTCCCACGGCGCCGTCGCCAGCGGCACCAGCAGCGACTGCTGCAAGGTTTCCGGGTCGCGGCTCTCGCGCCGGCAATGCTCGCGCAGCACCTCCAACTTGTGGTCGTACTCGGGCAGCGGCCCGGGAAAGTAGTTCCAGATGTCGGCGTGGCGGGCGACGGCGCGCAGGAGCAGCTTCTCGCCGCCGCCGCCGACGGTGATCGGCGGTCGCGGCCGCTGCGCCGGCTGCGGCTCGCAGACGGCATCGACGATGCGGTAGTGCTTGCCGTCGAAGCTGGCGGGGCCACCCTGCCACAGCCGGGTGATGATGGTGAGCGCCTCTTCCATCATGGCGATGCGGGTCGCCGTGCCGGGAAAATCGTAGCCGTAGCCGCGGTACTCGGCCTCGTGCCAGCCGGCGCCGTAGCCGAACTCGAGCCGTCCTCCCGTGAGAGCGTCGAAGGTAGCGGCCATCTTCGCCGTCAGCGCCGGGTTGCGATAGCCGTCGCACAGAACCAGCGCGCCGATACGAATTGCCCTGGTCCAGCCCGCCAGCAGGCTCATCGTGGTGAAGGCTTCGAGGACCACGGCGTTGTCGGGTGTCGGATAGTGGTAGAGATGATCGTAGAGCCACAGCGAGTGGAAGCCGCAACCCTCGGCCGTCTGCGCGATCTCGCGCAGCAGCCCCGCGTCGGCCCTCTCCTGTGGCACGAACAGTCCGAACCGCACCGGCGCCGTCATCCGCTCTCCTTGTTTCCTGCCGCTCCCTCGCCATAGCGCACGTGCCGGGCTCACGCTACCGGCCACGCGGCATCCTTGAACCAGCCACCAGCGCGTGCGATAGGCGAAGACGGCAATGAGAAAGGGCAAACGGGAAACCGGAGAGCGGAAACCGGCACCGCTCGCGTGCTTTGTCCTGACGCTGGCGCTCGCCGGATTCGCCGGCGCGCCGGGGGCACGCGGGGCGGCAATTCCCGAGCGCGGCAGCGCCGGTTGCGGGGCGGCGAGCCTCGCGCGCGGCGATCGCCTCGAGCGCACGATCGTGATCGACGGCGTCGCGCGCTCCTACATCCTCGACGTGCCGGCGAGCGTCAAGCCGCATGCGCCGGTACCGTTGCTGTTCGACTTCCACGGTTTCGGCCACAGCGCCGCGGGGGTGTGGAACGTGTCGGGGTTCCGCGCCCTGGCGCCGCGCGACGGGTTCATCACCGTGTATCCCGACGGTATGCCGGTCAAGCTGACAGCCGGCCGCCGCAGCTTCGAAGGCAAGGGCTGGCAGATCGCTTCCCTCGATGACAACCGCGACCTGGAGCTCACCAAGCGTCTACTGGATCGGCTGGAGCAGGACTACTGCATCGATCGGGCACGCGTCTTCGCCACCGGCTTCTCCAACGGCGCGTTCTTCAGCAACCTGCTCGGCTGCGCCATGGCGGACCGCTTCGCCGCCATCGCTCCGGTCAGCGGCGGCCGTCTCACCGTGGCATGCGCGCCCGGGCGCGGCGTGCCGGTGCTGATCCATCACGGCCGCCAGGACGACGTCGTGCCCGTCGCGCGCGGGCGCCAGGAGCGCGACGAGTGGGTGCGCATCGATGGCTGCCGGCAGCAGGAAACCGGCACCTGCGAGATTCACCGCGATTGCCGCGATGGGGCCGTGGTCGAGTACTGCGAGGGTGACTTCGCTCACCATTGGCCACCCGAAGCCACTTCGCGCATCTGGCAGTTCTTTCGCGCCCACCCGATGGCGGGCGTGCCGGGATCGGGCCAGTCCTCGCCCCCCGAACCGCCGTGAGCACCACCGAGCGGAGGAAAGGCAACCCGGCGCGTTGTCGTGCTGGCCGAGAACGACCACGGTGAGGCGGGGGAAGGCAAGCAGTACTTCCCCCCGGCTCGGTCGAACGGTCCTGCCCCCCCAAAGCGAGGCCCACACGGGCTGCCCCCCGGGAGGGGACGGCTACAACTAGCTGCTACGCACCGTCACCGTCGGGGGTCCGAGCAACTAAGGATGCCGCGTGGTACTGCCCGACTCCCGAGGACGCGGTCGGGCAGATCAAAGACTACGTGGCTGCGCGGCGTGGCGTCATGATCGAGCCCGGGTGCATTTCTGCGAGGATCATTGACAAGTATACTTTGCAATCGGGCTTCCTATTGACATCCGTGCCTGAGCTGCGGTTGAATCCCGCCACTGCGGTCGTTGGGTGGTGGCACAGCGCACCGGCGCTCCTATTGGTGCGGCTCAACGCCGTGGGAACGGGAGCGTACCCCATGGCCAAGGTTTACGACGCCCTCAAGCGCGTGCAGGAAGAGCGGGCTCGCACCGGTCGCCCACCTCTCGCGGTCGGCGGTAGCACCACCGCGCCGCTGCCGGAACCGCGCGGCTTGCCGGTTTGGAAACGGTGGTCGGCCAGCTGGGCAAGGTCTTCCGCCAGCGCCGGTATTCCTCGCGATTCGCGAATTGTCGAACGGATGGAGCACATTCTCGGTCGTCTCGAATTTCTCGACCACGGCGCCACCGCAAAGATGTCGCAGGTGGAGATGCGGTTGACACAGGCGGTCGAGGCCCGTCTCGCAGCGCTCGAGAAGGAGATCGGCAGCGAGCTGCACGCGGCCCTCGAGGGCCAGTCACGGAGAATTGGGCAGCTCAACACTCGACTCTCGATCGCTCTCGGTGTTGCCCTGATTGGATGTCTGTTGCTGTTGATTCATTCCTAGCGTCTCGTGTGGGTTGGACGTTGAATTGGCAGGTCCCGTTGTCAAGTTAACTCCGCATCAATCCTGCCCGGCGGGACACGTCTTGGCTTTGGCCGCGCTTTGCGCCGACGGCCACCGATAATCGGATGCCACCAGACCGGACAAATTGTGCGCTCGCGGACCGCTCGCGCTTTGGACCTCAAGCGCGAGTGAGGATGGCGACCGGGCATACACCTTGCTGTGTCGCAATCGCGTGAACGTGGCAATGAACTCCAAGCCGAGCGCTAGCGAGGGAGTGCCCGCCCTGTTGCAGCTGTTGCAGCGTCTAGGCCGCATGACGTCTGGCGACGCCCGTCGCATCGAGCGCTTGATGGCGGACAAGAACCATCCGGTGGGGGAGGCGCTCGAGGTGGAGCGGGTCATCTCGCAGAAGGATCTCGCCATCTTGTTGGGCGAAGCGCTGCGTCTGCCGCTCCTGGGGCGTTTACGCGACGCCGTCATGTATCCACAGAGCCAGGCCTCGCAAACGGCCACGCGAGTCGCCATCGCCATGTTGCTCGAGGACGCCCTGACAAAGTTGGCTGCAGGCCAGATGCCGGAGCTTCCGAGCCCGGAAAGCGCCTTGCCGCCGCCCTCCCCGGCGCCGAGCGCCGCGCCGGCCCCGCCGCAACGGAGCCACCGTGCACTCGTGGTCGACGACGAGCCGGACCTGCGCCGAATCGTCCGAATGACGCTCGAGCGATCGGATCTGGGTCTCACGGTCATCACGGCGCAGGACGCGGAAGAGGCCCTTGCGCTGGCGCAGCTGGAACGACCGGACGTCGTGATTCTGGACCTGTCGATGCCCGGCATCGACGGCTTCGAGCTGTGCCGCCGCTTGCGCAAGGATTCGGCGACGCAAGCGGTGCCCATCGTCATCCTGACCGGCATGAGCACGCCCGATAGAATTGCGCGCGGGCGCGAGGCGGGTGCGGACGAGTTCGTGGTCAAGCCCTTTCACCGCGCCGATTTTGTCGAACGAATTCGAGGCGTGATCGAGCGCGCCTACGGGGTGGAAAAAACGGAGGGGCCGTAGGGCAGCGGCACCGAGGCAGAGATGGCGGGAACGAAGAACGCACCCAACGACACCGACCTGGATCCGCTGCAATCGCAGCGCAAGATCCTCACCGGCCTGCTGGCGCGTTTCACTGCCGACCGTGACCTGCTGATCAGCACCGTGCAGGCGTGTGAAGAGCGGCTGCAGACGTTGGCCAACCGCTTGGAAGCGGTGCCGCTCGAGGAGCAGGGATCCAACGGCGCGGGACCCAATGCGCTGGAAGAAGTACGGCAATCGTTGACCCAGCTCGAGCAGGCGCAACACCAAGCCGCCAAGCTCGTCGACGACTGCCGCGCTATTTCGGAGCAGGCGCTGGCACGCGCCGATGCCGCCCTCAACCGCAGCGAGGAGCTGGCGCGAAACGACAAGCAAGCGGCTCTCACCGCGGCCCTCGAAGCATGCAGCCAACGAATCGAGGCGGTGTCGGCACGGGCAGAGACCAACCGGGTGAACGGAGAGCAGCTCACGGCGCGAGCGGAAGCGGCGGTGCAGCGTTGTGAGCAGCTGGCACAGGCGTCTCGCGAGCCCAAGAACAAGCAGTTGCAAGCGCTCGCCAAGGCAATCGATCGGGTGACCACCGATGTGGCGCGCCTCAAGGCCGACGCCGCCCAGCCGCAGGAGCTCTTGTCGAAGCTGGTCAACCGTGTGGCCGGGTTCGAGGCGCAGCTCGCCGACATGCGCCGCGCCTCCGCGGAAGCGAGCCGGGCCGACACAGCCGAAACGCTGCTACCGGGGCCCACGACCCCGGTGGCAGCGCCAGGATCATCGGCGACGCCGGCCTCGACCCCAACCCCTCGGCTCTGGCCACTGTCGCTCGCCATCGGCATCGCCGTGCTCTTGGCGGTGTTTGCTTTCGTGATGCTCTCCAGCAACGAAGAACCGCGTTTGGCCTCGTCGGTCGTGCGCAGCGGTGCGCAGCAGCGACCGCCAAAGAAGATTGCCATGCCCGCGAGGCCGGCCCCGCCGGAGCCCGCGAAGCCGGCGGCGGCGGAACCCGCAAAGCCGGCGGTGGCGGAGCCGGCCGCGCCAGTACCCGCGGCCGAACCGCCCACCTCCCTGTCGGTGGAAACACAGCAGACGGGCGGAGAGGTACTCCCTGCGGCGGGCGCCGTTGCCGCGAAGGCTGCCGCAGGTGCATCGCCGGAGCAAGAGAGCGCCACGACCTCGGCCAGCGCCAAGCCCGAGCCGCAGGCGCCGCAAGGGCCAGCCCGGCTGGTGTCCCTGCAACCGGATGGCACTCTCAGCTTCGTGCTGCAGCCAACGGAAAAGAAGGCCTGCATCTACCGCAGCAGGGGCGGCAAGATCACGGTGGATCACTGTTATCCGATCTTGGCGGCGAGAGTGAAGGAGTGGGCTCCGTGGCTGGTGGCCAGCGACATCAACGCGCAACGCATTCACCTGGTTGATGTCAGCCGCCACAAGCGGCTCCGGATCGTCCCCGAGGATCACCCGCTCTGGGACGATACCGTCCGGCTCCCCCAATCTGCCTTCACCACGCTTGCGGAGAAGGTAAAGCCGTGGAGCACCGTCTGGCTGACGACGGTGGGAGGAACGCAACCGACACTCACGGAGCGGGACGCAGTCAGCTTGCGAAAAGCCGTCGAGGGCTGGCGGCAGGCCTGGGATCAGAGTCGTTTCGACGACTACTTCGGCTTCTACAGCGCCGCCTTCACACCGGAATCCGGCGGTAGTGTCTCTCACTGGTGGAACCGCAAGCGCTCCCTGTTCGAGCGTAGCGGATCCATCTCCGTGCAGCTCGGCGCCACCACCATGACGACGGGCGACACCCCCAAAGAGGCGATTGTCAGTTTCGAGCAGCTGTATCACTCCGCCCTCCTGACCTCGCGATGCTTCAAGGTTCTGCGCTGGCGTCATGAGGACGACGGATGGAAGATTGTCTCTGAGACGGTGCTGCTGGAACGCAAGACCTGAGTAGTCCGGAAGTCGGCGCGTTTCATTGGAAAGCTGATCGAAATCGCTACTTGGGTGGCGGGGGTGCCAAATTGCGCCCTGACCAGGGTCCCCAGATCCATTCCCCTTCGCGCCGGGAAATGGGGCATGTGCTTTGCTCTACCCCGCCTACGTGAACGACGGAGGTCATCAACCGCCTGGCGCTCGCGACCAGGTGACCGCCCTGCTACGACTGCTGCAACGGCTGGGGCGACTGGAGGCCGCGGCCGCCGGCCGCATCGAGCGGTTGACCCTGGAGGAGGGCCAGCCCGTCGCCGAGGTGCTGGAAGGCGAGCAGGTCATCACGCAGCCGGACCTCGCCATCCTGCTGGGCGAGGCCCTGGAATTGCCTCTCCTGGCACGCGTGCGCGACACCGTCACCGCGCCGCAGACGCGGACTTCGGCCGCCCGCATCGCCACCACCATGCTGATCGAGGACGCGCTCGCCCAGCTGGCCGACGGGAAGGTGCCACGCCTTACGCACGGGGCCCGTGCTCCGGCGGCGCAGCCGACGTCGTCCCCGGACGCCGGGCACACGGCGGGCCATCACCACTGAACGCGGCGGCACCGGGAGCGAAACGCGAGCGCACGCCGATCGCCGGCCTCCATCTCTGCGGCGCCGGCACCCATCCGGGCGGCGGCATCATCGGCGCCTGCGGCCGCAACGCGGCGCACGAGATCCGCCGCGACCTGTCATCGGACCTCTTCGCGCGTCGCGGATCTCCGGTTCCCTCTCCCTCCGAGATGGATTGACCCGCTTCCCGTCTTGCGTTTCCAGCCCCGTTGCCCCTACTCCTCGCCCGGCCGCGAGATGTCGCGCATGACGTCTTGGCTGGCGGCGTCGCCCGGCGCGGCGATCTCGGTCAAGCGCTCCGGCACGTCGTCGTACTCCAGGCGCAGCGCCCGGCACATGGTGGCGTGCATCTCGTAGGTACACGTGATGTAGGTGAGCTCGAGAATCTGCTCGTCGGAGATGTGCTTCTTCAGCTCGGCGAAGGTGGCGTCCGGGACGCGACCGCCTTCGAGCACCAGGGCATCGGTGTAGGCGAGCACGGCGCGCTCGGCCGCGGCGAACACCGTCGCCGTCTGCCAGCTCGGGATGGCCTGGATCTTCTCCTCGCTCAGCCCGACCGAGCGGCACGACTTGCAGTGCTGCGAGAAGACGAACTGGCTACCGCGGGCGAAGCCGGCGCGGGTCTGGCCCAGCTCACGCAGCTGCGGGTCGAGCTGGCGGCGCTTGCTGCGATAGAGAGTGAAGCCGGCGACCGCGTGCCGCAACACGTCGGGCACCAGCGCGAAGACGGTCCACCAGTTTCCCGGCGTCCCCGTGGCCGTTCCCGGCTCGGCGACCGGATCGCGATCACCGAAAAGGTAGTTGTACATCTCGATGACCTCGGGGGCCGCCTCGCTCCGCGGCACCTGGCGCAGTCGTGGCATCGCAGTCCTCCTGTCCGTTGCGTCGGCGAACGATCGCAGGCGGGATAGCGAATGACGCGGGGCCAAGCAATCGCGCCGCGGCTCCGCCTCGGCCCATTTGCTCTTCTTTCCCCACGGCGCGCCGTTGCCGATCTCTGCCGCGATGTGGCATGTCGGCGCCATGCCGACGTACGCCATCTGGGGCTCCGAGCTCTCCCCCTTCGCCCTCAAGCTGCGCGCGCTTCTCGATTACGCGGAGATTCCCTATCGCTGGCTGCCGGCCGAAGGCGGGAGGCTCGAGAACATGCGCACCGCCTGGCGGCTGGACCGGGCCAAACGCCGACACGTGGTCACCCGCTACCCGGCGCTTTCCCCTTTGGACGAGTACCCGCTGGTCCCCTTCCTGATCGAAGACGGCCGCCGCTTTCACTACGACACCTCGGCGCTGGCCCGCTGGCTCGACGCCCGCCCGCAGCGCCGCTCGCCCGCTCTCTTTCCCGAATCCCCCGCCACCGCTTTCCTGGCGCAGCTCATCGACGAGGCCTGCGACGAGTTCGGGCTCTACATGGTCCACCACATGCGCTGGGTGCTGTCGGCCGCCAGCAACACTGCCGGGCAGAGGCTGGCCCGCGAGCTCCGCCGGCTGCTACCGCCGGGGGCGGGAGCGCGCTACGGACGCCGCTTCGCCGCGCGCCAGGTGCGCCGCCTTCCCTACCTCTTCAGCGTCGCGCCACCAGGCTACTCCGCCGGGGTGTCCGCCGCGCTCACACCACCGTCGCGCGAAGGCTGGCCGGAGACCCACAGCCTTCTCGACCAGGCGTGGGAGCGTTACCTTGCGGCCACGGAGGCGGTGCTCGCGCGCCAGCCGTATCTTCTCGGCGAGCGCTTCAGCGTCGCCGACGCCAGCGCCTACGGGCAGCTCGGCATGAATCTCACCGACCCCGGTGCCGCCGACAGGATGCGCGCGCTGGCGCCCGCGACCTTCGCCTGGCTCGGCGCCATCCGCGATCGCCGCCACGTCGGCAGCCGCGGCTCGCTCGCCCCGGCGCCGCACCTGGCGCCGCTCCTGGAGATCGTGATGCTCACGTTTCCGCCCCTGATGCGGCAGAACGAGGCGGCCTACGAGAGCGCCCGCGACCACGGCGAAACCCTCTTCAACGAGCCCGCGTTCAACCGCGGGCGCGCTCTCTACGACGGCGAGCTTCTCGGCCATCGCTTCCGCTGCGTTGCCAAGACGTTCCAGGTGCGCGTATGGCGCGATGTGCGCGCGGCCTGGAAAGAGCTGCCCGCGCCCGAGCGCGAAGAGCTGAAGAGATGGCTCCCGGGTTGGGAGCAGTTTGAAGCGGGAAAGTCGGAGAGTGAAAAGGGGAAAGGGTGAAGGCGAGATGGCTTCGAAAATACCAGCGACCGAGCGACTGCAACCCACGCCACGCGGCCTGCGCCGCCATCGCCTGCCGGCGTGGTACGACGACGCCAAGCTGGGCATCTTCATCCACTGGAGCGTGTCGTCGGTGATCGGGTGGGCGCCGCGCGAGCACGACATCAACGAGCTGCTGCGCCGCGACTACGACAACGCCCAGCTGTTCACGCCGTACACCGAGTGGTACGAGAACTCGCTGCGCTTCCCCGACAGCCCCGTGGCCGAATACCACCGGCGCACCCACGGCTCCCGCAGCTACGCCTCGTTCGCCGCCGACTTCGAGGCGGCGCTGCAGCGCTGGGACCCGACCGCGTGGGCGCAGCGCTTCCGTCAGGCCGGCGCGCGCTACGTCGTCCTGGTCACCAAGCACCATGACGGCTTCTGCCTGTGGCCGAGCCGCGTGGCGAATCCCAACCGCTCGCGGTGGCACACGGCGCGCGACTGCGTGCGCGACCTCGCCGCCGCCGTGCGCGCCGAGGGGATGCGCTTCGGCGTCTACTACTCCGGCGGGCTCGACTGGACCTTCGAGCCGATGGCGCTGCGCACCATGGGTGACGTGGCCGCGTCGATCCCCCGCGGCCCCTACCCGGCCTATGCCGAGGCGCAGGTGCGCGAGCTCATCGCCCACGTCGAGCCCGACGTGCTGTGGAACGACATCGCCTGGCCGACCACGGCGCGCCCGCTCTACCGGCTGTTCGCCGACTACTACGCGGCGGTTCCGGACGGCGTCGTCAACGACCGCTGGCTGTCGTGGTCCCCGGTCGTCGGCGCGCTGCGCCACCGCGTCGTCCGGCGCGGCTTCGACGCGCTCATGCGCCGCCGTTTCCGCCGCCCGGACGCGGCGCTGACACCCCCCGGCCTCGGCCACTTCGACTACCAGACGCCCGAGTACGTGACCTTCGCCGACGTCCGCCGCCGCAAGTGGGAATGCGTCCGCGGCATGGACAAGAGCTTTGGCTACAACCGCAACTCGCGGCCGGACGACTTCCTCAGCCGCGACGAGCTGATTCACTCGTTCGTCGACATCGTCGCCAAGAACGGCAACCTTCTCCTCAACGTCGGCCCGTGCGGCGAGGACGCCACCATCTCCGAGCCGCAGCAGCAACGCCTGGGCTGGCTGGGCGACTGGCTGGCACGCAACGGCGAGTGCATCTACGCCACGCGCCCCTGGGTTCGGGCCGCGGGCGCCACCGCCGAAGGCACGCCGGTTCGGTTCACCGCGCGCGGCCGCACGGTCTACGCCATCCTGCTCGGCACGCCGCCATCAACGCAGCTCACCTTCCCCGACCTGCGCCGGCGGCCGACGACGGGCGCGAGGTTGCTCGGCGGCGGACCCGTCGACTGCGCCGCCACGAACGCCGGCGTCCGCGTCACCCTGCCCGCGCTGCCCGCCAGCCCGGCACACGCCATCGCTTTCGAAGACGTCGTCGCGGCGCCGTCGGGGGCGGCGGCCCCCAGCGAGGCGCCCGTTGGTCGCTCCCCTCGGTAACTCAGCAAGATCCGAGACTTCAGATCGAGAGATCGAGGCGTTCCGGTGTGCCTGTTGCGTGACTTCGTCACGGCGGTGGGGCGACACCCGCTTGTTCATCCGATTGTCTTCCACCTCCCAACCGGCTTACCCTCGGCTCATGCTCTGGACGGTCCTGGCCGCGGGAGGGGCGCTGATCGTGGTCGCGTCGCTGATCGCCGTTCTGCGGACGTCGGTCGCCGATCGCAACGCGTTCCGGCAGCTGTGCGGCGTTCTCGGCATCGCGCCGGCGCGCGACAGCGCGGTGGGCGAGCGTGACGGGGTCGAATACACCCTGGCCTACGGTGTCCGCCACCGGCAGCACGGCGCCGCCGAGCCCTACGTCCGGCTGACGATCTACGGACGCTCACGCCAGCGTTTCCGCCTCGTGCGGACCGAAGATGCCGGTTTCTTCGCCAAGCTGACCGGCGGCAGCCCGATCGAGACCGGCGACCCCCTCTTCGACCGCAGCTACCGTCTCTCCGGCCGCAGCGCCGCCGAGGTGAAGGCCTTCTTCGCCAGTGCGCGACCGCAGTACGCGGCACGACAGCTGTTCGACAGCGGCATCCGTAGCCTCGTCCTCGAGAGCCGCGCCCTCGAGGCGACCTGGTGGGGCACGCGCCCGGGCAACCTCGATCCGATCCAGGTCCGGGGCGCCATCGGCAGCCTCGCCCTGCTGGCGACCGCGCTGCCGGGGTTCCTCGGCACGCGGACCATGGCTACCCGCGCCAGCGTCAAGCGCAGACGCAGCCTCCTGCTGCTCCTGCCGGGCGCGTTGCTGATCACCGGCATGGGCACCACCGCGTGGGGCGCAACCAACTTCCCGCCTCTCGATTTCAACGCCCTGGTCCTGTTCTCCTGTCGCTACAGCCTGCCGCTGCTGGCGCTGTTTCTCCTCGCCTTCGTGCTGCAGCTGCGAGAGGTCCCCTTCTCCCGACGCGAGATCGTGCTGATCGTCCTCTCGGCGCTGCTCGGTTTCCCGACCACCGGGTCCGGAGTCACTTTTCTTCTCAACGGCGTCCGTGACCCGGGCACGGCGTCGATCTCCAGCGCCGAGGTCCTCAAGAAGGGGCAGATGGGAGACGCCCCCCACGCCCAGTACACGGTGCACGTGAAGTCATGGCGTCGCGGGCGTCGGCAGGAGGTCCTGGACGTCTCCGAGGATCTCTATCGGCGCGCCGTCCCCGGCGAGACCAAGCTGCTCGTCGTCACCAAGCCCGGCCGCCTCGGCTTCGAGTGGGTGGAGCGAATCACTGAACTGAGTCACTGAATCACTGAATCAGTTGATCGGTGAGTGGATCATTCATCGACTTCACTGGCGTCACTGAATCAGTGAATCACTGACTCACTGCACTGACTCACTGATTCAGTTCCTCACCGGCTCGATCGACACCGGGATTCCGTTCAGCACCGAGTTTCCCGAGAGCGGGTCGAGCGAGACCTCGTCCGCCAGCAGATTGCAGTTGGCGCCGGCGTGCGCGGCGGCGATGCGCATGCGGGTGTCCGGCACGTCGTGTCCCCAGCCGTGGGGGATGCTGACGACGCCGGGCATCAGCTCGTCGCTGACCTCGACGGGGACCTCGATGCTGCCGGCGCGCGAGCTCACTCGCGCCAGCGCGCCGTCGCCCAGACCGAAGCGGGCGGCGTCCTCCGGGTGGATCTGCACCGTGCAGCGCGGCCGCCCCTTCACCAGCACCTCGAGGTTGTGCATCCAGGAGTTGTTCGAGCGCAGATCGCGCCGGCCGATCAACGCCAGCGCCGGCGCCTCCCGCGACAGCCCCCGGCGCAGGCGCTCGACGTCGGCCGCCAGGGCCTCCGGTGCCAGCTCGATCTTGCCCGACGGGGTGCGCAGCGCCTCGGGAATGCGCGGCGCGAGCGCGCCGAAGTCGATGCCGTGCGGGTTGGCTTCCAGGGCCGCCAGGGTCAACCCGCCCGGCTGGGCGCCGAAGGCGTCGCCGTACGGACCCGTGCGCAACATCAGGTCGAGGATGCGCTCGGGACCGCGGCGGGGCGCCAGCGCGGTCATGATGTCGGCGGCGTCGCGCCCCGCGATTCGCGACCCGGGCGAGGAAACCTCGTGCTCGACGCGCTGGAAGGTGACGAAGTCGTCGAGCGCCGCCGGGTCGGCGTCCGACCCCTGTCCGCTGACGATCGCGGCCAGGCGCAGCAAGGTGTGCCACTCGGGCTGCTGCGTGGCCGGCGGATCGAAGAGCGGCGGCGAGTAGGTGGCGACGTTGCGAACGGCGAGCTGACGCAGCGCGACGTCGTAGTGCGACTGCTCCAGCGGCGACAGCCCGGGGAAGACGACGTCGGCGTGCCGCGAGGTCTCGTTGAGATAAATGTCCAGACTGACCATGAAATCGAGCTGGTCGAGCGCACGCGCCAGGCGAGCGCCGCCGGGCGCGCTCAGCACCGGGTTGCCGGCAATGGCGATCAGCGCCCGGATCTGGCCGTCGCCCGGCGTCTCGATCTCCTCGGCCAGGCAGGCCACGGGAAACTCGCCGTAGACCTCGGGCAACTGGCGCACGCGGCTGAGCCGGCGGGCGAAACGAACGCCCTTGCCGCGCCCCGGCGTGCCCCGCGTGTTCTGGCCGCCGGCGGCGGCTTTCGTGAACATGGCCCCGCCGGGCCGGTCGAGGTGACCGGTGAGGACGTTGATCACGTCGACCAGCCAGCTCGCCAGCGTGCCGAACTCCTGCGTGCAGGTGCCGATGCGGGCGTAGACGACACCGCTTTCGGCGTGCGCCAGCTCGCGCGCCAGGCGACGGATGACCTCCGCCGCGACACCGCAGCGCGCGGCCACGGTCTCGGGCGCGAACGGCCGGCACAGCCCTTCCATCTCCTCCACGCCGGCCGTGTGCTCGGCCAATCCGTCCAGACGAACGAGGCCTTCCCGAAAGAGCGTGTGCACCATCCCGAGCAGGAAGTAGGCATCGGTTCCCGGACGGATGAAATGGTGCTCGTCGGCCTCGCGCGCGGTGCGGGTCCGCTTCGGGTCGATCACCACCACCTTGCCCCCGCGCCGCCGGATGGCCTTCAAACGTCCGGGGACGTCGGGCGCGGTCATCAGGCTGCCGTTGGAGACGAACGGATTGGCCCCCAGCATGAGCAAATAATCGGTGCGGTCGAGATCGGGCACCGGAATGCTCAACGAGGTGCCGAACATCAGCCCGGCCGACACCTGCTTGGGCATCTGGTCGACGGTGCTCGCCGAGTAGAGGTTCTTGGTCCCGAGAGCGCGCAGCAGCACCTGTCCGTAGATGCCGAGCGCCACGTTGTGCGCGCTGGGGTTGCCGAGATAGACCGCGACGGCGCTCCGGCCGTGCTCGCTCAAAATCGGCATCAGCCGTCGCTCGACTTCGGCGAACGCCTCCTCCCACGTGGCCGGCTGCAGCGAGCCGTCGCGCCGCACCAGGGGCGCCCGCAGCCGATCGGGATCGGCGTCGAGCTCCTTGAGGGCGTACGCCTTCGGGCACAGGAAGCCTTTGCTGAAAACATCGGCCTCGTCGCCGCGAATGCCGACGACCTCGCGCCCGCGGCTGCGGACCTCGAGGCCGCAGGTGGCTTCGCATAGAGGACAGGCGTGGTAGCCGATGCGCTCGATTGTGCTCATGCGGCTATTCTATTGGCTATTGCCGGCCTTGTGGCAATGGGTCGGCCCTGCCGGCGCACGTCGTAACGCAGGGCGGCGATGAGAACCGAGGACTCCAGCAGCTCCTGGCCACCGATGACCAAGGCCAGGCCGAAGAGCCAGCCGATGTGCCAGAGCCAGGACGTGCCGATCAACGCGAGGGCGAAACCGATGACACCGACGCGAAAGCCCCGCATCAGGGCCAGCGCCCGCATCGGGTCGCGCTCGCAGCGTCGTGCCCCGCGCACGCCGTTGCCGAAACCGAGAACGAGGATGATCACTCCCAGGGCGAGAAGCAACGCCGCCGCACATGGACCATGAAAGAGCTGGAGCAGATGGGTCATGCTCGCCTCCTTTCCGACGGTGAACTCAGGTCGAGCCCTGCCCGCCCGAAATGGCCAACAGGGAACCGAGAACCGGGAATGGAGAACCGGTGAACGACGGCGCACGTTGACCGGTTCCGCGTTCCCGGTTCCCCGTTCTCCATTCGCCTTGGTTGGCGAGCGGCGGCACGACTTCTTGGCGTTGAGCCTCACCGGGCCGTCGCCACCGCCCTGCCGGTTTCCAAAACCATCGTCGGCTCGCTCGCCTCGCGGCGGATCAGGTAGGCCAGGGGGCCGACGCTGCCGAGGAGCAGGGTCAGGACCACGTACGGAACCGGCGACACGCCGCGAGCCCGCGCGTCGCGCCACATCCACGCCATGACCAGCGCCAGGGCAATCGTCAGGTCGACCAAGACGCTGACGGTGGCGGCGTTGGCCAGCAGCAGATCGAAGAAGCCGAGATAGCCGTAGTGGTAGACTGCATAGGCCTCGACGGCGAGGAGATCGAGAAGGACGAGGGACAGACCGATTTGCTTTCGATTCATGAGGAGCTCCTTTCGTTGCGGGCCCTGCCCGTTGGGGTTTGTCCAGTCGAGGTTCCAAGGGTCGTGCCGCCGCGAGGTCCAACAGCCGGCGACCCGCCACCCGTCGCTCCGCGAAGCGCGCGTTGCGCCGTAGCCACGCGTGTTGCACCGGATCAACAGGGACGAGACCAGGTTTCGACCGTTGTCAGCCTTCCTCCGCTGTCGCCGAAATCACCAGCCGGCCCGAAGCGCCGAGCAGAATTTCATTGACAGCCGAGTGGCTTCGCCCGTAATTTACGCCCGATTCAAAATCGGCTGGCGGTCGTTCCGCCGTGCGTGCTCACCGGAGTACCCGTCTATGAGGACGCGCGTCGGGCGACTGGCCGGAAGGGGATGAGATTATGCTCAGAACAGCTCGCGTGTTCCTCTGCGTCGGCATCGCGGTTGCGTTTGCCGGCATCGCACGGGCGGAGGACTCCGCGGCCACCACGGCGAAGGACGGCCTCAAGCCTGGCGACGTCCTCAACCAGAGCAACTGGCAGCAGGCGGAAGATCTGCTGCCGCCGGAGATTCTCAACCACTACAAGACCGGCGAGTACGTCAACAAGATCGTCGCCTGGCCCGTGGGCAGCTTCAACTGGCCGCCCGACTTTCGCAAGGCGAGCGACGGCAACGACGGCAAGTACGCCATCGGCAAGGGCGGCGACGTCGTCGACAAGGCCACCGGCAAGCAGCCGCCACTGATCTTCGGCTTCCCCTTCCCCAAGATCGACACCGCGGATCCGCAAGCAGCGGTCAAGATCCTGTGGAACTACTTCTACCTCACCTGGTACTGGGGGAACCTGCACGCCGAGGCGCAGGTCAACTTCGTCGGCCTGCACGACATGGAGCGACGCACCGACCAGGACGTCAGCTTCATGTACTACGACGGCGTGCCGCAGCGCGAGCGGGCGCCCAATCCGGACAACTTCAGCCTGCAGCAGCTCATCGTCGTGCGGGCTCCGGCCGATCTCAACGGCACCGCGGCCCTCACCTGGCGCTACCGCGATCCGAGCAAGCGCGACTCGGCGTGGACCTTCGTGCCCGCTCTGCGCCGCGTACGCGCCATCAGCCCGGCCAACCGCTCCGACGGCTTCCTCGGCTCCGACATGAGCCAGGACGACGGCGCCTTCTTCGACGGCAAGCCCGAGGACTTCACCTGGACGCTGAAGGGCGAGACCGAGGCGTACCGTCTCGTCGACCCTTTGAACCTGGAAGGAAAGGGAAACAGCCAGTGGCTGCCCGGCGGCGGCTGGCGCGCCTTCTGGCCCGACATCCCCTACATCGGCTACCAGAAGCCGGGCTGGAAGGGCGTCGGCTGGGCCCCGATCGCCATGGCGCTGGCCAAGCGGCCCTTCTACGTCATCGAGGGCGTGCCCAAGGACAAGTACTACCTGTTCGGCAAGCTGCAGCTCTACATCGACAAGGTCACGTTCGAGGGCGCCTGGAACCGGAAGTTCAGCTGGCAGGGCGAGCTGCTCAATACCTTTCAGGTGGTCGCCTACAACCCCAGGCCCTTCACCCGCCCTGACGGCGGCGTCGACTACCTGCAGTCGTCGAACATGAACTTTCAGTGCGCCGAGAACGTCAAGGCCCGGCGCGCCACGGTGGCCGGGCAGAAGTGGAACCCCAAGGCCGCCCTCGACCTGCGGGTGCCGTTCAAAGCGGGGCTGTTCGACACCAACTCTCTGTCCCGTTACGGGAAATAGCGGTCGTCGCCTTCCCCCCGCCGTGGCGTCACCAAGCGCCGCCACGGGCTGGAAGCCAGGTGCCACCAGACAAACCCGGTGGCACCTGGCTTCCAGCCCACATTCCTCAGCCGGACCTCCCCCACACGGCTCTTCCGGGTCTCTCGCATGACTTCCGTCCTTAGCCCGCGGCGCAGCTCTCCCTTGCTTTCCACCATCGCGGCAATGTTGGTATGGTGCGTCTCATGAGCGTTCACGCGCATCGCCAGCATGGGAGTCGGCATGTCGGCTGCGGCGTGATCACCGTCAGCGATACCCGGACGACGGAGACGGACGGCAGCGGTCGCATGATCCACGAGCTACTCGAGGCCCATGGCCATCGCGTCGTGCTCTACCGCATTCTCAAGGACGAGCCCGAGCTCATCGCCACGACCATCGGCGAGGCGCCGGCAACCGCCGAGGTGTTGATTCTGAACGGGGGCACCGGGGTGGCGCGGCGCGACACGACCTACGAGGCCATCACCCGGCTGCTCGACAAGGAGATCACCGGCTTCGGCGAGCTGTTCCGCATGCTCAGCTACGAGCAGATCGGCGCCGCCGCCATGCTCAGCCGCGCCACCGCCGGGGTCGCCGGCCGGCACGTGGTCTTCTCCCTGCCCGGCTCGACCGCCGCCGTCGAGCTGGCCATGACCAAGCTGATCCTGCCCGAGCTCGGCCACGTCGTCGCCCTGGTGCGGGAGTAGAGACCATGGGTCTCAGCGGACCGACGGGCGGACAGAGGAAGCAGGTGTTGAAGATGATCTGGGGCGCCATGCTCGGCGCCGTTCTGACCTACGGCGTGGTCTGCCTGGTGATCGTCGGCGCGGGGGACGCCGGCCGCCTGGAAGAGAACAACGCGCTGCGGTACGCGCTGAGCGCCGCCGCGATCCTGGTAGGTGCTGTCTCGGTGTGGTGGCGCCGCCGTTTCCTGCCCGGCGAGACGGCCGCAGGAGCGCCGGTGAAGCTCGCCTTCGCCCAGGTGCAGAGCCACAGCGTGATCGTGTGGGCGCTGAGCGAGGCGGTGGCCCTCTTCGGCCTGGTGATGGGGGTGCTGACGCACAGCTTCGCCGAGTTCCTGCCCTTCGCGCTGGCGGCCGCGGCGCTGCTGCTGCTGCATCGCCCGTCGAACCTGCCGCTGGATCAGATCCAAAGCGCCGATCGGTGAAGATCATGGAGATTCGCATCCGCTTCTTCGCGTCCATTCGAGAAAAGCTGCACCGCAGCGAAGCGACCTGCTCGCTACCCGACGGCGCCACCGTGGCCGACCTGCTCGGCCAGCTCTGCCGCGAGTACCCGCCGCTGGCCCACTACCGCCGCTCGGTGTCGGTCGCTCTCAACCGCGAGTACGTCGATGCCGACCAGCCGCTACGGGACAACGACGAGGTGGCGCTGATCCCGCCGGTCAGTGGAGGCGCCGATGGCTGACGAGCTGTTCGCCATCGTCGAGCACGAGATCGACCTCGCGCCGCTGCTCGCCGCGGTCGGCGATCCCGCCGCCGGCGCCGTCGTCACCTTTCTCGGCACCACCCGCGATCACAACGAGGGCCGCCGGGTGACGCGCCTGGAGTACGAGGCCTACCCGGAGATGGCGGTGGCGGAGCTGCGCAAGATCGGCGCCACGGCAAGGAGCCGCTGGCCGATCCACGCGGTGGCGATCGTGCACCGGATCGGCGCGGTGCCGATCGGGGAAGCCAGCGTGGCCATCGCCGTGTCGGCGGGCCACCGCGCGGCCGCCTTCGAGGCCTGTCACTTCGCCATCGATCGCCTCAAGGAAGTGGTGCCGATCTGGAAGAAGGAGCACTTCGAGGGCGGCGAAGTGTGGATCGGCTCGCAGACCGGCGAGAAGTTCTGAGCCGGCTCAGCCGGGCTGACGCTCGCCTCGGGCCACCAGCAGGCCGTCTTCGCGCCGCACGCGAATGGCGAGCGGCAGCGCGTCGACCTGCAGCGCCAGCTCGCGATCCCGCGGGTCGAAGTGCGGGCGGGCCGGGTCGCCGTACTTCTGCGCTTCGGCGCCGGCCGCCACCAACCGGCGCACGGCGTCGCGATCGGGCTGCCGCCCCTGCAGCAGGTTGCGCAGGTAGAGCACGCAGATCTCGTCCTCGTCCGTGCGCACCCGTCCCTCCGCCCCCATCGCCACCAGGGTAACCAACGGCGGGCAATCGCGGCCAACGGCGCCCGCGGTGGCAGCCGCGTTGGCCAGCGAGGCGGCGAACAGAGCCGCCGGGCTGCGCACGGCCGTCACGCCGACGGTCCCGGCGCGGGTCGACTGGATCAGGACCTTTCCCTCCACGTCGGCCGCCGACAGCTCGAAGGGAGAGTTTCCCAAATCGAAGCCCGGGGGGCGCTGCCCGCCGACCTCGCCGCAGCAGAGCTCACCGGCGCCGCGCCGGCGCAGCTCGAGCGCCTCGTCGACCTCGGCCACCAGGATGATCTTCTCCGCGCCGCGCGCGAACGCCACCGCGGCCGTGGTGAAGGCGCGAAACACATCGACGATGACGACGCACCCCCGTGCCCGCCGCGCTCCCTCGATCAAGCTGTCGACGACGATTTCCATGCTCAGCCCGTGAGCGCCTGCTCGAGCGCGCCCGCGTCAGCATGGACAAACGCCCCGGCGGGGGCAAGGCGCCTCGCATCAC
>CAZYMF010000029.1:7765-12907 GCA_964648215.1 uncultured Binatia bacterium (SeqCode) | reverse complement strand
AGGCGCCTCGCATCACGCTGGCAAACGTGCCAAGCCAGGAGTTCGGATAGCGGCTCATGAACCTCGTGATCCTGTTCGAGAACGACTTTGTCGCCGCCGGCTGCGTTCGGCTTCACGGGCGACGCCTGGAGCACGTGCGCAGCGTGCACCACGGCCGTCCCGGTACGACGCTGGACGTCGGCCTGCTCAACGGCCAAGTCGGCAGCGGCGAGATCGAGCGTCTGAGCGAGGACGCGTTGGAAATGACGGTGCGCCTGGACCAGCCGCCGCCGCCGGCACTGCCGCTGACGCTGCTGCTGGCCCTGCCGCGGCCGAAGACCCTGAAGAAAGTGCTCCAGGCCGTCACCGCCATGGGCGTCAAACGCGTCGTGCTGCTGAACACGTGGCGGGTGGAGAAGAGCTTCTGGGACAGCCCCCTGCTGCAGGAATCCGCCCTGCAGGAGCAGATGATTCTGGGGCTCGAGCAGGCCCGCGATACGGTGCTGCCGCGGCTCGTGTTGCGGCAGAGATTCAAGCCGTTCGTCGAGGACGAGCTGCCCGAGCTGATCTCCGGCACGCGCTCCCTGGTCGCCCATCCGCCGGCGGGCCGGCCGTGCCCGCGCGACGTGCGCCAGCCGATCACGCTCGCCGTAGGACCCGAAGGCGGCTTCATTCCCTACGAGGTGGAGCGCCTGGAGGCCGCCAGCTTCGAGGCCGTGTCGCTCGGCGAGCGTCCCCTGCGCGTCGAGCACGTGGTCCCCGCCTTGCTCGGCCGGCTGTTCTGATCGTCGCCCTGCTGTGGCCCGTCGCACAGCAGCTGACCAAGCTTCGCATTCAAGCAGAACAATACTTGGCATCTGCTAACAGATTCTCTTTGCTTCAACTTGGTTCGCCTGCTACGCACTGTAGAGTAGCCTGGACGCCACGCAGATGGAGCGGCAGGACCTGGAAGAGAGAATCAAGGGGTACGTTCGGGACGAGGCCCGGCCGCTGATGCTGGACCGCCTGCGGCTGGGCTTGTGGGGGGGCCTCGGGGTGATCCTGCTCTTCGGCCTGGCCGACCTGCACCTCGATCCCGGCGCCCTGCTGCCGCTCTACTCCCTGAAGCTCCTCGGCGCCGTCGGCATCGGCGCCGTCTTTTTTCTGCTGCGCCGGCCGCTGATCGCGGCGCGTGCCCAGTCGTTGAGCCTGCTGGTCCTCGCCGGCGCCTTCGCCAGCACGGCGGTCTTCACGATCATGGCCGGGCAGGCGGTGACGGCGATGATGCTCAACAGCGTCATCGCCGTCACCGCGGCCACCCTGCTGCCCTGGGGCGTGTGGCCGCAGCTGCTGACGGCGGCCATGGCCGCTGTCTCGACCATGGTCAGCGTCTACGTCACCACCGGCAGCCTGGGCGCCGCCAACGGCTACCCGGCGGTGGCCGCGTGTCTGAGCTGGGTGTACTCGGTCGCCATCGCCTACCAGTTCGAGCAATCCCGCTTGGCCCTCGGCCGCGAGAATCTGCAGCGCGCCGAGGAGCGCGAACGCTTCCACCAGCTCGCCGACCACCTGCAGGACATCTTCTGGCTCGCGACGCCCGACTTCAACGAGATCCTCTACGTCAGCCCATCCTTCACGACGATCACCGGCCGACGTCCGGAGGCCTTCTTCGAGAAGCCGCATGCGATCTTCGATCTCATCCACCCCGACGATCGCGGCGTGCTCGTCGAGGCCCTGCGGCGCATCCGCGACGGTCAGCGTGCCGAAGCCGAGTATCGGGTCGTTCGCCCCGACGGCAGCAGGCGCTGGATCTGGGCGCAGGGATTTCCGGTGCGCAACGCCGACGGCGAGATTTATCGCATGGCCGGGATCTGGCGCGACGTGACCGAGCGCAAGCGGGCGGAGGAGGAAAAGGCGGCGCTGCTAGAGGTGGCGCGCGAGGTCACCGGCACACTCGATCTCGACGAGATCATCGAGCGCGTGCAACGGCACGCCGCGGTGCTCCTGCCGTGCGACGCGGTGATGACCTTCTACTGGGACCCGGCGCGGCGAGCCAGCCGCATGATCGGCCACCATGGGATACAGAACGAGTGGCTGGCCGACCTCTCCCGGCTCGAGTTCCGCGCCGGTGATCCGATCATCGAGCACCTGGCCACCAACGGAACGGTGGTCATCAACGGCGGCGACGGCCAGCAACTCCTGCCGCCCGAGCTGCTCGCGCGCTTCTCCGTCGGCGCCCTGGCGGGGGTCCCGCTGCTGGTGCGCGGTCGCCTGCTGGGTGCCTGCTTTGCCTTCCGTTTCGGCCGCGACGCGTGCTTCGAGGCCGGGCAGGTGCAGCTCCTCGAGGGCATCGGGCACCAGGTGGCGCTGGCCACCGAGGCCGCCGATCTCTACCGCGCGCAGCAGGAAGACGCCCGCGTGTCGGCGGCGCTGGCCAGCATCGGGCAGGAGCTCATCGCTTCGGTCGAGACGCCGGTTCTCCTGGACCGGCTGTGCCAGCTGACGACGATGGTGCTGGGCTGCGATTTCAGCCGCACCTGGCTGTGGCAGGAGAACGAGCAGGCCTACGCGCCCGTTGCCGGCTACGGCGACGCGCCGGAGCAATGGGAGTCGGCGCGCGTGGCGAGGTTCCCGCGCGGGCTGGTTGCCGCGCTGGTGGAGCGGTTGCAGCACGAAGAGGTCGCCGCCCTGGACCCGGCCGCGGTCGAGGACGGGCTGCTGGCCCCAGCGGTGCTGGCGGCAGCGCTCGGGCGCGATGCGGGGCGCTGTCTGCTCGTCGCCCTGCGACGCGGCAACGATCTGTTCGGCGTTCATCTCGCCGGCTACCGCGGTCGCACGGAGCTTTTCACCGCCTACCAGCAGCGCATCGCACGCGGCATCGCGCAGCTGGCGCCGATGGCGCTCGAGACGGCGCGGCTGGTCGAGGAGCTCGAGAGCGCCAATCGGGTCAAAGAGCACTTCGTTGCCACCTTGTCGCACGAGCTGCGCAACCCCGTCGCCGTCATCAGCGGCTACAGCGAGCTGCTGCTCGACAGCGGCCGTTTGAGCGACGGCGACAGCGAGATCGTCGGACGCATCGCCAAGAACGCCGGCGAGCTGATCGACCTGATCACGGCCACCCTCGATCTCAGCCGTTTCACCGGCAAGCGCGTGCCGCTCGATCTGCAGACGGTGCGCGTCGCCGACGTGCTCACCGAGCTCGCCCGCGAGATCCCGGCGCCGGCCGGTCGGCCCGACGTGAAGCTGACCTGGAACGTCGCCCCCGAGCTGCCGCTTCTGCGCACCGATCCGCTCAAGCTCAAGATGGTCCTGCGCAACCTCGTCGGCAACGCCCTCAAGTTCACCGAACGCGGACACGTGACCGCATCTGCCAAGGCGGCCGGCGCCGCCGTCGAGCTCTCGGTCAGCGACTCCGGGATCGGCATCCCGGCCAGCGGGCTGGCGCACATCTTCGAGCCCTTCCACCAGGTGCACGGCGTGACCTCCCGGCAGAGAGGCGGCGCCGGCCTCGGGCTCTACCTCGTGCGCCGACTCACCGAGGTTCTCGGCGGAACGGTCGAGGTCGAAAGCGCCGAAGGCCACGGCTCGACGTTTCGGGTCCGCCTACCGGCCGACCGGCCGGCGCAGACGGCGTAGCCGGCGAGCCAAATGGCCGGGCGACAATGGTCCGTAGGGCGGGCACCGCCCGCCGTGCCGTGACGCCCGCTCACCGGCATCCGAAACCGGCTGGCGCTGCCCGCCCTACAATCCCGGCACCGGACAGAGCCCGGTGCCACCAGATCAATTTTGGTCCGGAACGGCTCCTGGTCCTTTTTTGGGGGGGGACACAACCCTCCAGCCTGCGGGCGGTTGCCGAACGCGCCGCTTCCCGGAATGATGCCGACGTGCTTCTGGCAACAGAGGCGAAAGCTCGCTAAGCACTCCCGACAAGATCGATGAGTCGCCCGCGCCCGAAGAAGAGCCGTCCTGCGGCGCCTGCGCCCGACCCCAGGGGGCGCCGCACCGTCCTGTTCCTCAGCCTGCTGCTGACCCTGGTGGGAATTGGAGCCAGCGCTTACCTCACGCACCTGCACGTGATGGCGCACACCAATGCCGGCTTCACGCCCTCCTGCGACATCAACGCCACTTGGCGGTGCACCGCCGTGGCCGTCAGCCCGTACAGCGTCTTCCTGAGGGTGCCGATGGCGGTGTGGGGGCTGCTCGGCTACGCCGTCTTTCTCTTCTTTCTCTTCTGGGGGCTGCGCTCGCCGCAGCATTCCTGGCCCACCGGCCTCTATTGGCTGCTGTCGGCGGCGGCGCTGGCCCTGGCCGTGTACCTCGCCGTCATTGCCGAGTTCGTCATCGGTGCCCTCTGCCTCGGCTGCGTGACGCTGTACGTCGTCAACGTCCTGCTGTTCGCCGGCGCCACCTGGCTGCTGGTCCGCGACCCCGGCTCGTTGCGGCGGGACCTCGCCGGGCTGCCGCGCAACCGGGCGGCGCTCGCCTGCGCCGGCGCCAGCCTGATCGCCGCGGCGACGCTCTTCTTCGCCTATCCCAAATATTGGGAGATCCCGTTGCAGGCGGAGTGCGAGGGCTTGCCGGCCGGCGTGGCCGGCGACGGCTCGTGCTGGATCGGAGCCCGGGAGCCAAAGCTGGAGATCACCGAGTTCAGCGACTACCGCTGTCCGTACTGCCGCCGCGCCCACCACAAGCTGCGCCAGCTGGTGCAGGAGTACCCCAACCGCATCCGGCTCATCCACAAGCACTTCCCGCTCGACATGAGCTGCAACCCCGAGCTCACCCGGCAGCTGCACGACGGCGCCTGCCTGATGGCCCGGATGGCATACTGCGCCGGGGCACAGGGAAAGTTCTGGGTGATGAACGACCACCTCTTCGCGCTGCAGGAGAGCGCCTCGATCGATCCCGCCAGCGTGGCCAAGGAAGTCGGGCTCGACGTCGGCAGCTTCATGACCTGCCTCGCCTCGTCGGAGGCCGCCACCATCGTCGAGCGCGACATCCGCGAGGGCATCGCTCTCCACATCACCGCGACCCCCACCTTCTTCATCGACGGCAAGAAGTACGTCGGCGCCATTCCCGACGACGTGCTGCGTCCCTACCTCGACCACAAGAGCGGCAACGGAGACCCGTCCGCCGCATCTCCGTGAGCGCGCGCTCTCGGGTCAGGCGCACCTCGATGCGGCTCAG
>CAZYMF010000029.1:0-7665 GCA_964648215.1 uncultured Binatia bacterium (SeqCode) | reverse complement strand
GGGCGGCGGCGTACCGTCGACGGGAATGCGGACGGCGGCAAAACCCGGCCGTCCCGGGCGGGCGAAGCGGGCGTCACTCAGGACGACGACAGGAGCCGGCCCACGGTGGAGCACCTCGGCCACCAGGTAGCGGCCGAAGCCGGCCATCACGCAGGCGGGGTAGGTCGACTTCACGCGCACCACCTCCGGCGCGTCGAGATGGCGCGGCATGGTACGCCACGGCGCCTGGGCCGCCCGCGCGTCGAGAAGAGAGACGTCGCGGACGTAGAGGTCCTCAGCAGTGGCCGCAAAGGCTCGCCAGCGCAGCGGGTCGGCCAGCTCCGGCAGCGCCGCCACCTGCCCGGCGGGAGCGTTGCGCAGCGCGAGGCGAAGCGCGTCGGCGTGCGCCACCGTCAATCCGGCCCAGTAGAGCACCAGCCCGGCGAGCGCCGCCGCGGCGGCGCGCCTCGCCCTCCAGGTTCCCCAGCCGCGGCCGAGCGCCATCGCCACGACGGTGGCACACCACAGCCAGCGCATCGCGGGCGGAACCGCCCCCACGCGCAGCACGGCGGCGGTGAGCGCCGCGCCGAGAAGCGCCCAGCCGAGCAAGCCCGGGCGCGTCCGCGTCCCGAGCACCAGGCCGCCCGCCAGCAGCAGCCAGATGACCGGATCGACGATGAACACCAGATCGCCGTAGATCCATCCGGGGTCGAAGGGCAGCCAGGGGCGGACGCCGTACGAGTTGGTGTAGTCGAGCAGGAGATGGCTGGCCAGGCCGCAGAAGGCGACGAGCAGAAGCCAACCGAAGCTCGCTCCCGGCGTCTCGCCGCCGCGACGACGCCGGTGATCCCAGGCCACCACGGCAGCGGCGAGCAGCGGTGCTTCGATGACAATCCCGAGCACCGAATGGGTGACGCCGCGATGATGGTCGAGATAGGCGAGATGCCCCCAGAAGCCGGCGACGGCATCGACATCGGGCAGATTGGCCGAGATCAACAACGTCGGCAGCGCCAGCCGCGACAGGCGATCAAGCCCCGCCCGGCCGAGGCAGGCGCCGACGAGCGTGTGGGTCAGATTGTCCACGCGGCCGCCGCGCTCCGCTTCGGCGTGACACGCGGGGAGCCGCTCGAGGTCGACATCTTTGCCTCCGCGAGTACGTTGGTAGCGCGAGATGGTAGTAGTCGACGGGGGTTCCCGCAACCGCGGCTCGGGTGCGGCACGTCGCCGCCAGCCCGCAGCTGTGCTAGCAGGGGACCATGCCCGGCTGCGAGCTCTGCGAATGCGCCCGCCTGACCACCTGGTACGCCGAGTACGACGAGCCGTTTCGCTTCATCATCATCGACTGCGACTCGTGCGACGTGCCCATGGCCGTCATCGGCGAGCACCGGCGTGAACCGACGCCGAGCGAACGCGAGGTGATGCAGCGGGCTCTCGCCGCCATCGCCGACGAGAAGTATCCCGGCGGCTGGTACTTCGACGACCACATGCGCCAGATCCCCGAGCACTACCACCTCCACGCTCGGCCCTATCCGGCGTGGTGGCCGCGACGTTCGCGATCGTGAGCCGCAGAACACGGGCAGGACGCCTGTGCCACTGCATGTCGGGAAACCGTGCCGCGGCATAGGAGGCGGCACAGGCTTCCAGCCTGTGTCTGCGTGCCCCCCGCGCCACGGCCACGCCACCGCCGCTACTTCTTCTCGGGCACGCGGAACTGGTCGTGGCAGCTCTTGCACGCGTGGAACATCTTCTTCGCTGCACCGGGCACGTTGCCACCACTCTTGGCCGCCTCCGCCAGCGCCGCGGAGGTCTGCTCCAGACCCTTGGCGCCGGCCTCGAACTTGGCCCAGTCGGTCCAGATCTCGGGCTTGGCCCGCGACTTCGGATCGGTGCTTCCCTTGGGGAAGAGCGGGAGGATCTTGCCGGCGGCGGCGTGGATCTTGCCGGCCGCCTCGCCCACGTGGCTGAAGTCGCCCGACTTCATGGCATCGCCGACGACCTTGGCGTGCTTGCCGATTCCTTCCATGAGCTCGTAGCGATCGCGGATCGGGCCCGCCGGCAGCTCTTCCGGCTTGATCTCACGAGCACTCGCCGACGTGACGCCGGCGAAAAGAACGAACACGGCGACCACGGCACCCCATTTTCCAGACATGCAGCAACCTCCCGAGAAAACGTTGCCGTCGGTGCTACTGGTCGGTCACCGGGTTGTCAATCGGGGGGACGCTCTTCAGATAGGCGGCGATGTCCTTCAGATCGTTCACCGGCGCGTCCTTGTAGCCCGGCCCGCCGCCGTGGCCGTCGATCACGTCGGCCATGTAGCCCTGAACGTTGTCCATGTTGGGCATCATTCCCAGAGTGAGCAGGTTGACGATGTCGCCCGCGTCCCAATCCGCGATGCCGGTCTTGTGGGGCGTGATGTTCGGGACCGACTTGTCGCCGGGGCCGTGCTTGGTCCCGGCGAGGTAGAGCGTGCGTTCGGGCGCCCCGAACCAGTTGCGCGGGGTGTGGCAGTCGCCGCAGATCGCCACGTGGTCGGCGAGATAGCGGCCTCGGTCGACTCCCGCCGCCGGCGCCCGCGCGGGGGGCGCCGGCCGGCGCCCGAAGAGCAGGCGCCAGGCCGCGTATGCCCAGCGCGCCAGCGGCACCTCCCCTTCGTGCGCGCGATTCGGCCGCCGCACCGCGGGCAGGGTGCGCAGGTACGCGATCAGGTCGGCGACGTCGGCATCCGACATGCCGGCGTACTGGTAGTAGGGCATCGCCGGCGACTCGGCGCCCTTTTCCCGCAGGACGCCCGAACGGATGGCCGCGGCGATCTCCTCGTCGCTCCAGCGACCGATTCCCGTCTCCGGGTCGGGCGTAATGTTGCTGCCGTAGAACGTGCCGAAGGGGGTCGGCACCTTGCCACCGCCGGCGCCGACGGGACCGTTGCTCGGCGTGTGACAGCCGCAGCCCGCGGCCAGGGCGAAGATCGCGCGACCGCGCCCGGCATCGCCGGCCCGGGCGGTCGCCGTGAGCACGAGGATCAAGGCGGCGGCGACGCTCGCGGGTCGTCGCCGATTCGAGCGCGACCCGTTCACGTGGTGGGACCTCCGGCTTTTCGCTCTCGGCTTTCCGCTTCCGGCTTCGGCCCCACGAAGCGAAAGTCGGCGTACTCGGCGGCGGCCCGCTGGCAGGAGTTGTCGGCGTCCGTCATCAAAGCCACCGCGAGCACCGGCGGGGCGTCGTGGCCGAACAGCGAGCGGTAGTCGGCGGCGATGTCGACCACCTCCGTCTGCCACTGCGCCAGCGGGCCGCCACCGAGCGAAACCATCTGCGCCGTGGATGCGAATGGGTTCTCCCAATGGGTGCCGGCGGCCTGACGACCGGACCAGACGTAGTTGATGGCCGTACCGGGAACAATGTCGCCATAGAGCTTGGTGCCGAGCGCGTGCTGCAGCCGCTGCCACAGCGAGGCATGCTCGGGATCGAAGCGAAACATGACGTAGACACGGGCGGCGAAATCGTCCCCGGCCTTGACCCGCTCGTCGGCGATCTGAAGCGGCTGCACGACCTTCCAGCGCCATTGCAGTCGCGGGGTCCGGGTCAGGTCGAGGTCTGGCGACGGCAGGTAGAGCGCGGAGGCAGAGCAATCCGCTTCCGCCTTGACGGCTTGCAGGTCGCCGTCGCGCACCACGGTGTACACCGTGTGCTTCGCAATCCTGGGGAACTCCAGCGCTCGCCAGCCGTCGGTGCCGGGCGGCGGCAAGACGACGTCGGCCCGGCACAGCGCCGGCAGCAGCAGGAGCGAGAGCAGCAGAGGAAAGCAGCGACGTGGCATCGGAAGCAGTCGAAAGGTGACAGTTGCAAGCTGACAGAGCAAGGTCGCCCGATACCAGAATCCCCGATCGGGCATCGCTTCTCCTCCGGCGAATCGCGACTCCCCACTCTCACCTGCGGACCGGCTCCTTGCAAGACTCCCGAGCGCTCAACTATACCGCGGCCATGCGTCTCGATTCCCGCATTGCGTTCGTCACCGGCGCCGGCAGCGGTATCGGCCGGGCCATTGCGCAACGGCTTGCCGCCGACGGCGCTCGCGTCGCCTGCGGCGACGTCAACCTCGCCGGCGCCGAAGAAACCGCCGCCGCGATTCAACAGGCAGGGGGAACGGCCGCCGCGGTGAGCGTCGACGTCACCGACCTCGGCGCGGTGCAGCAGGCCGTGGCACGGATCAAGGCCCTCTGGGACGACGTCGAGATCCTGGTCAACAACGCCGGCTGGGATCGCATCGAGCCGTTCGTCCAGAACACCCCGGCGCTGTGGCAGAAGGTGATCGCCATCAATCTCAACGGCCCGATTCACTGCTGCCGCGCCGTGCTCGACGGCATGATCGCGCGCGGCGCGGGCAAGATCATCAGCATCAGCTCCGATGCCGGACGCGTCGGCAGCACGGGCGAGGCCGTCTACTCCGCGTGCAAGGGCGGCATCATCGCCTTCTCCAAGACGCTGGCACGCGAGGTGGCGCGCCACCACATCAACGTCAACGCCGTCGCCCCCGGACCGACCAAGACGCCACTGCTCGAGCAGATCACCAGCGGCCCCGACGGGGCCAAGGTCATCGACGCGATGACCCGAGCCGTTCCCTTCCGCCGGCTGGGTACCCCCGAGGACATCGCCGCGGCGGTCGCTTTCTTCGCCTCTCCCGACGCCGATTTCATCACCGGGCAGGTGCTCAGCGTCAGTGGTGGCCTCACCATGGTCGGCTGAGAACCTGGAAAGGAGACTTTATCGGCCCCCAAATGAGAGGGTGGTGAATTCTACTTGACAAGAAGGTGGGGCTCTCCTAGGGGACCGGGAAAAGGGGGAGGTATCTCCGATGTTGCCGGTCGAGTTGGCGTTCAGGGCATGGGGCGATCCCGAGCTTCCCGCGGTGGTCCTGATCCACAGCATGATGGGCGCCGGAGGTCTGTGGGAGCCGATGGCGCGACACCTATCCGACCGCTTCCATCTGCTGGCTCCCGACCTGCGCGGCCATGGCCGCAGCCCGCGACCGGATTCGTACCGCACCGAGGATTACGTCGCCGACCTCGACGCGCTCGTCACCAAGCAGGGACTGACCCGATTGGCGCTGGTCGGCCACGCTCTCGGTGGCCTGCTCGCCGCCGAGTATGCGCTGCGCCGGCCCGAACGGGTGTGGGCCCTGGTGCCAATCGACATCAACATCCCGCCGCCGGCGTGGCAGATCGACTATCTGCACCAGGCGGGGAATCGGAATCACGATGTCTTCGCCGATCGCGATACCGCCCTGGCGCATTTGCGCGAGCACGTGACGCGACTGGCGAACGACGACCATCTGCGGGTGGTCGCGGACAACCTGCTGACCGAGAGCGGGACGGCGTTGACGCTCAACTTCGACCGCAACGCCCTGCGCCAGCTCACCGTCCCCGGCATCGCCAACCGGCTCGCCGACATTCCCTGCCCCACGCTGTTTCTGCGCGGCAGCGACTCCCCGGTCATGGACCGGGCCAGCGCGATCGGCACGCTGCACCAGATCAGGCACTCGCGGCTGGTGCAGGTCCCCCGCACGGGCCACCACGTCTTCCTCGACAACCCCCACACGACGGCACGAGAGATCGCGCTGTTCCTCAACGACGCCTGGCGACAACTGCACACACCGCAGCCCGAGGCAGAGGTGCTAGAGAAGCTCTGACGGCCTCTTCGAGGCCGAGCTTCAAGCTGAAAGCTCGAAGCCAGAAGGGGACGTCCTTCCGGCTTTCGCCTTACGCTCTTGGCTTTGCGCCGCGCCCGTGTTCACGGCGTCAGCCCCACACCGCTCGCAGCATCCCGGCAACGGCGAGGGCGAGGAGCAAGGCGAGGACGAACCGGCGGAACGACTCCGGGTTGGTGCGCACGAAGTGGCGGTGCCCGGTGGCGACGCCGGCGATCAGGGGAAGCACCAGCAGAGCCGTGCGCAACAACAGAGCCCGGCTGATCAACCCGTACGCCGCCGCGACCCCGGCGGCGATCAGGTCGGTGCCGAGGAAGTAGGCGATCAGAGACGCGCGCGAGACCGCGACGCCCGCCGGCGAGGAGAAGTAGAAGAGGATCACCGGCGGCCCGCCGATCGCGGCACTGCCATTGAACAGCCCGGCAACGAGGCCGGTGGTGAACGTCGCCATCCCGCCGGGCAGCCGGCGCAGCCTGAACCCGCGCCACAGCAGCGCCACCGCGACGGCGACGAAGACCGAGACGGCCACCCGCATCAGGTCGGGCGGAACGGAGGCCAGCACGGCGACACCGATCGGCGTCGCCGCCGCGGCGCCCGCCAGCAGCCAGCGCAGCGAGCGCCAGTCGACGTCGCCCCACACGGCGGGGAGCAGCCGCAAGCTGGCCGCGACCTCGAGCAAGACGACCATCGGCACCACCTCGGCCGGCGGGCGCAGCAGCGACAGGCTGATCACCACCAGCATCGAGAAGCCGAATCCGGAGTAGCCCCGGACGAGGGCCGCGCCGAAGACGACGAGCACCGCGGCGGCGAGCTGAAGCGGCGTCAGTTCCAGCCCGGGGAGGAGGCCGTGCATGAAGCGTGCGGAGATCAGCAGCAGCCGGGCCGAATGAGAAACAGGAAACGGGAAACCGGGAATGGAAAACCAGGCCAATGTCGGAGGGCAGGGAGCGGATTTGCCGGTCTCCGGTCTCCGGTTTCCCGTTTCCTGTTTCTCATCTCTTTAGCGGCGACGTCCGCACCAGGAAGAAGGAAGAATATGCAAGAAAAACGGGGCGCGGCACGCGTGCTGCGCCCCGCAGCGACTAGCCCTGGGAGCCGCTCGGGATGTTCTTGAAGGGCACGTCCTTGTCGACGCGGATCTCGGGCGGCAGCCCGAGCACGCGTTCGGCGATGATGTTGCGCAGAATCTCGTCGGTGCCGCCGGCGATGCGCAGTCCCGGCGAGGCGAGGTAGGTCAGCTGCCAGACGCCGTCGTCGGGAACGATGCTGCCGTCCGTCAGCGCGCCGGCGGCGCCGAGCAGGTCCATCGCGAAGCTGGCCATCTCCTGTCGCAGCGGCGCCCCGACCAGCTTGCCGATCGAGCTCTCCGGTCCCGGTGTAGCGCCGCGCGAGAGCGCCGTCTGCGTGCGGTAGGCGGTGTACTGCAGGCCCCGGGCACGGATGTAGAAGCGCGCCAGCCGCTGGCGCACCGCGTGATCCTCGAAGGCGGGGCGGCCGTTCCAGTCGGCCTGCTTGGCCAGGCGCACGAGGTCGTCGAGGCCCGGGCCGCCGGCGCCGCCGCCGATGGCCGCGCGCTCGTTCATCAGCGTGGTCAGCGCGCCGCGCCAGCCGTCGTTGACGGCACCGATGCGGTTGCCGTCGGGCACGCGCACGTCGGTGAAGAACACCTCGTTGAAGGCCGAGGCGCCGCTGATCTGCTTGATCGGGCGCACCTCGATTCCCGGCGCCTTCATGTCGACGATGAAGTAGGTGATGCCGCGGTGCTTGGGCGCGTTGGGGTCGGTGCGGGTGACGACCATGCCCCACTTGCAGTAGTGCGCCCCGGTGGTCCAGATTTTCTGCCCGTTGATGACCCAGTGGTCGCCGTCGCGCACCGCCGTGGTGCGCAGGCCGGCGAGGTCGGAGCCCGCCGCCGGCTCGCTGAAGAGCTGGCACCAGATCTCCTCGCCGCGCAGCATCGGCCGCAGGTAGCGCTGCTTCTGCTC
>CAZYMF010000028.1:14788-36597 GCA_964648215.1 uncultured Binatia bacterium (SeqCode) | reverse complement strand
CGCCGCATGCAGCTGCAGACCACCGGAATGGAGTTCGCCTCGGAGATGGTGATCAAGGCGGCGCTCGGCGGGCTGCGCATCACCGAGATTCCGATCACGCTGCATCCCGACGGCCGCAGCCGGCCGCCGCACCTGCGCTCGTTCCGCGACGGCTGGCGCCACCTGCGCTTCATGCTGCTGTTCTCCCCCAGCTATCTCTTCCTGATCCCGGGGCTGGCGGCGATGGTGATCGGGCTGGTGGCCCAGCTCCTGCTGGTGCAGGGGGCACGGCACGCCTTCGGCCTGACGTTCGACGTGCACTACATGGTGCTGGGGGCGATGCTGACGCTGCTCGGGTTCCAGCTCATCACCACCGGCTTCTTCGCCAAGGCGTACTCCCACTCCGCGCGCCTGTACGCGCGCGACCGCACCCTGGAGCTGCTCGGCCGGCACTTCAACCTCGAGCGCGGCCTGGCGGTGGGCGGGCTGATTTTCCTGGTCGGGCTGGCGCTGAACGGTGTCATCCTCTACGACTGGCTGCGCAGCGGCATGGGTCCGCTCAACGCGGTGCGGCCGGCGCTGCTGGCCTCGACGCTGATGGTGCTGGGGGCACAGGCGGTGTTCTCGTCGTTCTTCCTCAGCATGCTGGCGATCGACCGGCGCAGGAGGTAGCAGGCGCGTGGGGGTGCCCGCCGGTCGCGCGGGGCGGGTTGTGCTGGCGGTCCGCTGCCTGCTCAGCGCCGCCGGCCTCGGGCTGTGGTGGTGGGGCGTGCGGCACTGGCCGCACCCGCCCTTCGACGCCTACGGGCCCGGCTTCCAGGCCTGGGCGTTGTCGTTCGTCGTGTTGCTGGCGGCCTGGATGCGGCCGCCGCGCTGGCGCTCTCCCGTCCTCGATCGTTGGAGCTGGTGCGTGCTCGTCTTGTTCGCCCTGGCAGCCGCGCTTCGCTTCTATCACGTCACTACGGCTCCGTATGTCATCCACTTCGACGAGGTCAACGGCTTCACCGCCCTGGAAGAGATGCGTCGGGGCGTGGCGGAAAACATCTTCAGCCGCATCGACTACATTCCGGCCAACCCCGGCCTGCTCGTCGGTCTGGAATGGGTGATCGGGCTCTTCGCCCCCAACCGTTTCGTGGCCCACCGCTACGCCGCGGCCACTTTTGGAAGCCTGTCACTGGTGACCACGTATCTCCTGGCGCGCCGGCTGTGGTCGCGACGGGTGGCGATGGTCGCCACCTTCGCTCTCGCTTTTTCCTACTGGCATTTCGTCAGCTCGCGCTTCCAGTCGTTCTTTCCGAGCACGCCCTTCGCCGCCGCGCTGATGTGGTGGCTGCTCCTGCGCGCGACGGGAGGAACGATGCTCGACGCCGTGGTCGCCGGGATCGCGATGGGCCTGGGGCTGATGCTGTACAACCCGATCAAGGTCATGCTGGTCGCCGTCCCGTGCTGGTGGCTCTGGCATGCCGTGGTCAGACGCGGCTTCGCTCGCCGCACACTGTTACCAGTGCTGGTCGCGGGGGGGGTCGCGGCGATGGTGTTGACGCCGCTGCTGCAGCGCAACGGCTGGCAGGGGTACTTTTACCGCGCCGAGCAGGTGACAGTGCTCGGTCCGGCATTCCGCGCCGATTTGCTCCCGGCGATGGTGGAGCTGCCCGCGGTGGCGGCCAGGCAGCTCGGACGCCTGGCTCGCATGGTCACCGGCGGTGCCGAGCTCGCCGCCAACCACTACAGCGCAGCGCCTTTGCTCAACATCGTCGAGCTCGCCCTCGCGCTGCTCGGCCTGCTCTTCTGTTGCCGCCGCTGGCGTTCGTGGCGGGCAACCATCGCCCCGATCTGGTTGTTCCTCACCGTCGCGGGGGTGTCGCTGTCCAGCGTACCGGAAGCGTCCTACCGGCTGGCCGTCGCGCTGCCCGCCTTCGCCCTGCTGATCGCCGTCGGGGCGGTGACGAGCTTCGACTTCCTGCGCGGGCGGCTCCGCGGCCGGAGAGCGCGACGCCTCCTCACCCTCGCCGCCATTGGCCTCGCGACCTGCGACGTCGGCGTCAATGCCAGCCGCAGCCTGACCTATCTGACGGCGATGAACAGAGCGTCCGAGCTGACCATTCTCGCGCGGGCCATCGCGCAGGGTGCGCGCGACGCACGCTACTACGTGGAGACCACCCCCAACGAAACCGAACGCGTCACCTTCCTTGCCCTGACGCACACGCACAGCGTCGTCACCGTGGCCGATCTGGTCGACCAGGTGCCGCGCGTGGTCGATTCGCGGCGGCCCGCCGTATTCGCCATTCCCCGCTGGGCGAGGGAGTACAGCCTGCGCTACCTGCGCCAGCTCTACCCCCGAGCAAAGACGCGGGCGGTCTCGGACCCCAGCGGTCACCTGGGAGGCTATCTCGTCGAGGTGCCGGCGGGCATGACGGCGCATTCGCCAAGAGACACCTGTGGGCTGCGGCGCGGCGGATGCATCGCTCGCGTGGCTCACCTGGACCCCTACGTGTCGTTCCTCGACCTGAGGCAGCTCTGCCCGGGGGAGCGGCGGCCGCGGATCGAGTGGCGCGGCACGATCGATCTACCGGACTCGCCGCGCGAGCTGGGGGTGGTGCAGAACTACACCAGCACCTCGATTGTCCTCGACGGACAACTGGTGCTCGACAGCTCGCGGAGTGGCGAGGCCCCGATTCCGTTGTGTCTGCGACCGGGGGCTCATTCTCTGCATATCGTTACCGACGTAATGGATGGATCTCCGACGACGATCCAGCTCTGGTGGCGCCGCCCCTATGATGTCGCGAGCGTCATCCCGTGCGACGCGCTGACGCCGTTGCCGGTCGCCTCGCCGACCGACTCCCGTGCCGCCGATTGAATGCGCGCGCCGTGCCCGCTAGAAGCGCGCGCATGCCCGGAGGAGATTCGCGGTGGGGATGGTGGCAGGACGGCGCTCGCCGGCTCAGCGCTTTCGCCTGCCTCGCTGCGGCCTATCAGGCCGCGGCCACCTCGTTCGATCCGCGCTGGCTCGCCGCCTCCGCGGCCGCTGCCGTCCTGCTCGCCACCGCGCCATCGTGTTGGGCGGACGAGACCCCCGTTCCCGAGCCGTTGCCCTGGCCGACGCGAGCGCACCTGTGGCGCAATCTCGTTCCGGGCTGGGGGTTGATGTTCGTGGCGGCCGCGGCGCAGGCGGCATCGCTGTCGCCGCGCCTGGCGATCGGCCTCTGGATCGCCGGGGCGGTCTGGCTCCTGTTGGGGGCGTGGGCCCTATCGCCGCGATCGGCACCGCGCGCCGAACGCAGCCGTACGCCTTGGGTCTGGGTGTGCGCGTTGGCGATCGTCGCGATCACCGCCGCCCTGCGCGTCTGGCACATCGGCACCGTGCCGCGCTACGTTCATTGCGACGAGGGCACGGTCAACCTGATCGCGCAGGGGTTCTACGGCGATCCGACCCAGTACTGGTTCGCGCCTCCGCCCCACGCCGGGGCCTACGCGATGATCAACCTGTGCTTCGCCCTCGCGGGGCTGGGCACCCACCTGTTCGGCTTCAACCTGGTCGCGGCGCGGTCCTCCGACGTCGTGCTCGGCATCCTTTCCGTCGTGCTGCTCTTCGACGGCGTGCGGCGGGTGTCGAACCTGCGCCTGGCGACAGTGAGCGCTCTCCTGCTCGCGGTCAACCACTGCCACATCGCCTACTCCCGCATCGGCTCGAGCTACATCCAGACCGCCTTCGTGGTAGCCCTGGCCTTTGCGATCTGGAGTCGGGTATGGACGGCGCCCACGATCTTCAACGCGGCACTGCTCGGTATCGCGATGGCCCTCGGCGTGCAGACCTACGCCGCCTCGTCGATGTCGCTGCCCCTTCTGGTGGCGACGATGGGTCTCCTCTTTCTGTGGCATCGAGAGCGGCGGCGCGCGCTGCTGGTGCCCCTGGGAATCTTCGCCCTGAGCTGCGCCAGTGCCGGCGCGCCCTTCGGTGTGGCGGTGTGGCAACACGGCCGGGAGATGACCGGGCGGTCCGCGGCCATCAACATCTTCAGCGAGCCGGTGATGGAAGGGCTCAAGAGCCGCGTCTACCACACCGACTCGGCGGTCGACGTGGTATGGCACCAGGCGTGGAACGCGGTGCGCGGGTTTCACGTCGGCGGCGATCATCAACCGCAGTATGGAATCAATCGACCGATGGCCGACCGCTACACCGCCGCCCTGATGATTCCCGGTGCCGCGTTCGCACTTCTTGCCTTGCGCCAGTTCGTCGCCACGAACGCTCTCGTCTTCACCCTCGGCTATCTCCTGCTCGGGCTCGGCATGGAGTACGCGCCCGGATTCAACCGCGCCACCGGGGCGCTCCCTCTGGGGATGGTGATCGCGGCCATCGCCCTGGTGCAGTGCGTCGGGGTTCTGTGGGAGGGAGGCGGGCGTTGGAGCCGCTGGGCGATCAATCTCTCTCTGGCCGCGGCGGTCTCGCTCTGCGTCGTCGCCAACCTGCGTATCTATTTCGTCGACTACGGCAGATCGCTCCTCGTCGGCGACGGTCCCTCGGAAGCAGGTTGGGTCGCGCGCGAGTACGCCGATCGGTACACCGTCCACCTGGTGGACTGGCCGCTACCCGGAGAGGAAGGGCTCCGTCTGATCCTGGGAGATCTTCCGGTCTCGCTGCACGACGACAAGGACCCGGCCCACTACGCGCGCACGGCGGAGGTGACGGGCTCCGACCTGTTCATCCTCTACGGCGAAGACAAGGCGTCTCGGGCGGCCCTGCTCGCCCGCTTCCCCGACGCGCGCGTGGAAACCAGGCGCCGTCATCCGATCCACGGCCCGACGCTGGTCCTTGTTTTCGTCGGTGGGCCGCGGCCACCGAGCTAAGAGCGCACGCTTCCCGGCGCGGAATCGAGCCTGGCTGAGGCAATGACGACCTGATCTGCCGATTCCATTTTGCATTGCAAATTGGAATCGTTGGTCCCATTTCTCATCGAGGGTCACTCTGCGGCGGCAGACGCGAGGGCGGGGGCGGGGTGTGGCTTCCCACGCACTCCGGGTCCGGCGAGGTCATGCGGTAGAAGGGCACCACTTTGAACTCCCCGTCACGAGTCGGTCGCCACGACAGGCGTGCGGTCGGCTCCACCATCCGCACATTGAACTGCCCGTGCATCTCGAAATGATGCCGACCGGCGGCCAGTCTCATGGCGATCTGGTTGCCACCGGGAATCCGGGTCTGATCGATGACCGCCGTGACCTGGCCCTCGTAGCATTCGGGAAAGAACACGTAGGAGCCCGACGCCGGCAACGTGAAGTCGCCTTCCCAGACCACGTCGATGCTCTTGCCGTCCTGCTGGTGTTGAAACGAGACCGCGCGAATCACCCCGGGCCAGGTGGTCGTGTCGATGAAGGGAACAATCGACGAGAGGGAGGTTATCACCTGCCCGTCGCGCCCGTGGATCACGAAGGTGGCGTGGATGCCGGTGCACAGGCGTTCCCGAAAGGCGGGCGACTGCATCTGCGCCGCCGGGTCCGCGATCGAGGCGTAGGCCATGCGAACGTCGCCGTTCCAGGGATCGGTGCGAAGCGCGACGTGTACACCCGGCAACATGTACTCGAAGTATTCCGCGATGTCCGCGATGGCGGGCGGCGCCGCGATCAGCAGCAGCGTCTCGCCGCGATGCTGCCCGAGCTCGTCCAGAGTCTGCCCCACGTCCCAGGCCGACTTTCCCTTCACTTTCGGGCCGCGCAGCCAGGCCGCGTCGTTGGCGAGGAACACGACGTTGGCTCCGGTGGGGATCAGGCCAACCACCGGCCGACCCTGCGCGTTCTGGCGCAGCCACTCCGAAAGGTACGCCAGGTCATTACGGTAATGGCGTTGGGTGACGGGCGAAGTCCACAGATCGCGCAGCAGGGTTCCGTTCCAATAGCCGGCCCAGGCAACGCCGCCCGTCAGGAGCAAGCCGGCGATGATCGCGCCGGCGCGGCCGAAGCTGCGCCGGGCTCCCGCATAGAGAGCGCCGGCACCGATGGCGGCAAGCGTGTAGGCGTACTGGATGCAGGCCTGCGCCCGCAGGACGTCGAAGTTGCCGGTGAACACCAGGGTGCCGAGAAACGTGATCACCAGGCCGGCCAGCGCGATCCCATAGAAGCCGCGCCAGCACATCACCAGACAGTACGCGATGCCGAGAAGCATCAGGCTTCCGGTGACCCGATCCACCTCGGTGCGGCCATCCACGTTGTGCGTCGGGTTGGTATCCCCCTGGGTGTAAAATAGATTTGCTGCTTCCTGTGTGCGCTCCCACCGCTTGTGCAACGCCACCTGCCAGCTATCGCGCGGCCCGTAGTATTCCTCGACGCCGCGGGCGCGATTCCATCCGTTCAGGTACTCGAACTCGAACCTCTCGCCCGGTAGCCGGTAGAGCAGCGGGACGAAGATTCCCGCAATCAGAGCAACGACGAGAACCAGCGGCGGCACGGCCTTCCACCCCGCTCGCCAGCCACGCAGATTGCCTCGGGCCAAGGCCGCGATCACCACGCCCGCCAACGCGAAGCCGACCAGGGGGCGGAAGGCGATGTACGTGAGGGTGGAGTAGCCCGCCAGCAACCCCACCCAGGGATAGGCGGCCCACGAGCCGCGCACCGCAGGCCCGGCCAGCAGCGCCAGGCAGAGCATCGCGATCAGGCCGTCGGGATGGCCGGGAATACGGTTGATGATGCTGTCCCAACCCGAGAACGCCAGCAGAGCCGTGCCGGTCACGGCCCCGGCCGGACCGGCCAGGGCGCGAAACCAGAAATAGGCCGGCAGCACCTTGAAGAGGTTGATCACCGCGAACGACTCGCGCACCGAGCGCAACGTGGGCCCGCCGAGCCAGATGCCGAGGGCCGCGATCGCCGCCTGGCTCTGAAACTCCCAGTGCTCGCGGTCGCCGTTGAGAAAATTGACCCCCGATTGGCCTGCCTGAAGCTCTTCAATCTGTGACGCGGCGTCGGCCGGCGGGAAGTTCTCGAAGTTGCCGAGGTGAAATCCGGTCGCCACCACGAAGGAGACGGCAAGGGCCGTCCACTCCCAGCGGGAGAGGCGGTTGCGGCATTCGGTGAGAGGTCGCTGCAAGATGCGAAAACCGAGGCTCATCAGGGGCGTGGCCAAGAACCAGGTCAACCAGGCGCGATCGAAATTGGCAGGCCAGCTCGCCGACAAGCGACGACTCGCATCGACCCAGAGCACCGCGCTCGCCAGCACGAGCGCGCCCCCGGCCAGCCGTCGCCACCACTGCGGCGCCCAACCCCATTCCCGGCCCGCCGGCCGCGTCCAATCGGTGATCGCGAAGCGAAACTGCCAGGCCAAGGCAACGACGATGGCCGCCCCCGCCAGCCACCATCCCGTCTCGTGCTCGAGGGGTGCGGCGAATTTGAGCTGCGCCGCCGCCACCAAGAGCACGGAAGCGAGCAGCGCCAGGGCGCGGACGATCCGAGCCGCCAGCTTCGCCTTCGGCGCCATCCCCGGCGCCGAAGCGGCAGAGGCGGATGCCGCGGTCACTGCCGTCTTGGGCTCGGAGCGTGGCGAATCGTCATTCGCCATCGTGTTCTTGGAGTCGAAGCCCTCGCCCGCCACTTGCCTCTGGTCTTGTTCGGTCGCTGGGGAAGATTTGCCACCCCGATGCCGGCAGAGCAAGCGCCAACCCCAGGGAGACGAGCGGTTGTTCGCGCACGGCGACTCCGTTAGAAGAGCTTTCGAACATGAGCGGCACCCAGGCATCGACGGCGGCGGGCGACGCCACCGAGCTCGACTCCCCCGAGCAAGCCCGGAAGAACGCGTTGGCAGCGGCGCGCCGCTACTACGAGCTGGCACACCAATCCCGACCCTTCGTCGCCGGCAGCACCTACATTCCGGTCACGACCAAGGTTCTCGACGCCGAGGACCTGGCGCACCTGATCGACGCCTCCCTCGACCTCTGGTTGACGTCGGGACGCTACGCGCACCAGCTGGAGGGTCTGCTGGCCGCGCGCCTGGCTCGGCAGGCGCAGGCCCTGCTCGTCAACAGCGGGTCGAGCGCGAACCTCATCGCGGTCAGCAGCCTGGGCTCCGCCATGCTGCGCGAGCTCGGCCGGCTTCCGCTCGACAAGGGGGACGAGATCATCACCGCCGCCGCCGGTTTCCCGACCACGGTCAACCCGATCATCCAGAACGGCTGGGTTCCCGTGTTCGTCGACGTCGACTTGCACACCTTGAACGTCCTGCCCGAAACGGTGATGGCCGCGCGGAGCGAGCGTACCCGAGCGGTGGTGCTCGCCCACACCCTGGGCAACCCCTACCGCGCCGACGTACTCGGCCGTTGGTGTCGCGAGCAAGGGCTCTACCTCATCGAAGATTGCTGCGACGCGCTGGGAGCGATGATCGAAACGGCGGACGGGCAGATGGCTCCGGCCGGCTCTTTCGGCGACTTCGCCACGCTCAGCTTCTATCCGGCGCACCACATCACCACCGGAGAAGGCGGCGCGGTGATTCCGGCGGACGGGCGCCTGAAGCGAGTGGCGGAGAGCATGCGCGACTGGGGCCGGGACTGCTGGTGCGATACCGGCAAGGACAACACCTGCGGCAAGCGTTTCGCGTGGGAGTTCGAAGGCCTGCCGGCGGGGTACGACCACAAGTACGTCTACTCGAACATCGGCTACAACGCCAAGATGACCGACATGCAGGCGGCCATCGGCGTCTCCCAGATGCAGAAGCTCGACGGTTTCATCGCCGCGCGGCGCGCCAACTGGCAGGTCTTGTACGATGGGATCAAGCACTCGCCGGTGCTGCGCGACAACCTCGTGCCCGTCGAGCCGACCGCGGGAAGCCAGCCCAGCTGGTTCGGCTTTCCGCTGCACTGCGGCGAGGCGATCGGGCGCGCTTCCCTCGTCACCTTCCTCGAGGAGCACAAGATCGGCACCCGTCTGCTCTTCGGCAGCAACCTCACGCGCCAGCCGGCGTACCGCAACGTCGACTTCCGCGTGCACGGCGATCTGGTCAACTCCGACCAGATCCTCCGGCGCACCTTCTGGATCGGGGTGCACCCGGGCCTCGACCACGCGAGGCTCGCCTACATGCTCGAGCAGCTCGAGGCCGGAGTGAGAGCGCAGCGGCGATGAACGATGCGGCGGCGCCCGCCGTCGCGATCACCGGAGCGTCTTCGTTCACCGCGCTCTGGATCGCGCGCGCTCTCCACGCCGACGGGTGGAAGGTGCACGCGCTCTGCCACCGCGCGGCAGCCGAGCACTCGGGCCTGCACGCGTTGCGCCTCCGTCTCCTGCGCGAGTGCAGCGAGGTTCATTTCGGCCTCAGCGCCGAAAACGGCGACCTCGCGCGCTGGGTGCTCCGAGAGCGCCCGCTCCTCTGGATTCACCACCATCACTGGATGGAAGCATTCCGCTCGCCCGCCTACGACGTCGCCCGGGCCCGGGCGGTCGGCCTCGTCCCCCTACCCGACCTGGTGGCGGCGCTGGCGCGGCAGCAGGCTGCCGGCATCCTCTACTCTGGATCGTTCTTCGAGCCGGGAGAAGGGGACAACTCGGCGGCGGCGCCCGCGACACCGTACGCGCGCAGCAAGCGCGAGGTCTGGGACGCGCTCACGCGGCACGCGGGCGACGCCGGCCTGCCGTTGTCGAAGGTGGTCATCCCCAACCCGGTTGGCCCGCTCGAGAACGACGATCGCCTGGTGCCGTCCCTCATTCGCAGCTCACTGAACCGGGCGCCCTTCGTGCTCGGCGCGCCCGACGCCATCTCGGACTATCTCCCGGTGAGCGTGCTGGCGAGGATCTACGTGGCCGTCGCGCGAGACCTGCTCGCCGGTCGATCCCAGATCCGCCGCCCCTCGGGACAGGTGGCAACGACAGGCGAGTGGGGGCGTAGCGTCTGTCGCGAGCTGATCGGGGACGCCCTCGGTCTCGAACCCTGCCCGCTGACGGAAGCCAGCCGCGGCCCGGCTACATGCTTCCGCAACCCGGACCGCGAACGGGAGCCGATCGATTGGAAGAGCGTCTGGAGCGACTATGCCGCCTGGATCACGAGGCTCGGCTTGCTCGACTACTGGCGCCGCCGCTAGCCGTGACGCAGGGACCAATCGTACGGGATGTCCTTGGTGAAGGGGTCCTTGCGCTCGATCTCCGCCGGGTCGTGCGGGAGGGTGGCGCAGTTGGCGACGATGGACTCCGGCGCCATGCCCTTGAACCCGTTCCACACCTGCGGCGGAACAACGACGAGGGAGTAGCTGTCCGGACCGAGGAATATCTCCGTCAGCTCACCCCGCGACGGCGACGACGTGCGATCGTCGTAGAGCACCAGCTTGATGCGCCCGTAGACGCAGGCGTAGTTGAGAATCATCTGGCGGTGCCGATGCCAGCCCTTGATGGCCCCCTGGTAGACGGTGGAGAAATAGACCTCGCCAAACTCGCGAAAGTGCGCGTCGGTGCGCTTGAGCATGTGGTAGACGGTGCCGCGCTCGTCCGGGATGCGCCGCAGCGGGTGGACCTCGACGCCGTCGATCATGACGCCCCCCGGGTCGGTGACTGCAAGAAGTCGCGATACCAGGCAATCGTCCGCTCCAGACCCTGCTCCAAGCTGAAGCGGGGTACCCAGCCGAGCTCCGCGCGCGCCCGGGCCGCGCTCAGATACTGCTCGCGGATCTCGTTCTGCGCCTCGTTGCGAATCTCGGGCGGCAGGTTCGCGCCCATGACGGCCAGGATCTTCTGCACCAGCTCGATCACCGTCAGCGGCTGCTCATAGGAAAAGTTCCACGCGCGCCCGATCAAGGCGCGATTCCCGGCCAGGTGTTCCGCGAGCAGGATGTAGGCCGCAGCACCGTCCTCGACGAAGAAATAGTCGCGCACGAACCGCCCGTCGGAGCGAATCACCGGCCGCTCCCCACGCACGACCGAACGGATGGTGCCGGGAACGATGCGATTCCAGTTGAGGTCGCCGCCACCGAAGAAGTTGCCGCAACGAGTAACGACGACGGGCAGCGCCCAGGTGTGCGCGTACGAGCAAGCGATCAGATCGGCGCAGGACTTGCTCACGTCGTAGGGGTGCTGCCCGCGCAGGGGCGTCGCTTCGTCGTAGGGAAGCCGATCCACTGCGCCGTAGGCCTTGTCCGACGACGCCACCACGATCTGCCGCACGGCCGGGCTGCGACGGCAGGCTTCGAGCAAGCGCCACGTGCCGGCGATGTTGGTGTCGAAGGTCGAGACCGGGTTGCGGTTGGCGACGCCGACGATGGTCTGCGCGGCAAGATGAAAGACGGTGTCGATCTCGTACTCGCCGAGGACGCGTTCGAGCAGACTCTGATCGGTGACGTCTCCGTACACCACCTTGACCCGTCCGACCGCTCCGCCGCGGCACAGCTCGCTTTGCGGCACCTGATCGCGGACCAGGCAGACGAGGTCGGCGCCTTCGTCCAGCAATCGGCGGACGAGCCACGAGCCCACCAGACCGGTGGCGCCCGTCACGAAAGTGGGACGATCCCGCCAGAACACCGCCGCGCTCATGCCCAGCTTCTCCAGGGAGCGCCGCCGGTGTCCCACAGCTTGCGCAGCAGACGCAGGTCGCGCATCGTGTCCATGCACTGCCAGAAGCCCTCGTGCTTGTAGGCCACCAGCTGGCGGTCCGCCGCCAGGCGGCACAGCACGTCGGCCTCGAAGTTCGACGCGTCACCGGCGATACGGTCGAGCACTCCGGGCTCCAGCACCATGAACCCGCCGTTGATCCATCCCTCGCCCAGCTGCGGCTTCTCCTGAAATGCCGTCACCACCGGCCCATCGAAGCTGAGGGCACCGAACCGCGCCGGCGGGCGCACGGCGGTCAGAGTGGCCAAGCGCCCCTGGGTGCGGTGGAACTCCAGCAGCCGGGGAAGATCGACATCGGCAACGCCGTCGCCGTAGGTCATCATGAAGGGAGCGTCGCCGAGCAGCTCGCCGAGGCGTTTCACGCGCCCGCCGGTTTGCGTGTCGAGACCGGTATCGATCAGGTGAACGGTCCAGTCGTCGCTCTGGCTGTCGTCGTGGATGCTGCTCGCGCCGTCTCGGAGCGACACGGTGAGATTCGTGCTCATCGCGTGGTAGTCGAGAAAGAAACGCTTGATCTGCTCGCCCTTGTAGCCGAGCGCGAGGTAGAACTCGGTGAAGCCGTAACGGGCGTAGTGCTTCATGATGTGCCAGAGGATCGGCCGGCCACCGATCTCGACCATGGGCTTGGGGCGCACCTCGGTCTCCTCGGCCAAGCGCGTGCCCAGCCCGCCGGCAAGAATTACGACCTTTGACGCCGCGGCGGTTTTCGCCATCACACCACCATACCCGGGGCAATCGGCTTCTGGCCAGCCCGGCCCCCGGGCAGGTAATAGCTCATTTCGAGCGCACGGCGTAAAGCGCGCAGCCACAGGGCGGGGTAGTGACCGATCACGTAGTCGAACAAACGCGCCGCCCGGGGCCGATCGCGGGTGGGAAACGTGGCCGCGAAGCCGGCGAGCAGCAACAGGGACACGCTGTTGCGCTTCGAAACCTCCAAGTCGCGCGGCAAACGCAGACAGGGGGCGTAGAGCGGATCGCGGGCCTGCTCTTCGCGAAAGGCGAAGAAGTACTCCTGGATCGCAGGATCGGTGAGGGTGGCGGTGGTGTAGGACGAGAGGTGCGAGTTGTAGTCACACAGGATCTCGTCCGACACGTACAGGTCCCAGCCGCCGGCGAGCAGCCGGAGCAGCGGCTCGATGTCGAACATGTTGCCGACCACGGGATCGTCGCGGTAGCGACCGACGGGACGAAACGCGTCCAGGCGCATCATGAGCTGCGCGCTGCCGCCGATCATGTTGGACACGCGGAAGATATAGCGAACGGCGTCTTTCCCCCGCCACAGGCCGGAACGCATCTTCAGCAGCGGATCGTAGAGGCGAAACAGCAGGCTGCCGCTGAGGCGTCGTCGCCGGGCGGTGGCCACCACCACGCTCGGGTGCGCCTCCAAAGCCGCCACCTGCTTCTCGACCAAGGTCGGGTAGGCACGGTCGTCCGAGCAGAGGATCTTGAAGTACTTTCCTTCGGCCAGCTCCGCACAACGGGTGAAGTTGCCCTGCATGCCCACGTCGGTCGGGTTGATCACGTAGGCGAAGCGCTCGGGAGACTGGCGCCGGAAGTTCTCGAGCAGCTCCGCCGTGCCATCCGAGCTGCAATTGTCGACGACGACGACGCGCAGATTCGAATACGTCTGCTCCAACGCCGATCGAATCGCGGCTCCGACCAAGTGGGCACGGTTCCGCGTGGGGATGCAGATCGAAACCAGGGGTTCAGTCGAGCGGCTCACTCAGAGTTCCAGGCCCTTGCGGAGTTTGAAGTCGGCTGTGGCTGTACCACGCCCGGCTCCGGCCAACAATACTCGCGGGGTTGCCGTCAGTTTAGCGTCGCGTTCCGCGCCGCCCGACGAGGCGTCGGTGTCCACGTTCGAGCAGCCGCCCGAGATAAGGCCGGCAATGAAAGCCGCTGTCTTGCTCCTTGTCGAGAATCGCGCACTTCACCCGTGGTTGCCGTGCCCCGCTTTTTTTCTCTTCTCCGCGCCACGCTGGCTGCGCTAAAAGAGCGTTCCCATGGGATTCTCTGCTCCAGCCTGCGGACAACTGCGGACCCGCCAGCTCGCGCTCGGCATCGGCTGCGTCGTCGCGCTCGTACCCCTCGGCTGGCTCGATCCCGAGCATCGCCAGATGCTGCCGCTCGCCGGGTGGCTGAGCGCGATGGTCCTGTACCTGCTCCTTTGGCGCCATCCGCGTCAGCCTGGGCGCAGGTGCCCGCCCGCGGGGCTAACATTCCTGTTCTGCGTCTACGCAATCGTCCTCTTCGTTGCCTTCTCCTTCGTCTACAACAACTGGCGCTGGGCAACCACGGGTGACTCGCTCAGCTTCTACCAGATCGGCGAAGAGATGGCGCAGGGCAATACCTGGATCAATCCGCTCAGTGTTGGCGGCGTCTGGCACCAGTTCACCGTCGTTCAGGCGGCGGCGCAGAATGCGTTCATGAACGTCTCCATCTCACTCTTCACCCACCGCCTCGGCAACCTCCTGACATCGGCCCTTTTGGTCATCGCCGCGGCCTCGCTGGCATGCCAGACCAGCGGCGCGAAGGCCGCCGTATTGCTGGCGCTTTTTCTTCCCCTGAACAGCGTGTTCGACGTGTTCACGCTCGTAAGCTACCCGAACCTCTCGGGCGTGTTGCCCTACTATGCGGCCTACGCGCTCTTTCTGGCGGCCTGGAAGCGGAGAGACAGCGACTTTCTCTGGGCCGCCCTGGGGCTCACCTGCGGCCTGGCGGCCTATTTCCCGCTCCTCTGGCTGGCCGCGGTGGGCGTGGTGAGCTTGTGCGTGATTGTCTCGGCATGGCATCGCGGCACCGTTCGGCCCTTCTTGGTGTGGGCAGGCGGCGTGATCGTGGCCGGGGCGCCCGCCCTGCTGCAGATCCGCAACCTGATCAACATCTGGTTCGTCTTCCGCCCGACGCAGTTGCTCACCCCCGACTACTTTCTTCGCATCGCCTGGCAAGCGGCGCGGCTGCCTCTCGGAACACCACTGACGGGATACGGATCCGACGGCGCCTGGCTCCGCCCGCCCTTCGGCTACCTCTTCCTCGCCGGCCTGGCCCTGGCACTCCTCAGCGGCATACAGGCCGGGCGCGGCCGCACGCGCGCCCGCACGCTGCAGTGCGCTTGGCTCTGGCTGGTTCTGCTCGGGTCCGACATCGTCGGCTTGGCGCTGGCGAACAGTGGCTACCCCATGCTCTCGCTCAAGCGCGCGATCGTCATGCTACCGAGCATGACCTACCTCGCGGTGCTGCCGCTGGCCTGGGTGATGGAACACCTTCGGCGTCGCTGGGTTAGCGTCACGCTGACGGCGCTGGCGTTCCTCCCCTACGCCTATCTCAATGCCACCTGCCTGTGGCGCAGCGAGTACGGGTTCAACCTCACCGACGGGATCGTCGAGATCGCCCAGACCGCGCCAGGACGCGTTCTCCTGGTGACGCCCAACCCGGACTGGCCGCGCGTCTTCGGCCAGAACGGGGAGCCGACGCTGCTCGAGCGTATGTACCACACGCAGGAGCACACGATCGTGACCGCCGCGGTGCCGAGCCGCCGTGAGGATTTCGATCGCGTGGTCTGCTTCTCGAGTCACTTCGACGGCCAAGAGTGGGCGACAAACGTGCGGGCCGCCGTCATCCGCCTGTGTCCGGGAGCGGTCAACCAACCGATCAACACGCAGCTGGAGTGCTGGCTCTGCCCCTCGGCGTCCTCGCCAGGATAACGGCCCTCGCCGATCCGCGGCTCGGCGACCCGAGGGTCGCCGGCGGCACCCAGCCGGTGAGGTATGCCTGGATTCGAGAGTTGGCCGCGGGCAGCGCAACCCGTCCGGCATCTCTCAGCGTCCCGGAACTCTCGCCAAGAGGAACCAGACCATGGCCACGAGCAGCAGAACCACCATGGCGATGCCCGCCGGCGAGACGGGGGAAGACACCACGGGAACCGCCGGTCTTCCGCCCGTGTGGGTTGGTGTTGCCGATGGTGTCCACGTCGGGGTGGGGGTCAACTGTATCTGCTGGATCACGAGAGGATTTCCGAGCCCATCGACGGTGACGCAACCACCTCCGCCGCACTCCGCGTTGTTCTGGCAGACCGTGATCACGTTTGCTTGATTGGCCACGAGCTGCACCGTCGCCTGGTTGCAGCTCGAGTTTCCGCCCACGCAGGGTAGCGTGCACCCCGCGCTGAAGGTGACGCTTGGTGCCGGGAACGGGGGATTGAGAACCGACATCGAGCTGGCGCCGACGATGCGGCCACAGAAACGGATCACTTGCTCGAGCTCGTTGGTGGGCGACGTGACCGGCTCGACGACCGGTAAGTCTCCACGACACGAGGTCGGCGTCACCGTCGGTGTAGCCGTCGGTGTCTGCGTCGGTGTTACCGTCTGCGCCGTTGCCCTCGGAGCGCGGAACGCCACGAAGAGCAATGCAGCGAAGAGGACCAAGACAAGCAGGCGCGGCTCACATCGACGCCCCTCTTCTCGACGCTCACCCATGGAGAACCTCCCGTGTCACCCGAAACCCATCCGGTGGCATTGCCACCTATAGAGCAACCAGTCGCGGCGAGTCCAGGCCCTCGAAGGCCCTCAAGATCACGCCGCAGGATCAGATCGACACCCGCTTACGACTTTCGTCATCACGTTGCACCAGGCCAGCATTCACAGCACGTAACGAGGTGACGTGCATCACGCGATGAGACCACGATCGTCAGCTTCATGCCGACATCTAGACAACAACCATTGATCGGGCACCCTCGCCCGCGCATCTGTCGGATGCCCGAGCGCGTAGCGATTCGACTCGGTGGAGCAGCCGACCACATTCTCTGCGTACCTGTCACCCGGCTGACCGCCGAGGGCGCCGCCCCGGCAGTCGGCATCGACCATGCATGCCTTGCCCCCGTCGAGGCCGCGATCACACTGCCCGGCGACGCATTGTGCTGCGGCGGCAAAACGGCGTGGGCCTCCGGCGCCGTCCCCATTGTAAAGACCCTGCTCCAAGCAACCTTTGGGATGGCCATGCCTCGTGCATATCCCGCCGCCCGCGTCAGCGACGGCGAGGTCAAAGCAACCAAGAGAAGTAACGCTGCAAGTCGCCTCGCCATGAATCCGCGGAACAAGGGCGTTCGCGCAACACAGATATGGTTGAACTGACAGCAGCGATGTGTTTTGGGAACCGCGATCGTCGTGGCTTCGCCGCCGGTAACCTGGCCGCGCCAGGCAAAGACGTCAGGGGCGATGAGGGACCTACGCGTTTGGACTCGGTTACTCGGTTCATGGCTCCTCGTCGCGACAACGCTACTGTCGTCGTCGCGAGGCGCGGCCGGCCGGGTGTGTTCATCGCTGCCCGACGCCGCGCACCTGACGGGTTGGTGGACGGCGGACTCCATCGGCGCGAGCGACGGCGACCCGGTGACGACATGGGCGGACAGCAGCGGCAGCGAGAACTTGGCAACGGCGCAGGGCACCGCCCCGATCTACGCAGCAACGGTGGTCGGCGGGCACCCGGTCGTGCGATTCAGCGGCGCGGGGGCGTTTGACCTCAACCTGCCCCGGACGACGCCGACCTTCACCTTCCTGGCGGTGGTGAAGGCTGCCAGCTTGGGCGGCTACGGATCGATCCTGGCTGACGCCAACGGTGGGCGTGATTTCCACATCGTCGCCTCCAGCGGTGTACAGGGCCTGGCAAGGACCTACCTTGCCGAAATCGGCACCAGCGACACCGGTATCGGAACCTCCGCCTTGCACATTGTCACCGTTACCTACGATTCGTTGACCGCGCGCTTTTACCTCGATGGCGCCACCGATGGCGCGCCCATCAACGCGCAGACCTTTTCCCACACGCAGACGGCACACCTGGGATATGCCGCCGTCCAGACGAACCAGCATTTCGTTGGTGACATCGCGCAAGCGGCGCAATGGGCCGGCGTTCTCTCCGATTCCGATCGCTGTGCGGCCGTTCGTTGCCTGGGGACAGAGTACGACATCGCGGTGGACGAAAGTTCGTGCCCGGCGACTCCGTTGCCCAGCCCGACTCCCACAGGAACACTCACCCCGTCCCCAACCGCGACTCCCTTGGCTACGCATACGCCCACCGAGACGCCGCTGCCGACGCTGACCCGGCCCCTCTACCTGTCCACGTTCAGGCACGGAGACGCGAACCACCTGTACATCTATCAGACAACCGACGGCCGAACCTTTAGCACCCCAGCAGACTGCTCGAATCCGATCCAGCAGTTTCCCGGACCGGGTGGAACCGGCGTGTCCGTCAGTACGCTCGCCAGCTCCCTCATGCACTACGAGGGCCAATACTGGATCGCTTTCGAGTACAACTCCCTCGTCGCCTGCGAAAACCTGTTCGGGATCATGAAGGCCGCGAACCTCTGCGGGCCTTACACGTGGGTGACGGACGTAACCGCGGCGCCATCCGGCACGCACTCGACCTGGAATCCGCGATGGTTCGTCGATGACGACGGCTCGATCCATATCCTGGTGAACGTCGGCGTGACGTGCAGCGGTGGAGATGTCGGCAATATCCACCCGACCATGCTCGATGCAGAGGACACAGAACTGCGTTCATGGTCCGCCCCCATCGAGGTCAGCGGGGCACTCCCCCCGACCATGTACGACACCTATCTGCTCTCGCCCGGAAGCTCCCCGAACGGTCAGTACAATCTCTGGTACGTCAGCGCGGCCACGATCGGCTACGCGAGCAGTGCATCGAGGGCTGCCGGTTACGTCGTCGCGCAATCCGGGGACTGGGCAGGCTGGGCTGCGAACAACGCCGGCGTCGAAGGGCCCATGCTCATCCAGAGGAACGGTACGCGCTGGCGGATCTACATGGACATCATCGGCTATGGTGGCGGCCTGGCGTGGTCCGACAGCACCGACGACTGGGGCACCTGGGACCCCGGCTTGGTCGGGGTCAGGACGAGCTCGCCGTCAATCCGTTCCGGGACGGGTTCCTTCCTGATCGAGGCGTCGACCGGCACCTATCCGCCAACGGAGACGCCCACGGAGACGCCGACGCCGACCGCCACCGACACCGCGATCGCGACCATTGCCCCGACCCCGAGCACGATTCCAACGGGAACATCCACACCCACGGCGAGCGAAACCGACACGAGCACAGCGACACCAACGAGGACGCCAACGGACACCGCAACAAAGACGCCGAGTAGCACCCCAACGTTGACACCCGTCCTGTGCGTGGGCGACTGCGACCACAGCGGTGCGGTGAGCGCCGACGAGCTGGTCCAAGGGGTCAACATCACGCTTGGCACCGCTTCACGGGAATCCTGCCCGAGCTTCGACTGCAACGGAGAAGGGCGAGTCACCGTCGACTGCCTCGCCAAGGCCGTAAACAACGCGTTGACCCAGTGCCCGATCCAGTGACCTTGGAGCTTCATGTCGCCAATTCAGCCCGCCTCAATGTCGTTGTCCAGCGTCCCAGGCCTCGCCGTACCGGCCCGGACAAGACGGTGCAGAGACGCCGGCAAGAACACGACCGGGCTGATCGTCGACGTCCACGACGCACGGGACTACTGAGAGTTGTGATCGGCGACCCGCGTACTCGACGGAATCGCGGCGGCGGCCACGGGAGTGGCGCCCAAGGATCTTTCGGGATTCGTGGGCGTCGCGGCACGCGTCGGCGCGTCGGCAGCCTCGGTCTGCGTGACCGTGGGCGTCCAGGTCGGCGCATCGGGGGCGTAGACAACAACCATTGATCGGGCACCTTCGCCCGCCCCAGGAATCCACAGGTCGCCCGTGCCCTGATCAATGGCCATGTGCCCGATGCTGGTTGACCAGGCATCGGTAACATACCCAGTGCCCCCACCGCGATTGGTGCAGTTGCCCATCCCCATGCAGCGTAGCGGCTTCTGGTTGCTGGCAAACGGATAGATGAACTCCGCAATCCCTGGCGTGATAATCGCAAACAGGTTCCCGCTCGACTGACTCCCGGCCAGCGAATAATACGAAAATGTCCCGAACGACTGTGCACCGCCGTTGTCGAGAACGACGTCAAGCGCCGAGTTGACCGGCGCCATGCGACCGAAGACACGTCCGACGATGCGGCAAGCCCCCCACTCGCCTGGGCCGCAGTCGGTGATCCAGACATAGTCCGTCTTTCTCCTTGGCGCGACGCGGGCAACATCGTGAGGGAAACAGAGTGTGGTCGCCTGAGGTGAAGAGCAACCCGCGGCGCTGTTCGCCGTCGCGCTTTGCTGGCCGATGATAATGTCGCCGGCATCGGAGACCAGCGGATGCGGCAGCCGCTTGACCCGGTGATTGTACGTGTCAGCGATCCACAACGCACCGGAGCTGTCCACCCAACATCCCTCTGGCTCCCAGAGCGACGAGACGCTGACGCCGCCGGAGTTCGCCAAGGAGGTGGTGAACGAGCCCTGTTGGCCGATCACTCTGCTACACTGCGTATCGCCGTGAATCGACGGATCATTGCAGACCAGGACGCGGTTGTTGCCACTGTCGCAGACATAGAGGTGATCGGCGGAGTCAACCGCGATCGACCACGCCCCGTTGATGCCCCTGGCCGATACCGAGCCGCCGCGATTCGCCAGCTGGTCGTCGGAACCACCGTCCTGAAATAGGATTTTCGTTGCCGGCACACCCCGGTGCGTGTCGGCCTTGTCGGCGTAGTAGGCGACCAGGTTCTCGTTCGGCACCAGGAGGTAGATTCCGCCGTGAGAGTCGAACGCCGCCTGGCCGTTGTTCAGCGGCCAGCCGATCCGGTTGACCTTCTGCGGCAGGTTGCTCGTGCCGTTGGGCTGGCCGATCCAGCTCACGGACGTATTCGCCTTCGGCGGGATCTGCGCCGGCAACGGGAACCGGCTGATTCTCCCATTGGCGTCGGATACAAAAAGATCCTTGTCGCCGAACGCCGCGCCCCTGGGATAGGTCAGCGACGTGGCGCTCACGCCCGGACTGTTGGTTGTCCAGCTGGTCTGGCCCCACAGCCACGTCGGTGACTGCGACGACTCCGGATCGGCCCAGCCGAGGACCCGGTGGTTGAGCTGGTCCACGACGACCAGCCGCGTGTCGCCCCGAGCCCCGCTCTTGTACGTTGCCACTTGGCGGAGGATGTTGCATTTGTTCGCGTCGACGCCGGCGCTCGTGGTCGTGAAGTTCGGCTGACAGAGCACGTAGTCCGCCGGGAAGCTGTAGGTCGGTCCGGCCTTCGCCTTGAGGATCAGCACGCGCCTGTTCCGACTATCCGAGACGACCAGATCCTCGCCCCGCCACGCAACGCTGCGAGGCCCGCAAAGCGTCGAAGCGCTCGCATTGCCGCCGCCGTTGCAGCCGCCGGAGCCGAGCGTGATGTCCGGCGCCGCGTAGTCCGAGGTTGGCAGCGAGAGCCAGATGTAGACTTTGCTGTTTGCTGCGTCTGTCGCCGCGAGCTTTCCGCCGGGCGAGATGGCGGCCGCGTCCGGGTGGCAGTCACTCGCTGGCCCGCACAGGGTCAACGCCGGGAGAGCACCTGCAGCCGCGACCGGGTGCGTGTACTTGGCCAGGTAATACGCCCCGTCGCTGGTCCAGACATCTCCCGTTCTCGGGTCGACGGCGACGCTGGCAGTTCTCTCGGGAAACGAATAGGGGATCGCGCTGCCGGTTATCGTAACGTCGCCCGGAATGCGGTACTCGTCGTTCTGAAACATGTTGAGCTGCCCGATGACTCGTGAGGCGGCCTGGTCGGTGGCGTAGACGGGAGGGCCGTACCACTGCTTCACAGCAGAGAGGCCGGCTTGGGCTGCCCACAGCTCGTCGTCGGTCGTTCCTGGGCCACCTGCATAGAACGCAAGGTCGGAGGCGTAGCGGGCATCGGTCGGGTGCCCCAACACGTAGCGGTTCGACTCGGTGGAGCATCCGACCACATTGTCGGCGTACCTGTCACCCGGCTGACCGCCGAGGGCGCCGCCGCGACAGTCGGCAGCGACGGTGCACGCCTTGCCCCCATCGAGGCCCCGATCGCACTGTCCGCGGACGCATTGTCCTGCGGCGGCAAAGCAGCGTGGGCCTCCGGCCCCGTCCCCGTTGTAGAGCCCCTGCTCCAGACAGTCGCGAGGATGACCATGCCTGGTACATATTCCGCTACCGCCGCAGTCCGCATCGTGCGAGCACACCTTGCCCTGGTCGGTGCCGCCCCGGCAGAGTAGCGGATGACCGTCGCCCAGCGGGCAGAGAGGTGTTGGCGTTGCCGTGATGCCGGTTCGTATCACCGCCGGCGCGTTCGCCAGCATCAGTCCCGGACCGAGTTCTGCCGTGGTCGACGTGCCC
>CAZYMF010000028.1:0-14688 GCA_964648215.1 uncultured Binatia bacterium (SeqCode) | reverse complement strand
CACGCCGTCGTAGGGCAGGACCGGGCCGCGCTGCCAGCGCGGCTTGTCGCCGTTCCAGCCGATTCCCGGCAGGTCGTGGCCGGCGCCGTCCGTCAGGCGGGCCTGCAGCCACCAGTAGCCGATGCGCTCGCAGCTCTTCAGCACCAGCTCGTTGGAGCCGGCCTGCAATGCGACCGGGCGTCGCTGCGGCTGCTCGCCGAGCACGAGCGGCTCCCCCGTCAGCTCCCGGCGGTTGAGCCAGACGCGCAGCCGATCGTCCGACCCGCTCACCTCGAGGTAGGCCGTCGCCTCCGACGGCGCGTCGATGAACGCCGCCAGGTAGGCGCACACCCACTCCGGGTTGCCCGGGTGGTCGCGGTCCGCCAGCGCGTACCACGCGTTCAGGTCGACGCGCCCGTGGCCGCGCTGGAATCGTCGCCACCCCACCTCGCCGAAGCGGCCGGGGTAGCGCGGCTGGATGTCGCCGACGTCGATGTCGTCGCGCCGCGCGCCGGCGTCGCCGGCGTTGTCGAACAACCCCAGCGTCCACCAGTTGTCGAGGAAGCGCTTGCGCCCACGCACGTCGGCGATCACGAACGCCGTCCGCCCGCCCGGCGCGACCACCGTGCGCTCGACGGTGTAGTCGCTGAAGTCCTCCAGGTCCTGCGGGCGCAGCGCGAACAGGACGCGATGCCGGTCGCCGTACGGCGGGTAGGCCGCCGGGTTGACGACGTTGAACCCGGAGTCGCGACGCTTCTGCCAGATGCGGGGATCGGCGGGCGGGTAGAACAGCGTGAAGATGTAGGGCTGGTTGACCTCGGTGTCGGTGAGCAGGAGCAGGTCGTAGTCGGAGCGCTGCCGCTGCATGAAGTGGATCGCGTCGCGGTAGCCGTACTGGAACCCGTCCCATCCGGCCGCCGAGTACTTCGGGTACTCCGTGGCGTAGGCGCGCCAGTAGCGCACCGTCTCCGCCGCCAGCAGCGCCACCAGGGCGAGCGCTCCGACGCCCGCCAGCCCGCGGCCGACCCGGCGCCAGCGCAGCCGCGCCAGCACGTCGCCGGCGGCCTGCACGCCGAGCCCCGCCAACAGCGCGAAGGCCGGCGCGCCGATGATACCGTGGGTGGCGCTCGGCACCTCGATCTGCAACGCCGCGGTGAGCGGATAGAGCAGCAGCCAGCCGAGCAGCAGCAGGCCGTCGCGGCCGACGACGGCACAGGCGAGCACGCCGGCGGCGACGAAGGGGGCGCTGGTGAGCGACAGCTCGCCGAAGCCGCGCACCGCGTGCCGCACCAGCGGATCGCCGTGCTGGAACAGGAAGCCCGGGGTCAGGAAGGCGACGTAGTGCCACCAGTAGGTCCACGCCAGCTCCAGCGGCTGGGTGGTGATGGTGGCGATCGACGTGGTCCGCAAACGCAGCAGGCTCTGCGCCCGATGGAGCCAGTCGAAGCGCACCCACGGCACGCTGACCAGCACCAGCGTCGGCAGCGCCCAGCGCCCGGCGCGCCGCGCCTCCGGGTAGACGAAGGCGAACCACAGCAGGAACAGCGGCGTGAACACCTTCGCCGGCGCGTAGGCATAGGGGCAGAGAGCGAAGAGCAGCGCGGCGAAATGCCAGCGCCACTGCCAGCGCCCCCCGCCGAGCCGCACGGCGCGGCGCGCCGCGGCCACGGCGGTGACGAACAGGAACGGAAAGCAGATCAGCTCGAAGGCGATGCGGCTGAAGTGCAGGTGCCACGGCTGCACCGCCAGGAACATCGCCGCCGCCAGGCCGGCGGTGACGCCGAAGAGCTCGGCCCCCAGCCAGGCCACCGCGAGCGCGGTGAGCACGCCATAGAACGCCGCCGTCGCCCGCGTGCTGGCTTCGTTCAGGCCGAACAGCGCCACGGGCGCCATCGTCGAGTAGATGTACACCGGGTTCTTGAAGGCGGTGCGAAACGACCACACGAACAGCGGCCAGCGCACCCCGCTCTCGTCGGCCCCCGTCGCGAGCAACGAGTAGGCGTTGTAGCCGTTGGCGGCCTCGTCGCAGTAGAAGCCGGCGGGCAGATCGCCCAGCTTCCAGAAGCGCAGGCCGCCGGCGACGACGAGCACCAGCGCCAGCGCCGCGAGCGCACCGCGGCTCCAGCGACGAGGCGCCGGCGCGGCGGTCACGGTGCCTGGCACCGGATCTTCTGCGGGTCCGGCGGACGGCGTTCTGGTTCCCTCTCCCGGATGGGAGAGGGTCAGGGTGAGGGGGATTGAATGTCTCTCATCCACCGTAGCGTCGCCCTTGCTCACGAAGCTCCTAGATCGCCGCGCCCAGCAGTTGGCTATCGCGCCAGTACGACCAGAGTCGACTCTCCGCCCCGGTTTGCTCGTGTCGTAGGCGCCGCGAGCGGATACGTTGGTTGCGACTCAAGGACTTCACCGGGCTCCCATTGTTCGATCGGAGAGGAAGCGATTGATCGGGAATTGTCAAATCCCCCTCACCCTAGCCCTCTCCCATCCGGGAGAGGGACCGGAGGAGAGTCGGTCAACTTCTCGAGCCCGAGCTGCCGCACCTAGCGACCGACCGCCGCCGCCGTCGCCGGCGTCACGTGCTCGAAGGCGGCGGTGTCGCGGTAGCCGCTGAGCAGGAACCACGACTCGGGGACGCCGCCGGAGTGCGCCACGCGCAGCTCGAGCGGCTTTCCGGCCGTCACCACGCGCGCCGGCACGGTGAGATAGATCACGCCGGAGTTGCCGTGGGTGATCTTCTTGGAGACGAAGACCAGGCGGAAGTCGCCGCGCTGGGACACCTTGGTCCCCGGCTTGTCGTCGGTGGCGAAGCTGAGGGCGTACTCGCCGTTGACGTACAGATCGGCCGTGCCCGGCGGCTCGCCCAGCGAAGCGGTGAAGACCAGCACCGTCGGCTTCTGCGCCGGCAAGGCGGCGGAGCGCCAGACGATCTCGCCGTCGCGATCGCGCAGGTACTCGCGCCACCCCGGGCTGCTGCCGCGGTAGTCGGGGTAGCTCGCGAAGGTCTGCGACGCGCGCAGGACGGCGTCGAAGCCCTCGACCACCTGCAGGTCGGCGGCGGCGACCGGCGCCGCGGGCGGCGGCGCGGGCGCGGGCGGAAACGTCGCGCTGTCCTCGATCCCGGGCAGATCGCGACCGGCGCCGTCGGTCAGGCGGGCGGTGAAATACCACTCGCCGACGTCCTCGCAGCTCTTCACCAGCAGCCCGTTGTCGCCCTGCCGCAGCTCGATCGGGAACCGCTGCGCCGACTCGCGCAGCAGCACCGGCTGCGACGGCAACGAAGCCCCGTTCAGCCACACCCGCGCCCAGTCGTCCGATCCGTCCATCTCGACGAAGCCCGACTGCGCCGTCGCCGAGCGGATCGTGGTGTAGTTGTAGGCGCACATGTGCTCGGGGTTGTTCGGGCTGTCGGGATCGGTGCGGGCGTAGAACCGGTTGAGGTCGACGCGGAGGTAGTTCTGCTGCACCGGGTGCCAGTAGACGTCGCCGTAGGCGCCGTGGAAACGGTTCTTGCGGACGTCGCCGGGTCCGATGTCGTCGCGGCCGATCCCCCGGTTGCCGTGGTTGTCGAACGGGCCCAGGCTGAGCCAGTGGGCGAGGAAGTGCTTGCGCGCGCGCAGCTCGGCGATCACGAAGGGAACCTGTCCGCCCGGCGCGACGATGCGTTTCTCGATCGTGTAGTCGCTGAAGTAACGCAGCTCGTCGGGGCGCAGCCCGTAGAGAATCGGCCGGCTCATGTCGTAGCGGGCGATCTCCGCCGGGTCGAGGACCTCGTAGCCGATGTCGTGGGTCCGGTGATAGGTGGCCGGATCCACCGGGCGGTAGAACAGCGCGAAGATGTAGGGCTGGTTGACGTCGGTGGCGGTCAGCATCAGGTGCGCGTACTTCGGCCGCTGCTCCTCCATGTAGTGGATCATGTCGCGGTAGCCGTACTGAAAGCCGTCCGGGTAGGGAGCCGAGTAACGCGCGTACTGGTTGAAATAGAGATCGAGGTAGTGCCACACCTGGGGCGCCAGCACGTAGGCGCCGGCGGCCAGGGCCGCGGCCTGCGCCGCCAGCACCAGCGGCCGGTAGCGCAGCACCCGGGCGAGCGCCCACAGCACGCCGCCGGCCCCGAGCGCGACGAGGACGCAGAACGGCACCACGCCGATGAAGCCGCGCGAGGCGGTCGGGATCTCGGTCATCAGGCTGGCGCCGACAGGGTACAGCGCCAGCCACCACAGGATCAGCTTGGCGCCGCGATCGCGCCGGAAGAGCGCCACCGCGCCGCCGAGCAGCAGCAGGGGCAGGAAGGCCGGGTAGAGCTCGCCGTGGCCGCGCACGGCGTGGCGCAGGATCTCGTCGCCGTCCTCGAACAGGAAGCGATGGGAGAAGAACTGCACGTAGTTGCGCTCGAACTGCTGCGCCACGGCGCCCCAGCTCATGCCGGGTTCGATGAACGTGGTGTTGTGGAAGTACTGCCCCGCCTGGTCGCGGTGGGCGAGATCGAAGCGCAGCATCGGCGTCACCGCGGCGGCGATGACGACCAGTGCCAGCAGCGTCTGCCGCCAGTGGCGCCAGAGCCGGTCGGCGTAGAGAACGGCGAAGCCGGCGAGGAACAGGGGCACGAACAGGTTGGCAATCGCGTAGGCGTAAGGGCAGAGGCCGAAGAACAGAAACGCGGCCGGCAGCGTCCGCCGGCCCTGGGTGAAGCGGACCAGCAGGGTGACGCCGATGGTGAACAGGAAGGGGAAGGAGATCAGCTCGAAGGCGATGCGGCTGAACTGCATGTGCCACGGACAGACGGCGAGGACGAGGGCGGCCAGCAGGCCGACGCCGGAGGAGAACAGCGCGCGGCAGAGGAAGAACACGGCCGCCACGGTGGCCACGCCGAAGGCCGCCGAGGTCAGCCGCAGGCTGAGCTCGTCCAGGCCGAGGGCGGCGATCGGCACCGTGGCGGCGTAGATGTAGACGGGGTTCTTGTAGCTGACGCCGAACGACCAGAAGAACAGCGGCCAGCGCACGCCGTTCTCGTCGCGGCCGGTCTTGACGATCGAGTAGGCGTCGTAGCCCAGCGCCGCTTCGTCGCAGTAGAGCCCGGCGGGCAGGTCGCCGAGCCGGTAGACGCGCAAGACGGCCGCCAGCAGCAGAATCGCCAGCAGGGCCAGCTTGACCGCTCGCCCCATCAACTCCCCCGGCGCTGCGCCCGTCTCCCACCGGTGGCGCCAACCGGGCACAGCGGCGTGCTCATGAGAGCCGGCGGCCCCCGAAGAGGTGGCGGGCCCAGATCCGCAGCACGTCGGCGACGGCGCGGGCGATGCCGCCGAGGCCCATCTTCGATTCCGGCGAGTTCATCCACACCACGGGCACGTCGGCGATCTTCAGGCCCGCCCGTTGCGCCAGGTAGACCAGCTCGACGTCGAAGGCGAAGCGATCCACGCGCTGGCGCCGCAGCACCGGCAGCATCGGCTCCCGGCGGAAGAGCTTGAAGCCGCACTGGGTGTCGTGGAAGTCGGGCAGCAGCAGCAGGCGGATCAGGGCGTTGAACAGCTTGCCGCCGTAGGTGCGGTAGAAGGGCTGGCGGATGCGGACGTCGGACTGCGGATGCGCCCGCGTCCCCATCACCACGTCGTAGCCTTCCGCCACCTTGGGCAGCAGCTTCTCCAGCTCCTCGATCGGCGTCGACAGGTCGGCGTCGGAGAAGAGCACGACGTCGCCGGTGGCCTGCTCCGCCCCGTAGCGCACGGCATAGCCCTTGCCGCGGTTGGCGCCGTAGCCGAGCAGGCGCAGCTGCGGGCGGCCGTGGAAGTGGCGCCGCACCAGGGTCACCGTCTCGTCCGTGCTGCCGTCATCGACCACCAGCACCTCGTAGTCGGGGTGCTGCCGGTCCATGTAGGGAAAGATCTGTTCGAGCGAGGGAAGAATGCGGCGGGCTTCGTTAAACGCCGGAACTACGATCGAAATCTTCATCTCCAGCCCACCCGGGCGTCCAAGATTGACAACCAGGAGGTCGCCATATAGACACCATCAACTCTATCGAAGGCCTCCGTTCTGACCGCGATCCTATGACAGAGAGCGCACTTGATCGCAAATTCGCCGGGCGATTCACGCTCGAGCAGTGCCTTTACCTCGCCATCTTCGCCCTCGCCCTGTTCCTGCGCCTCTACCACCTCGGGGTTCGCCCCTACCACCACGACGAATCGATCCACGCCTTCTTCTCCTGGAAGATCACGCAGCAGGGCGTGGGCGACTACCAGTACGACCCGGTCTACCACGGCCCGCTGCTCTACTACGCCACGGCGGCGATGCTGTGGCTGTTCGGCGACAGCGACTTCACCGGCCGGCTGAGCGCGGTGATGTTCGGCCTCGGCATTCTCGCCTTCGCCTGGCCGCTGCGCCGCTACCTGGGCCGCACCGCCGCCCTGGCCCTCCTCGCCCTGCTCAGCTTCTCGCCCTCGTTCACCTACTTCACCCGCTTCGTGCGCCACGACATCTACCTCGCCCTGTGCAACCTGGCGTTCGTCTACTGCGCTTTTCGCTATGGGGAGACGCGGGCCTCGAAGTACCTCTACCTCTGCGGCGCGGCGCTGTCCCTGGCCTTCTGCACCAAGGAGGACATGTACTTCCTCGGGCCCGCCTTCCTGCTCTCGTTCGCGCTGATGATGCTGTGGGAGGTGGTGCACGGGAGCCGGCCGCTGGGCGACGCGGTGGCGGAGTGCGGCCAGCTGCTGCGGCGAGCGGCTTTGCCGCTGGTGACGACGGCGGCCATCTTCGCCGTCATCTGGCTCGTCTTCTACACCTCGATCGGCGCGCATCCGAAGAACTGGAACGGCGTGACGCGGGCGCTGTCGTACTGGTGGGGCCAGCACGAGATCAAGCGCATCGGCGGCCCGTGGTGGTACTACGTGCCGCAGTTCGCGCTCTACGACCCGCTCATCGTCTTTCCGGCGCTGGCCGTGATGTTCGGCGCGCTGGTCAACGCCAGCAGCTCCGACGCGATCTTCAAGGCCATGCGCTACGCCGTCGGCATCGGGCTGGTGGCGTTCGCGGTCCTCCTCTACCTCGGCTCCGCGTTGGCCCCCGTCGTCCTGATCGCCCTCTTCGGCCTCGGCGCCATCGGCGTGGCGCGGGTGTGGCTGCCCGACCGCTTCACCCGCTTCGTGATGATGTGGGCCCTGGGCTCGCTGTGCTTCTACGGCTGGGCGCAGGAGAAGGTGCCGTGGCTGCTGGTGCCGCAGATCCTGCCGCTGGCGATCCTGGCGGCGATCTGGTTCGCCCGCCTGATCGAAACGGGCGCGATCCGCCGCGCCGGCACGGCGCTGCCGCTGGTGGCGGTCGGCGCCCTGACCGGCTGGACGCTGATCACCGTGAACTTCCTCTACGACGCCCCCAACCCGGTCGAGCCGCACGCCCACCGCCACGCCGAGATGCTGGCCTACGTGCAGTCGACCTACGACATCACCGACAAGGTGATGAAGCGGATCGACTCGATCGCCGAGACCCTGGGCACCGGGACGAAGACGCGCCTGGCGGTTTCGGGCGACGCCACCTGGCCGCTGAGCTGGTACCTGCGCCACTACCCGGTGAACTGGGGCGCCGACATCCGCAACGTCGACACCCCGGTGGTGATCACCAACACCGACACGGCCACCTCGCTCGACAAGGCGCTGGAGGAGAAGTACGACAAGGTCCCGTTCGAGATCCGCGGCTGGTGGGAGCCGGCGTGGAACCAGGTGACCCCGCCCGCGTTCATGCGCTGGCTGTTCACGCGCATGGCGTGGAACTCCACCGGTTCGAGCGACGCGGTGATGTTCGCCTACCGCGACGTCAAGCCGGGGATGAACTTCGGCCCCATCGCCGTCAATCCGCCGCCCGCCGCGCGCGGCTATCCGCGCCAGCCCTCGATCCTGGCGGCCACGGCGGTGTGGGGCTCCAAGGGAGCCGGGCGCGGCGAGTTCAACGAGCCCCGCGGACTGGCCGTGAACGCGGCCGGGGACGTCTACGTCGTCGACTCCAAGAACCAGCGCATCCAGAAGCTCGGCCCCGACGGCAAGCCGCTCCAGGTCTGGGGCACGCAAGGGAACGGGCCCGGACAGTTCAAGGACCCGTGCGGCGTGGCCGTGGCCGCGGACGGCACGGTGTACGTCGCCGACACCTGGAACCACCGCATTCAGAAGTTCGACGGCGACGGGAACTTCCTGGCGCAGTGGACCGCCGCGGGCACCGGGGAGACGGAGCCCAAGCTCGACAATCCCACCTTCTGGGGTCCGCGCGGCATCGCCGTCGCGGCCGACGGCACGGTGTACGTGACCGACACCGGCAACAAGCGCATCCTCGCCTACGGCCCCGACGGCAAGCGCAAGGCGGTATGGGGCAAGGACGGCTCGAAGCCCGGGCAGTTCATCGAGCCGGTCGGCATCGCCGTCGACGCCGCCGGCAAGGTCTACGTCGCCGACACCGGCAACCACCGCATCCAGGTGTTCGACGCCGGCGGCAAGTTCCTCGAAGACTGGCAGGTGTTCGGCTGGGAGGAGTTCTACACCGAGCCCTACATCGCGGTGCACGGCAACGACGTCTACGACACCGACTCGAACAACCAGCGCTTCGCCCGCTACACCAACAAGCAGCTCACCGGCGTGTGGGGCAAGAGCGGCTCGGGCAGCGGCGACTTCAACCACCCCATCGGCATCGCCACCGACGCCCAGGGCAACGTCTACGTCTCCGACACGATGAACCACCGCATCGAGAAGTTCGCCCCGCCCAGTGAGGAACTGAATCACTGAATCACTGAATCACTGAATCACTGAGTCACTGAATCACTGAGTCACTGAATCACTGAGTCACTGATTCATTAAATGAATTGATCAATTGGTCAATGACTCACTGATTCAGTGACTCACTGATTCAGTTTGATCTCGTTGGTGTCGATCTTCTCGGGCGTGCGTTCGAGGCGCGGGGTGCAGGTGGCGAGCTCGAGGTGGAGGCGGCGGCCGCGGGCGACCTCGGGATGGCCGGAAACGCGCAGGACGTGCCGCGTGCCGTGGTCGATCAGCAGGCAGTCGCCGTCGGCCTTCACGTCGCCGTCCGGCGCCAGCTTCGCCGTCACCGGCTGCGGGCCGCCGAGCACCCGTGCCGTCGTCGACACGCGCAGCGGAAACGCGGTGATGCTGTAGAGCTGGATCGCGGCGCCGTCGAGCTGCGGATAGCGGTCGAAGTCGGTGCGGGCGAAGACACGGGCATTGCCGGCGGAGAGATTCTGGTCGACCTTGGAGGTGGCCGCCGTCCAGAAACGCGGCGGGCCGACGTCGATGTGGAGGAAGTTGCCTTCCTTGTAGTAGCCGACGCCGCCGCAGCCGATCGTCCGCAGGCGCAGCCAGAGCCGGTGGATGTCGACCCCGATGAACTGCAGGTCGGCGGCCAGCCCCTGGGTGTGCAGCGAGACGCTGGCCGCGCGGGCGCCGCGGGCACGGATCTCGTCGTTGTAGGCGGGGCTGCGGTAGCCGGAGTCGAGCAGAAGACGCCTGGGCCGGGCGAGGTCTTCGACATAGTCGATCTCCGCGATCAGGCGCAGGGAGATGGCGCCTTCCCGATTGTCGCCCCGCGAGCGCATAAAGTGGCGCAGCTCGGCCAGGGCCGCCGGGTCGTAGGAGCCGTCCGCCCGCCGGTAGCGGACGTGCAGGCGCTCGCCGTTGTGGGCGTTCTCCAACGTCAGCGCGCCGTCGCCGGAAAAGAAGAAGCGGGGCGGCGTTGCGCTTTCCGGCGTCCTCGCGGCCGCCGCCAGGCAGAGGGCGGCGAGTGGGAGCGCGAACGACAGCAGGCAGAGGTGCCCGCGCCCCGTCATGGCCACGACCTCTGCAGTCGCAGGAAGAGAACGACGAGGATGCCCGCCGACAGCATGTTCCCCGCGGCGACTGTGACGAAGACGGCGCGATCGGCCATACCCAGCCACTGTGTGCAGATCAGGGCCACGGTCAAGACCGCGGCGACCCGGGTGATCGAGAGGAACAACGGCGTGGTGGCACGGCCGAGGCCCTGGAACGCGCTCGCCAGCACCATCGTCACGCCGGTGAATGGGAACGACAGGCCGATGATGCGGAAGTAGTCGCGCCCGACGGCGAGAATCGCGGCGTCCCGGGTGAACACCCCGAACCACAGCTCCGGCCGCCACCAGAGCAGTGCCGCGGCGGCGGTCATGATCCCGACGACGATGGCTCCGGCGCGCAGGACGTACGTGGTGACGCGCTCCTGTCGCCGCGCGCCCGCGGCCATGCCGGACAGCGTCAGCACGGCGGCGGCAAAGCCGAAGGGCAGCGACATGAGCAGAAAGTTGAACCGTATTCCCAGACCGTAGGCGGCGAGGTGCGCCTTGCCGAAGCGCGCCAGGATGCCGGTGAGTACGATGATGCCGACGTAGCCGCTCACGCCGGAAAGAGAAGCGGGAACACCGACGCGGAGAATGTCGGCCAGCGGGGCCACGGCGAAGCCGCCGGCGGGGCGCCAGAGGCGCCAGGACGGGTGCACGACGCCGCGACCGCCGAAGACGTAGCGAGCGCGGCCGAGGGTGGCGAGGAGCTGGCTGCCGAGGGTCGCCACCGCGGCGCCTAGCAGGCCCCAGCCGATGCCGAACATGAACAGCGGCGTGAGCACGATCTGCAGCAGCATGGAGCCGCTCGACAGCAACGCCGGCACGCGCACGTTGCCCTCGCCGCGCATGATGCTGTCGAGCATCGCGCCGGAGAAGGTGATCAGGGCGCCGCCGAAGAGGACACGGGCGTAGAGGGTCGCCTGTGCCAGCACGGTGCCGGTCCCGCCCATCCAGGCGAACAGGGTCGGAGCCCCGAGCAGAATCGTCAGCCCGAAGACCGCGCCCAGCCCCAGGCTCAGCATCAGGCCGTGTTCGGCGACCGCGTGGGCTGCGCGCGGCCGGTGCGCGCCGAGGGCGCGCGCCACCGCCGACGCGGCGCCGGCGCCGATGCCGGTGCCCATGATGGTGATCGCCAGCAGCGAGACCGGGAACACCAGGGAGATCGCCGCAATCGCATCGGCGCCGAGGCGGCTGACGAAGTAGGTGTAGGCGACGTTGGCGATCGCGGCGACGACCAGCATCGCCGTCGTCGGCAGCGCCAGCTTGACGATGGCCCGCAGCGGCGGTGCCGCCAGCAGCTGCTCGGAGACCGAGCGCCGTCCGGTCTCCGGCCCCGTGGCCGGTGCCGTGGTCGGCACCGGGGCCTGGCTCATCGGCGCTGCGCCGTGGGCGCGGGCGCCGGCTCGTGGCCGGGGCAGCCGAGCACGGGCAAGCGCGGGTAGCGCGGGAAGGCGGGGTCTTGCTCGGCGCGCCGGCACAGGGCGAAGGTGGAGCTCCTGGTCTGTACCCAGCGCACGTGGCGGCACTGCGCGCACAGCCCGGCGGCGGCGAGCGGCGCAACGGCCGGCGCCAGTTCGTCCTCGCGATCGCGGCCGCTCTCGCCCGCGGCGACGCGGGCCACGAAGGCGGCGACCTCGTCGGCGACCTCGCGCTTCTCGTAGTCGACGGTGACGACGTGGTAGCTGCGTGCGAGCAGCTTCACCTCGGGCGGCGCCGGCAGCCGGCGTTGCAGCAGGGCGACGTTGTCGAGCGGGCAGGTGTGATCCTCGCGCGCGTGAATGGCCAGCACCGGCTGGCGGATCGCCGGCACGCACCGCCGCGCGTGCCGCTGCAGGCGGATCAGATGGACCAGGCTGCGCAGCGGCACCGCGTCGTAGGCGGGGCTGTCCGCGCGCGCCGCGGGATCGGCGATGTCGCGCCCACCCTTGCGCAGCGTCCGCCACGGCCGCGGCAGCGCGGGACCCAGAAGGGCGGTGGCGCGCAGCAGGGGCAGATAGCGCTCGAGCCGGCGGTCGCTGACGACGAGCGCGGTCGACAGCAGGGCGATGCCGCCGACCTGCTCCGGCTGCTCGTGCGCCAGAGCCAGCGCCAGCAGCGAGCCCATCGACAGGCCGATCACGACCGTCGTGTCGCAGCGTTGGCCGAGCTCGGCCAGGCCCTGGCGCGCCGAGGCCATCCAGTCGCGCCACGAGGTGCGGGCCAGATCCGCCACGCTGGTGCCGTGGCCGGCCACGCGCACGCCGGCCACGCTGTGACCGGCCGCGTGCAGGCTCTCGCCCAGCTCGCGCATCTCCTGCGGCGTGGCGGTGAAGCCGTGCAGCAGGAGACAGCCGACGCGACCGCCGGGAAAGAAGAAAGGGCTGGTGTCCGCGCGGCGGTTCAGAGCCGTGTCGCCCTACCGACGCGAGCCGGTGGCGGTGTTGCTGGCGAGATAGTTCTGGTTGATCTCGATGTCCGCCCGTTTCTTCAGGTAGTCGAGAAATTGCTCGTCGACCTCGGCCCGCCGGCGGTCGATCGCCTGCTGCCGCAGCGTATCCTTCTGCTGCTCGAACTTGGCGTCGTCGGCGGGGAGGATCTCCTTGAGGGCGACCAGCACCGCATCGCCGTTGCTCTGATACACGGCCGGGGCAATCGGCTTGTCCTTGGTCAGGACGAAGGCGACCTGCTTCAGCTCCGGCTGCGCGCCGAGGTTGGGCACGTACGAGCCCGCGCGCGAGAACGGCCCGGTGTCTTCGACCGTGAGCTGGTGGGCGGCGGCAAACGCCGGCAGGTCCTTCTGCGCCTGGAGCTGCTTGAGCAGCTCGTCGGCCTTCTGCTTGGCGAGCTCCTCCGTCTTGTGCTTGCGGAAGGCCTTCTCCACGTCGGCGTGCACCTCCGTCAGCTCGGGGATGCGCGACGGGATCTTCTGCAGGACGCGGAAGAGGTAGAACGCGGTCGGCGTGTCGACCACCTCGGGGACGTCGCCCTGGGCGGCGGCGAACGCCTCGTCGACGATCTTGGGCTGGCGCCCGATTCCCGGGATCAGCTCCTTGCGGGAGAACGGCGACGGCTTCTCGGGCGTGATGTTCTCGGCCTTGCCGATGGCCTCGAGGGACTCCCCCTTCTGCGCCTTGTCGCGGTCGGCCTCGGCGCGCTCGAGGGCGAGGTCGTGGGCGCGCTCCTTCTTGATGGCGGCGATGATCTGCGGCTTCGCCTGGTCCACGGTCTCGGTCTGCGCCGGGTGCTTCTCCTCGACCTTGATGATGTGCAGGCCGAAGGGGCTCTCGACGATGCCGCTGACGGCGCCCGGGGCGAGAGCGAAGGCGGCCTGCTCGAACGGCGGCACCATCTGCCCCCGCTTGAAGAAGCCGAGATCGCCGCCCTTGTCCTTGGTGCCCTCGTCTTCCGAGTACTGCTTGGCCAGCTCGGCGAAGTCCGCCCCCGCCTTGGCCTTGGCCAGCACCTCCTCGGCCTTCTTGCGCACCTCGGCCTTCTGCTGCGCGCTGGCGTTCTCGTCGAGGCGGAAGAGGATGTGCCGGGCGCGGATCTCCTCCGGCTTCTCGTACTTGTCGCGGTGGATGTCGTAGTAGTTCTGCACCTCGGGGTCGGTGACGGTGATCTGGCTTTCGAACGCCGGAGGCTGGTACTTCAGGTACTCGATGGCGACGCGCTCGGGAATGCGGAAGTCCTCCTTGTGCGCGTCGTAGTAGGTCTTGAGGTCGGCGTCGGTGGGATGGACCTGATCCATGAAGTCGGCGGCCTTGACGCGGGCGTACTGCAGGTTCACCTGATCGTTGTCGAGGTGGTACTGCTCCTTCAAGGAGGCGTCGGTGACGTGCACGCCGGCGTCGATGATGGCGGTGAGTTTGCGCACCAGCAGCTCCTCGCGTTGCGCGTGCTCGAACTCGCCGGGCTGCATCGGCGGATTTTGCGAGCGCAGCACGGCGCGGTAGCGCTGCACGTTGAAGGTGCCGTTGTCCTGGAAGGCGGGGACGGCGCGGATGGAGTCGGCGAGCTCGGCGTCGCTGACCTGGAGGCCGATGCGATGGGCCTCCTGGGTCAGCAGGGCGACGCGGACGAGCTGGTCCATCGCGCGGCTGCGCAGGTCGACCGAGTCGAGCAGCCCCGGCGGCACGTTGTTCTTGTAGATCTGCCGGTACATCTGCTCGATGTTCTTCTGGGTCCGGTCGAACTCGGGCGGCTCGATGTCCTGGTCGTTGATGCGCGCGACCACGGTGAGCTTGCTGCCGCGCCCGACCATGCCGACGCCCCAGAAGACGAACACGATGACGATGGCCAGAAAGGTGATCCGCACCCAGGGGGCCTGGGCGTTCTTCCGCATGAATTTCAGCATCGGGGGATTCTCTCCAACAGCGGACGATAGATAACGATGGAATCGAAAGCAAACGACGCATCCGAGCCCCCTTCTTGTCCCGTCCTAGCCGCATTCCTTCGTGGGCGCAGGCTTTAGCCTGCGCTCCTGCGGAAAACGCTCGGAATCTTCTCTTGCGTCAGGCGGCCGCGGCGTGTTTCCCCTCTCCCCGCACTTCCGCGGGGAGAGGGCGAGGGTGAGGGGTCCCAATTACCTATGTCCCCGGTTGCACATGCAACCAGGGCGGCACCGACACCCGGCAAACCAATGAGAAACAGGGAACCGGAAACCGGGAATGAGAAACCGGCCAATGCCGGGAAGATGACACAGGACCCGGCCCGACTTGCCCCGTTTTCGACCCTATGCTACCCAACCGACGATCGCTGCCGACGCGAGCCCGCCGAACGGTCGCATAGCTCAGCTTGGTTAGAGCGCCTGCCTCACATGCAGGAGGTCCGTGGTTCGAGTCCACGTGCGACCACTTCCCCGGAACTGAGTCACTGAATCAGTGAGCCAC
>CAZYMF010000027.1:0-37564 GCA_964648215.1 uncultured Binatia bacterium (SeqCode) | reverse complement strand
ATCAACACCGCCGCGGTGCAGCAGCCCGAGTTCGTCCAAGCCGCCGCGGAGCGTTTTGGCAGCCAATGCATCGTGGTGGCGATCGATGCCAAGGCGGTCGCCGGCGGGAGCCGCTGGGAGGTCTTCACCCACGGCGGCCGCACGGCAACCGGGCTCGACGCCGTGGAGTGGGCGCGGCGCATGGAGTCGTACGGGGCCGGCGAGATTCTGCTCACCAGCATGGATCGGGACGGGACCAAGGAAGGCTACGACATCGACCTGACCCGTGCCGTGGCCGGAGCGGTGGGTGTACCGGTGATCGCCTCGGGCGGCGTCGGCACCCTCGAGCACATCTACCAGGGGCTCACGGCCGGCGGCGCCACCGCGGCCCTGGCGGCCTCGATCTTTCACTACCGCGAGTACACCGTGCGCCAGTGCAAGGAGTACCTGGCCGAGCGCGGGGTGGCGGTGCGGATGTAGCGGCCGGTGCTCGGGCTAGGTTTCTCGAAGGCTGGAGCTGGTCTGGTTTGAATCGAGTGCCAACGAGTCACCGACGGGAGCGCCCAGCGGGAGCGTGGGGCGAAGCCCCCGTACCGCCGGGGCCGCTGCCCCGCTAGGAGTCGCCCACCGCGGTCAGCTGCACGTTGCCGCCCTGGGCCTGCGTCCGGATGCCGAGGCGATCCAGCAGGGCCTCGACGCGCTCGCGCTCTCCGGCCTCGACCGCGATGTAGAGCTGGATCGAGGCCCGCTTCTTGGTGCGGCGGTTGGCGAAGAACACCAACCGTTCGTGCTGGTCGGGGTTCTCCAGATCGGCGGGCAGCAGGGTGGCGCCGTACACCAGGCTGCCGCGGTACGGATTGCGGCGGCGGACCTCGGGCTTGTAGCGGCCGACCGCATCCGGGGCCGGGGTGGTGTAGCCCAGCTCGTTGAGAACCGCCGTCAAGTGCCGGCGCAGAGCGGTGCGCCGCTGCGCCGTCGTCCGCCCGGACGATGCCTTTGCCCGCTCTGGGCCTCGTTTTCCTGCCGTCGCCGGCCTCCGCGCCACTGCCATTTCGCTTGCCTCGGCCGCCTAGTATAGAACGATGCGGCGCCGGAGTCGAAGTCTGCGAGCACCCCCCTTTTCTGGGGCGGAATTCCGGGCCGATTGCAGGCCGGCAAGGGCCGTGTCACAGTGCGTCGGTGGGCAAGGCTCCGATGACGATGCCGGTCAGCACCGATCGCTACCAGACCCCGATGGATATCGTCTGGCAGTTCGACTACGCGGTCGACATCGACAAGCTGCGGGAGCTGTACGGCAAGGCCAAGCGGCTGCAGTGGGACGCAGACCAGGCCATCGATTGGGACCAGTCGATCGACCCCTCCCAGCCCCTGGTCGACGACACCCGTTCGGCGGTGATGCAGATCCCGTTCATGCAGCGACTGGACCCCAAGCGCAAGGCCGCCTTCAACGCCCACAACAGCGCCTACGTGCTGTCGCAGTTCCTCCACGGCGAGCAGGGAGCGCTGATGGTGGCGGCGCAGCAGGTGCACGCGGTGCCGGACTACGAGGCCAAGCTCTACGCCGCCACGCAGACGATGGACGAGGCCCGCCACGTCGAGGTGTTCGCGCGCTACGTGCGCAAGCTGGCGCAGATTTATCCCATCTCGCCGATGCTCAAGACGGTGATCGACACGACGCTGCAGGCCGATCACTGGGTGAAGGTGTGCATCGGCATGCAGATGATCATCGAGGGGCTGGCGCTCGGTGCCTTCCACAACATGCGCCGCTCCACCAATGATCCGCTCCTGCGGCAGCTGGTCGAGTACGTCCTGCGCGACGAGGCGCGCCACGTCGCCTTCGGCCACGTCTACGTCGCCGAGGCGCTTCGCGGTATGCACCCCGACGAACGCGAGGGCGTGGCCCAGTTCACCTTCGAGGCCATGCGCTACATGGTCGAGGCCAACGGCGGCGGCCGGCGCCGCGGGCAGATGGCTGCGCCCGACCCCGGCTACGCCCAGGTGCTGGAGAACAGCGACATCGACCCCGCCGATTTCGCCCGGGGTGTGCAGGAGGCCTTGGCCCAGGGCGTCCGCCCCAACCGGGCCGTGGGCGCCATCCACGCGTTCAAGGACCTGATGATGCCCTCCCTGGTCCGCGTCGGCGCCGTCACCGAGCGCAGCCGTGCCCTCTACGCCGAGGCCCAGATCAAGGTCTACGACGATACCGCCAAGCTCGAGGCGCTCGAAGACCACGAGCCGTGAGCCCCACGAGCACCGCTCGCGAGCACGACCTCACCAATTGCGCGCCAGCAGCTCCGGGGTGTCGGGAGCCTTCTCGATGACCACGATGCCCTCCTTCGAGACGACGTAACGCTCGCGGTCCTTGTCGAGATTCTCGCCGATCACCGCCCCGGGCGGCACGACGACGTTCTTGTCGATGATCGCCCGCCGCACCCGCGCCCCGGGGCTGATGACGACGTTGTCGAGCAGCACCGAGTCGCGCACCTCCGCCCCCGCCTCCACCAGGACGTTGCGGCCGAGAATCGAGTCCTTCACGTAACCGCCGCTCAGCAGACAGCCGCTGCCGACGACGGACTGGACGGCGACGCCACGACGGCCCTCGTCGTCGAAGACGAACTTGGACGGCGGGTCGTGGAAACGCGCGGTCATGATCGGCCACTGCCAGTTGTAGAGGTTGAGCTGGGGCACGACGTTCTTCAGGTCCATGTTGGCGTCGTAGTAGGCGTCGATCGTGCCCACGTCCCGCCAGTAGGCCTGCTCGCCCTCGCGCAGGCCGGGAATGCGGTTGCGCCGGAAGTCGTAGGCGAACACCGACTCGGAGGCGATGAGGGACGGCAGGACGTCCTTGCCGAAGTCGAACGCCGGGTTGCCGGCCCCCGGTTCGCCGAGCACCTGACGCAGCAGACTGACGTTGAAGATGTAGTTTCCCATCGACGCCAGCGCCTCTTCGGGGCGGCCCGGAATGCAGGGCGGATCGCTCGGCTTCTCGACGAAGCCGCAAGCGCGCCACTGGCTGTCGACGGCGATCACGCCGAAGCTGGAGGCGGACTCGCGCGGGACCGGGAGGCACGACACCGTCGCCGCCGCGCCGACCCGCAGATGGAAGTCGAGCATCTGGCGGACGTTCATCTTGTAGATGTGGTCGGCACTGAACACCAGGACGACGTCGGCGCCGAAGTCGCGCACCAGGTTCAGGTTCTGGAAGATGGCGTCGGCGGTGCCGCGATACCACACGTCGCCGAGCATCATCTGCGCCGGGACGACGCGGATGAAGCCGTCGCGACCTCCCAGCCGCCAGGTCCAACCGCGCTCGAGGTGCTCGACCAGCGACTGCGCCTTGTACTGGGTGAGCACGTAGATCGCGCGGAGGTCGGAGTTGAGCAGGTTGCTGAGGACGAAATCGATGATGCGATAGCGCGCGCCGAACGGCACGGAGGGTTTCGAACGCTCCTTGGTCAACGGGTGCAAGCGCTCTCCCTTGCCGCCCGCCATAACGAAGGTGAGGACTCTAGGCCGCGCCATTGTGCGGTAGTGTAGGGAATCTGGGGCGCCGTCTCAATAAGAGACGGGCAACGAGATGCGTCGCCGCCGTCACTCGCCCGGCGGCCGCTTGCGCACCACCGTGATCCCGTCGGCGACCGAAAGCATGACCGCCTGCACGCGTTCGTCCCGGGAGAGAAACTCGTTGAGCTCGCGCAGCGCCGTGGTGTCCACGGAGGTGTCGCCGGGGTCGGCGACGCGGCCCAGCCACAGCACGTTGTCGAAGACGATCAGGCCGTTCGGTCGCAGCCGGGCGAGGATCTCCTCGTAGTAGTGGCGGTAGGAAACCTTGTCGGCATCGATGAAGGCGAAGTCGACCTCCGCGTCCTTCGGCAACGCGCGCAGCGTCTCGATGGCCGGCGCGATCTTCAGCTCGATGCGGTCGGCGACCCCGGCGCGCTCGAAGTAGCGGCGGGCGATCCCCGTCCACTCCTCGTTGACGTCGCAGCACAGCAAACGGCCGCCGGGCAGCAACCCGCGGGCGATGCAGATGCCGCTGTAGCCGGTGAACGTCCCCACCTCGATCGCCGAGCGCGCGCCGATGGCCCGTACCAGCAGCGTCATCAGGGCCCCCTGCTCGGGCGCGATCTGCATCAGGCTGATCGGCCCGAGCGTCTCCTTCGTCTCCGCCGCGAGATCCTGCAGCACCCCGTCCTGCGGCGTGCCGTGGTCGACCAGATATTGATAGAGCTCCGGCGTCAACGCCGTGTACTTCGCGTCCATCGAACCTCCCTTTCGGCGCTCAGAGATGGCGGCGATCATAGCGCATGCGCGCCCCGACGCCACAGGGTGCGCCGGATCGCCGGACCTCCGCTGCTTTCGGCTTTTCGCTTTCGGCCGTTTTCTCGGCCGTTTTCTCGCGCCTCTCGACTCCCCGGCGGGCAGATGCGAAGATCGGTGTCTCCCGGGAGTGTGATTCGGCCCACGACGGTCGCGCGCGGCGCGCGGTCGCAGCCGGGCTCGCAGTGGCCTGCCGGGAACGAGAGACCGGGGGTTGTCGGCAATGACGGATAGTGGAATCGAAGTTCAGGGGCTGGACCATTTCGTTCTGCGCGTGCGCGATCTCGACGCCTCGCTGCGCTTTTATCGCGATCTGCTCGGCTTGAGGATCGAGTTTCTCGACGAGTACCGCGCCGGCACGCGGCCGTTCGTCTCCGCGCGGGTCGGGGAGCAGCTCGTCGACCTGCTCCCCGATCCGACCTACGATGCCGCCGCGGCCGCCAACACCAGCGGCTTTCTGCATCTCTGCGTGCGGGTGGCGCGGCCGTCGATGGCGGAGCTGGTGCCGTTGCTGCAACAGCGCGGGGTCGAGCTGATCGACGACCAGCCGCTGCCGCGCATGGGAGCGACGGGCATGGGGCTCTCGCTCTACGTCCGCGACCCCGATCAGTACATGGTCGAGTTGAAGGAACACCGCTAGGGGCGCGTCCAACGGAGGTGCCGATGCTGCGAAAAGCCCTCATGCTGCTCTCCGTGCTGGCGCTGCTGCCGCTGCGCGCGTCGGCGGCCGACGTCGATTGGAACAAGGCCGGCCGGGAGGCGGCCGATTTTCTCAGCGCCTACGTCCGCATCAATACCACCGATCCGCCGGGCAACGAGACGGCGGCGGCCCGGTTCGTGGCCGCGCACTTCAAGCAGGCGGGCATCGAGAGCCAAGTGCTGGAGTCGGCCCCGGGGCGGGGCATCGTCGTCGCGCGGCTCAAGGGCAGCGGCAAGGGTCGTCCCATCGTGCTGCTGAGCCACCTCGACGTCGTGCCCGCCGATCCCGCGGGATGGAAGGTGCCGCCGTTCTCGGGCACCATTCGCGACGGCTACGTCTGGGGCCGCGGCGCGATGGACTGCAAGGGGGTCGGCGCCGTCTACGCCACGGCCATGATCGCCATGAAGCGCGCCGGGGTGACCCTCAAGCGCGACGTCGTCTTTCTCGGCACCGGCGACGAGGAGGTCGGGGGCCAGATGGGCGCGGGCTGGTTCGCGGAGCACAAGCTCGACCTCCTCGACAACGCCGAGTTTCTCCTCAACGAAGGCGGCGACATCCACCGCCGCGCCGACGGTAGCCGAGTCTACGACGTGGCGGTATCGGAGAAGACCCCGTGCTGGCTGAAGCTCACCGCCACGGGCAAAGGTGGCCACGGTTCGGCGCCGGGGCCGGAGACGGCGGTGACGCGCCTGGTCGCCGCGCTCGATCGCATCCACGACTATCAGCCGGAGGTGAAGGTCGTTCCCGAAGTCCAGGCCTACTACGCCGCCCTGGCGGAGACCGTCGACGGCGACCGCCGTGAGCGCTATCGCGACCTGAAGGCGTCGCTGGCCGACGCCGCCTTTCGCCGGGAGTTCCTCTCCGATCGCCATGACGCCGCGCTGGTGCGCAACACGATCACCCCGACCGTGCTCACCGGCAGCAGCAAGGTCAACGTGATTCCGCGCAGCGCCAGCGCCGAGCTCGACGGCCGGCTGCTCCCGGGCGACGACCCCGAGGCGTTCATCGCCACCCTGAAGAAGCTGGTGAACGACGACGACGTTCAGTTCGAGAAGCTGCTCAGCTTCCCACCGTCGTCGTCGCCGACCGGCACCGCCCTCTACCGGGCCATCGCGAAAGTCGCCGCGAGCGAGCACACGCGGGTGATTCCGAGCGTCCTCACCGGCTTCACCGACAGTCACTATTTCCGCCGGCACGGGATCGTCAGCTATGGCTTCACACCGTTCCAGTTCAGCGAGGAGGAGGAGGGACTCGAGCACGGGATCAACGAGCGTCTGTCCCTCGACAACCTGCGCAACGGCACGCGCCGGCTGGTCGAGATCCTGCGGGCGCTCGATCAGGAGTCCGAATCTCGATGAAGGACAGAGACCCAAAGCGAACGTTCGTCTATCGAGGCCAGCTTCCCGGCTGGCTCGCCTTGCTGTTGCTGGGCCCGCTGCTGCTGGTCTTCTTCTCTGTCGCGTTGGCCCTGGTTGCCGGCGGCTTGGTGGCGGCGGGGCTGCTGCCCCTGCTCTTCGGTCGCGGCTCACGCCGCGGCGGGTCGCCGCCGGGGGAGAACACCATCGAGCTCGATCCGTCGCAGTATCGACACGTCGAGGCGCCGCCGCGACATCTGCCGGAGGATTGAGGCATCCCCTTCTCGTTTTCGCTGTTCGCCGCGTACCATCCTCTCGTCTTTTCTGTTGACAGCCCGGTACGGCAGGAACTAAGCAGCGCACGATCGAAAGGGGGGAGATCATGCGCGTCCGCCACGTCGAGGTCATCGCGTTCTTCGCCGTCAGCGTCATCTGCTGGTGCAAGCCGGCGCTCGCCACCAACCCGCGTAACACGGCGCGGCCGAGCGGCGCCAATCGCCACCTGCGCGTGCTCCAGGCCAACGTCGGCAACGTCGCCCTCGGCTGCTCCGACGCCTTCTACAAGCTCTGCTACCAGGACGCGGAAGACCGCATCGCCGGCAACATCGCCGCCAAGAGCCCCGACGTCGTCTTCCTGCAGGAAGTGCTGCCCGACTGGGTGTGCCGCAACGGCGCCGCCAGCGGCTCCAACAAGGTCTGTCACAACTACCAGACGCGCGCCGTGCGCGATCAGGCGCGGCGGCTGCTGGGCTGGGACTACTCGATCGTCTGCGACTGGTGGCACGGCTGGGACTGCATCGCCGTCAAGAACAGCGCCGGATCGGTGCAGAACGACGCTTCGGGTCGCAGCTGCCCGCCGGGCTACCTCTGCGGCTCGACCACCTTCTCGAACGGCGACCCCAGCGCCACCAATGAAGACCCGTACTTCGCCACCTACTACGCCCCTTACAACTCCTCCAGCTACGACGGCGGCTTCCACATGCTCTACGTCGACGCCGTGGTCGACGGCGTGCCGATGCGCCTGATCGACGGACACCCGCAGAGCGGCGGCACCGGCTCCGGCAGCAAGGAGACCGCGCGCAAGGCGCAGATCCACGAGGCCTTCACCGTGTGGGCCGCCGGCGCCTCGCGCGTGCTCATGTCGGGCGACATGAACCTCGACCCCTACCGCAAGGGCTCCGACGTCAGCGTCGTCGAGTGGCGCAACTACGTCGACAACTACAGCTCCAGCGGCGTGCGCACCGACAAGACCTACTGGTATCATTCCGGCGTCGCCGAGAACGGCGGCACCTGGTGGCCGAAGTACACGACGAGCTACATCTGGCCGCTGGCCAACTACACCTACGACCAGGTGATCTCGAACTTCACCTACGGCCGGTGCCTCACCCTGGACTCGTCCAGTCCCAGCAGCCCCGCCTTCCGCCTCGACGGCGGTTCGGGCTGCGATCACCGCGCGCTCGACTGCGACCTGTGGTCGTACTGAGTCGCGCAGGCTGAAGCCTGCGGCTACGGGGAACGCCGAGAAGTCCCTGCGCGCGGCTGTCAGCTCTCCGTCTTCGGCGGCGGGCTGTAGATGCCGCGGCGCGGCTCGTCGGTGTAGACGGGCTTGCGTTTCTGGTCGAAGGCGGTGATCGCCTCGGGCAGATTGTCGGTCATCCCGAGCATGAGCTGGTTGCGATCCTCGAGCTCGATGGCGGAGACCAGGCTGGTGTTCTCCAGGTTGGCCCAGATCACCTGCTTGGTCATCTGGATGCCGTAGGGGCTGTAGGCGCACATGCTCTCGGCGATGGCGAGCGCCTCGTCGACGACGTTGTCGTCGGGCACGACCCGCGACACCAGACCCATTCGCAGCGCCTCGGCGGCGTCGACGCGCCGACCGGTGAGCAGGATGTCGTTGGAGTTGGCGGCGCCGATCAGACGCGGAAGCAGCCAGCTGACGCCGAGCTCGGTGCTGGTCAGGCCGTTGACGATGCCGGTGGCATTGAACATCGCCGACTCCGCGGCGACGCGCAGGTCGGCGCCGAGGCTGAGGCACATGCCGCCGCCGTAGGCCGCGCCGTTGATCGCGGCGATGATCGGCTGCGGGATGTGGCGCATGATCGGGATCAACTGCGAGTAGATGCGCATCGCCCGCGGGCCGATGCGCGGGATGGTCAGGCCGTCGATGTTGGGGATGATCGACGGGTCCTTCAAATCGAGGCCGGAGCAGAACGCCCGCCCGGCGCCGGTGAGCACGACGATCCAGCAGTGGTTGTCGTCGGCCACCTGCGCCAGCGCGCCCTGCAGCTCCAGGCACAGCTCGATCGACATCGCGTTGAGCCGCTCGGGGCGGTTCAGGCGGATGATGGTGACGTGGGGGCGCGCCTTCTCGACGATCACGGTCGGCATGATGGATCCTCCAAGCAGTAATCTGGCGACTCTACCCAAGCCACCATCCGCTTCTCAAGCGGAGCCGGTGGGACGGCTCAACCCTCCAATCGGGCTTGCCCGGGCCGATACCGAGATGCTGGGCCGCCCTATGACCGTGACGGGAGGCAGCTCTCTCGCCATCGCTTGCTGTGGCGCCGGCGACCGGCTGCTGGTAGGAAGGCGGCATGCACACCAGAGTCACCAAGATGCTCGGAATCGATTTCCCGATTTTTGCCTTCACCCACTGCCGCGATGTCGCCGCCGCCGTCAGCAACGCCGGCGGCGTGGGCGTGCTCGGGGCGGTGGCCCACACCCCGGAGCAGCTCGACGTCGATCTCAAGTGGATCAAGGAGCAGACCAAGGGGCGCCCCGTCGGCGTCGACCTGCTCATCCCGCGCAAGTACGTCGGCGCCGAGGAGGGCGGATTCGGCCTCGACAGCCTGAAGTCGATGGTGCCCGACGAGCACCGGGAGTGGATCAACGAGCTGCTCGCCCGCTACGGCGTGCCGGAGCTGCCGCCGCCGTCGGAAAGCGAGCGCGACCAGCGCGGCATGGCCGGCCTGCGCATCGACCCCAAGAGCATGGGGCCACTGATCGAGGTCGCCTTCGACCACAAGGTGGCGCTGATCGCCTCGGCCCTCGGTACCCCGCCACGCTGGCTGGTCGACAAGGCCCACGACAAGAACATCCCGGTGGCGGCGCTGGCGGGGCGCATCGATCACGCCGTCGCCCACAAGGAAGGCGGCGTCGACCTCATCATCGCCCAGGGCACGGAAGGCGGCGGACACACGGGAGAGATCGCGACGATGGTCCTCGTTCCACAGGTGGTCGACGCGGTCGCACCCATTCCGGTGCTCGCGGCCGGCGGCATCGCCACCGGGCGGCAGGTGGCCGCCGCCCTGGCTCTCGGCGCCGAGGGCGTGTGGTGCGGCTCGGTGTGGCTCACCACGCACGAGGCCGAGACCACGCCGGTGATCCGGGAGAAGTTTCTCGCCGCCAGCTCGGCCGACACGCGCCGCTCGCGCTCGCTCACGGGCAAGCCCGCCCGCATGCTGCGCAGCGCCTGGACCGACGCCTGGGAGGACCCGGCCGCGCCCCCGCCGCTGGGCATGCCGCTGCAGAGCATCCTGGTGGCCGAGGCACAGCGTCGCATCCACCGCGTCGCCCACAAGGCCGAGTCGGGCGCGCGCCCGCTGGTCACCTACTTCGTCGGCCAGGTCGTCGGCCAGATGAACGTGGCGATGCCGACGCGCGAGGTCGTGCGCGAGATGGTCGAAGGTTGCCTCGACGCCATGGAGCGCATGAGCGCGCTCGCCGAGGGGGAGTGAGCCGGGCACGCCCCGATGCGGTCTGACCGGAGAACAACGGAGGTTGCGCCATGAGTGACGCGTCAGCGACGAGCATCGAGCAGGCGTTGCGGGTGACGGATGCGTTCATGGGCGCCTTCAACGCCCAGGACTGGAGCGGTCACTTCGACACCTACAACTTCCCCCACATCCGGGTTGCCGGCACCGAGGTGAAGGTGTGGAACGACCGCGCCGAGTTGCTCGCCGGACACGCCGCCTACGGTGCGGGACGGTTGGAGCGCGGCTGGAGCCGCAGCGCCTGGGACGCGCGCCAGGTCATCCACAGCGCGGCGGACAAGGTGCACCTCGCGGTGCAGTTCACACGCTACGACCGCAACGATACCAAGATCGCCACTTACGAGGCGATCTACGTCGTCACCTGCGTCGGCGGACACTGGGGCGTCCAGCTCCGCTCGAGCTTCGCCCCCTGAGTCGACTCAGGCAATCGCGCCGCCCGCCTTCAGGCTCTCGATCTCGGCGGCGCTGAAGCCGTACTCTCCCAGCACCTCGGCGGTGTGCTGCGCCGGCTGGGGCATCGCCGTACCGGCCTGGCCCGGGGTGCGCGACAGCCGCGGCGCCGGTGCCGGCTCGGCGTGGCCGTTGGCCCCCGTCAGCAACGTGTGGCGCGCAACGTTGTGCGGGTGCTGGGCCGCCTCGCCCAACCCGAGGACGGGGGCAACGCAGGCGTCGGTGCCGTCGAAGACCGCCGACCACTCGTCGCGCGTGCGGCTGGCGAAGATCTCGGTGAACTTGCGCGCCGTCGCCGGCCACTGCGACTGGTCGAGCTGGTGCGGCATCGTCGCCGGGTCGAGGTCGAGGCCCTCGAGCAACGCGGCGTAGAACTGCGGCTCGATGGCGCCGACGGAGACGTACTTGCCGTCCTTGGTGGTGTAGGTGTCGTAGAAGGGCGCCCCGGAGTCGAGCATGTTCGTGCCGCGCTCGTCCTTCCACAGACCGGCGGCGCGGAACTTGTAGATGAAGCTGGCGAGATGCGCCGCGCCGTCCACCATGGCGGCGTCGATCACCTGCCCCTTCCCCGAACGCGCCCGCTCGACCAGGGCGAAGCCGACACCGAGGGCGCACAGCATGCCGCCGCCGGCGAAGTCGCCGAGCAGGTTGATCGGCGCCAGCGGCTTCTCGCCGCGCCGGCCGATCACCGACAGGGCGCCGGAGATGGCGATGTAGTTGATGTCGTGGCCGGCCATGCCCGCGTACGGGCCGCTCTGGCCGTAGCCGGTCAGGCGGGCGTACACCAGGCGCGGGTTGCGCGCGCAGGCCACGTCGGGACCGAGACCCAGCCGCTCCATCACGCCGGGACGAAACGGCTCGATCAGCACGTCCGCCTTCTCGGCCAGCCGCAGCACCGCCTCCACGCCCTTCGGGTCCTTCAGGTTCACCGCCACCGAGCGCTTGCCGCGCGCCAGGTGATCCATCGACCCGGCCCCCGGACGATCGACCCGGACGACGTCGGCGCCGAAGTCCGCCAGGATCAGCCCGCAGTAGGGCGCCGGCGCCAGGCCGGCAATCTCGATGACCTTGATTCCGTCGAGTGCTTTCATGGCCCCGCAAACTAGTGATTCACGCGTCAGAAGCAAGAGGACGAGATGCGGGCAACGCCCTCCATCGAGGCGGGGTTTCTCTGGCGGGCACCGCTCCGTCGGTGTCGGGGTGACACCCGCAAGCACGGCAGCGACGGAGCGCTGCCCTCCAGCTGACTCTTGGCCCTTGCGCCAGAGACCGGCGCCCTTCCCGGCGGGCTCGTCCGCGGAGCGCCGGAGAGCTGAGCGTCCGCATCAGCCCTTCTCCCATTCGTGCATCCGCCGCCGGCGCTGGTCGCGAAAGTTGGTGATCTCCAGCCGCACGCCGTCGGGATCGGTGAAGAAGGTCGCGTAGTAATCGGGTGCGTACTCGGGATAGTAGCGCGGCTCGCTGGCGGCAACGCCGTTGGCGCGAAGATCGTCGGCCGCCCGCCGCACCTCCGCCTCGTCTTCGACGCGGAAGCAGAAGTGATGCAATCCGGGCGCGTAGGGATCGTGATCGGGCGTTCCGGCGCGGGCGGGTCGCAGAGAGAAGCCGAAGTGGCGGTTGTAGTAGTGCACGTGCGGATCGCCGGCGATCTCGGACTTGTTCTTGCGGTAGCCGAGGACGCGCATCATGACCCGGTCGTAGAACTCCTCGGACCGCGCCAGGTCGCGCGCCGCGATGTAGACGTGGTCGATGCCGATGACCTCAACCGGCACGTTGGTTCTCCTGGTTCTGGGCGTGCTCCCGGCACCACGCGAGCGCGTCTTCCAGCCGATCGTTGCCCCAGAACACCTCGCCGCCGGCGGTGAAGCTCGGCGCGCCGAAGATGCCGCGAGCGATCGCCTCGTCGGTCTGCCGCCGCAGCCTCTCCTTGTTCTCGGCCGATTGCGCGCGATCGATGATCTCGCGCGCCGGCTGGGCCAGGTCGTCGAGGACGCCGGCAATCACCGCGGGGTCGCTGATGTCGCGATCGCCGGCGAAGTTGGCCTGATACAGGGCACCAACGAAATCGCCGCACCACGGCTCGCCGGAGACCAGGCAAGCGACGCGCGCGGCCAGCAGGCCGTTGCGCGGGAACTGGCTCGGGTGCCGGAAGGGGAGGGCGTACTTGCGACAGAGCCGCTCCAGATCGCGCCACATGTAGCGGCCCTTGACCGGATAGATGTTGAAGGGCGAGTCGTTCCAGCCCTGGCTCTTGAAGATCGGGCCGAGCAGGAACGGCTTCCACTCCAGCCGCACCCCCGCCGCGGCGGCCAGCGGCGCCACGCGCGCGGCGGCGGGATAGGAGTAGGTGCTGGCGAACTCGAACCAGAACTGGAGCGTCGGCGCGCCCATGCGGCCCCCCAAAACAATCGTCACTGCCGGCATCCTGCGGCGATGCCACCGGTCATGCAAGAGCGGTCGCTCCCCCCCGGCAAAATGCTCGACAAGGATCGGCCGCCCGCGCTAGTTGAACGGCGTTGCTCTTCCTGCGAGCCCGACACCGTGACCGTACCCGCGACAGCGACGACGCCTTCTCTGCCCGCCAAGCGCCGCTTGGCCATCCTGGCACGCACCATTGGCGCCGTCCTGCGGCCGCCGCGCGCCGCGAGCCATCCGCCGTTGCGAGCGGGCCTCCTCCCGCCGATGGCCGGGCGCCTCGAGATCGCGCGTGACGCCCGCGGGATACCGCACATCTACGCCGCGCAGGAACCGGATCTCTACGCCGCGCTCGGCTATCTGCAGGCGGCCGACCGCTTCGTCCTCCTCGACGTCACGCGCCACCTGGGCGCCGGACGGCTGTGCGACCTCGTCGGCAGCTTGCGCGTGCCGGCCGGAGCGGCCCTGCGTGGCAAGGGGATTCGCGATCTCGACGCGTTCATTCGACCTCTCGGCTTCGAAGCGCAGAGCGAGCGCGATTTCGAACGCGTGAGCGAGCGCGGGCGCGCTTGCCTCGAAGCCTACGCCCGCGGCATCAACGCGGGGTTGCGGGCGATGGGCGGCGTCTATCCGCCGGAGTACCTGCTTCTCGGCGCGGTGCGCCCGTGGCGGCCCGCCGACGCTCTGCTGCTCGCCCGCACCTGCGCGTTCACGATCGCGTTGGGGCCGCTCGAGGTCGAGCTCAACTTCGACGCCATCCGCGGCCATCTCGGCGATGCCGCTGCGCGCCGCTTCTTCCCCGAAGCCCCCTGGGAAAACGCGCCGACGAGCTACGCCGCGATCGAGGGTGCCGAGCCCGAGCCCCCCCTCCATCTCCCCGCGGGCGGGAGCAACAACTGGGTGATCGGCGCCGCGCGCTCGCAGTCGGGCGCGCCGATCGTGGCCAACGATCCGCACGTGCCCCTGTTTCCGCTGCCGACCTTCTGGCATCACGCGCACCTCGAGTGCCCGCGCTACCGCGTCCAGGGCGGCCTGATGCTGGGTTGCCCGGTGTTCGGCTTCGGCCACAACAGCTACCTCGCCTGGGGCGTGACCACGGCGTACCGCGATGGTTGGGACCTCTACCGCGTCCACCGCGTGCGGGGCGATGCGACTCGTTATCGCACCGTCGCCGGCACGGGTGTCATCGCGCGCCACCACGAACGCCGCCGGGTCCGCTTCGGCCGCGAGGTCCACATCGAGTGGGAGAGTTGCGAGCACGGCGTGATCTATCCCGACTGGAAGCATCACGACGGTACGGATCTGGCCGTACGGGTGGTGCCGTCCGATCTGGCGAGCTACTTCGACGGCTACCTCGATCTCGCCGCGTCGCAGACCGTGGCCGAGCACCGGAGCGCTCTCGCGCGCATCAACGAGGGCCCGTTCGACTTCAACCACGTCTACGGTCACAAGGACGGGCCCATCGCGTGGGAGCCGTTCGGCCGACTGCCGCGGCGGCAGGGCGACGGGCTGTTCGTCCGTGACGCGCAAGACCCGAGCGCGCAGTGGGACGGCTTCGTCCCGTTCGGCGACATGCCCAAGATCCAGAACCCGGAGCGCGGCTTCGTCAACTCCGCCAACTCGATCGTGGATCCCGACAACTATCGCATCGCCACCACTGCGATCCACGTCGAGCCGCGCCACCGCCACGATCGGATCGCTGCCTTCCTGGCGCAGCGCCCGACGCACTCGGTCGAGAGCTGCATGGAGCTGCAGCGCGATCTCGGCAGCGACTACGGCCCGCCGGTGCGCGACGCACTGCTCCGGCTGCTCGGCACCGAGCCGGCCGCGACCCCCGTGCAGCAACGGGCGCGCGAGGTGCTGGCCGCTTGGCCGGGCGACTTCCCGTGCGAGTCGGCGGGGGCGCCCCTGTTCGCCTTCACGCAGCAGGCGCTGGCGCGACGGGTGTGCGACGCGCTGCTCGGCCCGACGATCGGAGCGCGCTATCTCGGCAGCCGCCGGGGCGTCGCGCGCACGCAGCGTCTGCTCCTCGACGAGGAGGATCCCCTGCGCGCGGACCTCGAGCGCCTCAGTGGCAAGTCGCTGGCGCGGCTGGCGGGCGAAGCGTTCGCGGCCGCGGTCGAGCGTGTCGTCGCGCGTTGCGGCGAGGACCCGGCGCGGTGGCAATGGGGACACTTCCAGAAGATCCGGCTCGGCACGTTGCTCGGCGAGGTTCCGGGGATCGGCCGTCTCTTCCGTGCCCTCGAAGCGCCGTTTCCCGGCGACATGTACACGGTGAGCCCGTCGGTACCGATCCCGATGGGCGGCGGCTTGCGTCCCTTCGTCGGCGCGTCCAGCCGTTTCATCTGTGACCTCGCGCGACCCGACGAGGCGTGGTTCGCGCACTCCTCCGGTCCGAGCGGCGATATCGCTTCGGCCTACTTTGCCAACCTCACCGAGCCGTGGCGGCGCTTCGAGTACTTTCGCTCGGCGTTGTGCCCGGCCGGGGAGGTCCCCGACGTGGTCGAGCGCGTGGTGATCGATCCGCCGAGGGAGCGTCGATAAGGCGGCATCCGGGGGCCGCCGGTATCAGCCGCTTCCTGCGTCGTCCTCCGATGCGGTCACGGCCAACCGGCGCCGGGAACGTCGACGTGGGCCATCTCGATGCGGCCGTTGCGATTCTTGCGACACTCGTCGGGGTCGGAGCTACCGGCGGTGAGGATGAACAGCGTGCGCCGGTCCGGTCCGCCGAGCATGCAGGCGAAGGCCTGCGTCTCCACCGGGATCCGACGCGTCACTTCGCCACCCTCGCGCACGCGCAGCACCTCGGCACTGAGCGGCGAGGCCACCCAGATCGCGCCCTCGGCGTCGAGACAGATGCCGTCGGGCACGGCGCCGTCGAGCTGCGCCCACAGCCGCCGCCCGGTCAGCGATCCGTCGGCCATGATGTCGAACGCCGTCAGGCGCGCGCCGAAAGACTCGCCCACGATAAGCGTCCGGCCTTCGGGGGTGATGACCGTGCCGTTGGGAAAGGCCAGGTCGGCGGCGACGATGCGCGCCTGGCCGTCGGGCTCGACGAGGATGAGCTCGGCCGCCGAGTACGGCTGCGAGGCGTGCAGGTCGAAGCCGAAGTTGCCGATGTACGCGCGCCCGGCACCGTCGACCACCATGTCGTTGCAGTGATACGAGGCGAGACGGCCGAGGTCGGCCACCTCGTGGAGGCCGTCGGGATCCAGGCGCAGCAGGCGGCGATCGTTCATCGACACCACCAGCAGGCGCCCGTCGGGCAGCCAGCCGAGACCCGATGGCGAGCCCGGCACCTCGACGATCGTCTCGGCATGGCCGTCCAGGCCGACGCGCATCACCTGGAGCGCGTGCATGTCGGAGAACCACAGCCGGCCGTCGTGCCAGCGCGGTCCTTCGCCGAACACCAACCCGTCGAGAAGCACCTCGGTTGCGCGTGCCATCGCCTCCTCCGCTCGGCCCACGCCTACCACGGCGGGCACCGGTCGAGAAGCGTTAGCGCGTCAAAGAAAGTCCGTCAGCTCGGCCGGCCGCCAGGCGGCGCGGACGACCTTCCAGTCTCCCGTACCTTCGTCGGCGGCGACGAGGTCGAAGCGATAGAGATCCGCCCGCATTCCCGCCAGGTCTTCCACGCGCGGAATCGGGCGACCGGCCATGGCCACGAGCACCGTCAGCTCGGCGCGCTTGGGCTCGGGAAAGGAAATTTCGTGCACGCGCGTGAGCAGGTGAATCGACTCGTTGTGCAGGAAGTAATAGGCGAGCAGGCGCATGATCGCTTGCCGGTTCTGCCCCAACCGGTCGCCGTAGCTCGGCGAGATCAGCGGCTTCAGCGCCCCGAGATCCTTGGCTTCGGCGGCAACCTCGGCCTGCGAGACCAGGGCGCGCAGGCGCGTCTCGGGCGACTCGGGCTTGCGCGAGCACGCCAGCGGCGCGGCGAGCAGGATGACCAGGACGAGCAATAGCGCCGGCCGGATCACGCGTTCACCACCGGCGGTCGCCGCCGGCCCACCCCCGTCGCCTGCTCGAAGGCGTAGGCCAGCTGCAGGACGCCGAAGTCGTCGTGGTGGCGGCCGACGATCTGCAGGCCGATGGGTAGGCCTTCGGCGGTGAAGCCGCACGGCACGGAGATGGCCGGCAGGCCGACGGCCGAGATGAAGTAGCACGACTTCATCCAGTCGATGTACGTCTCCATCTTCACCCCGTTGATCGCGGTGACGTAGGGCTGCTCGACGGCGAACGGCGGCACCTGGCTCACCGGCAGCAGGAGAAACTCGTAGGTCTCCATCAGCTCGCGCAGGCGGTGGTAGAGAGCGGTCCGGGCGCGTTCGGCGTCACCGATCTGCGGCCCGGTGAGAGCGCGGCCCTGCTCGAGGTTCCAGACGATGGTGTCTTTCAGGAGCTCGCGCCGCGACTGATACGCGCCGCGCAGCAGCAGCTCCACGTTCCAGGCGCGCCAGACCTTGAAGGCCTCGTCGGCGCCACTGAAATCGGGCTCCTTGTCCTCGACGCTGCAGCCGAGATCCGCGAAGACGTGGCGCTGCGCGTCGAGGGCGGCGGTCACCCGCGGATCGACCGGCAAACCGTCGAGGTCGCGGCTCCAGGCGAGGCGGACTCCCTTGAAGTCGCGGTCGAGCGGGCGGGCAAAGACAGAGCCCGGCTCGCTGATGGCAATGGGCGAGCGCGGGTCGGGGCCGGCCATGGCGCTGAGCAGCAGCGCCACGTCGGCCACCGTGCGAGCCATCGGCCCGTCGACGGAGAGGGGGAACCAGCCCACCTGGGCCGGCCACGTCGGCACCCGCCCCGGCGAGGGGCGGAGGCCGACGACGTTGCAGAAGCTCGCCGGGTTGCGCAGCGAGCCGCCCATATCGCTGCCGTCGGCGATCGGGATCATGCCGCAGGCGAGGGCGACGGCGGCTCCGCCGCTGCTTCCGCCGCAGGTCTTGGCGAGATCGTAGGGATTCCGCGTGGCGCCGAACACTTCGTTGTAGGTCTGCGAGCCGGCGCCGAACTCGGGCGTGTTGGTCTTGCCGATGGTGATGGCGCCGGCGCCGCGCAGCCGCTCGACGATGAGAGCGTCCTGATCCGGGACGAAGTCCCGCAACAGGGGCGAGCCGAAGGTGGTGCGGATGCCCTTGGTCAGCACCAAGTCCTTGTGGGCGATCGGCAAGCCGTGCAGCGGCCCGATCTCCTCGCCGCGCGCCTGTCTCTCGTCCGCGGCGCTTGCCTGCTGCAACGCTTGCTCGGGGAGCAGGGTGACGATGGCGTTGAGCTTGGGATTGAGGCGCTGGATCTGCGCGAGGTGCGCCTCCATGACCTCACGGGCCGAGATCTCCCGGGCGTGGATGCGCCGGGCGATCTCGCTGGCGGGGAGAAAGCAGATCACGTTCTCATCCTGTCGCGGCCTTGATTTGCCTACGAGCTGACTAGCGGCGATCGCGGGCCAAGTCCACGGGCAACGGTATGCGCCCCGGGGTGGCAGATGAGTAGGCTTCGAGCACAGCATCCTATCCCCTACCGGGGTGAGCATCGGTTGGACTAGCGCCAACCCGATGCCGATCGACACGTGTGCAGCTGATCCCGACCGCTCCCCCACCTACCCGCGGGGCGCAGCCCAAGGTGTTGGACTGCTTCGATTAATTCACGGTGCGGGAGGCGCACGGCGCAACTTTCGTGGTCGCAATCGTGGCGACAGAGCACCCGGATGTCGCCTCCTGTCGGAGCCACCGCGGCACGAGATTCGGCATGATCCGTGCTCTGCTCGTCTTGCAGAAAGACTGCCGAGCCCCGCCACGCTGTGTCGGCTGCCGCCAATGTTCCAACGCCGGGCGGCGAGCGGCGGGCTCACGTGTTAGGTCGATGCCTGCATCCCAACCCGCCGGTGAAACGAGAAGAATCCAGACGATTCTCTTGCTGCGGTGGGTACTCATCATCGCCACGGCCTACTTGATGCTGTTCAGCCGTCCGCTCGGTTCCACGCCGCCCAGCGTCGCTCTGTTTGTCGCCCTCTACTTCGGCTCCAACGTGGTGTTGAGCGAGCTATTGCCGCGCTGGCGTCGCCGCCTCGCCGTGGATGCGGGCTTGGTGCTGTTCGACACCGCGGCGATCTGCCTGGGATTGGCGCTGACGGCGAACGTGTCGAGCGACTTCTTCCTGCTGTACTTTCTGGTTCTGTTCCTGGGCGCGTTGACCGAGCGGTTGGGCCTGGTGGTCGGGGCCGCCGTGGTCGCGAGCGTGGTTCACCTGTCCACGGTTTCGTCCTTCGTCGACTTCAACCACCTGTTGCGTGAAGGTTATCTGCTGCGAATCCCTTTTCTGCTCGTGGTTGCGCTCTTCTTCGGGCACCTGGTGGAGAACGAGGCGGAGTCGCGCGAGCGGTTGCGGGTGGAGTTCGTGTCGGCGGTCAGCCACGACCTCAAGAACCCGCTGGCGGTGATCCAGTCGATCGCGGAGCTGCTCCTCGACGGCAACGCCGGCCCGCTCGGCGACGACCAGGCGCAGTTCGTCCGCCGCATCTATGTCAGCGCCGGTCACGTGATCGCGCTGTCGCACAATCTGCTCAGCGCCGCGCGCATCGATGCCGATGCCCTGACGTTACTGCGCAGCCCGGAGAGTCTGGAAAGGGTGGCGGAGACCGCGATCACGTTCGCGCGGAGCGCCGGCGATCTGAAGAAGACGACGCTCAGATTCTCCTGCGAGCCCGGTCTACCGCCGGTGAACCTCGACACCGTACAAATGGAGCGCGCGATCTCCAACATCCTCGACAACGCCATCAAGTACACGCCGTCGGGCGGACACGTGGAGGCGGCAATCCGACAGAGCGGGAACGAGCTGGTGCTGACGGTCCGCGATGACGGCCCGGGGATTTCACCGCAGGACTTGCCCACGCTCTTCGAGAAGTATCACCGTCGGGCCCGCCGCAGCCGTGAGGGCACCGGCTTTGGGCTGTTCATCGTCAAGGCAATCGTCGAGGGTCACGGCGGCCAGGTCACGGCCGACAGTACACCCGGCCACGGCACCACCATCACGATTCGCCTGCCGGCCGTGCAAGAACGATCGCAGCAGTCCTCCGCGTCCAATGGATCTTCCCGGCGGCCGTGGCCGCAGCGCTTGCTGTGGCCGACCACGAGCGACGCGCACGAACCCGCTCCGGTCGTGGTCGCCTCGCGTCGCTGAGCGTCTCCGTAACCGAGCCGCGCTGCCCGCACAGCCTGCCACTTTGGTGTTGAATCGCGACGACGGGAACCGATATAGGAGACATGAGCAGGTGAGGGGGATCGCTCTTCCCTTCCTAATGGTCGCTGGTAGAAACGGACTTTGGCACAGGCAGTGCGTGTGTGGCGGCGCGAGAACCGGCGCCGTGGGCAGCCTCATAGCTCTGTCGCTGGTCGCAATCGTTTCGCTGGTGATCGCCAGGCCGGCGTCGGCGGATCAAACGGACGAACCGGCGCATGCGCTCGCGCTCATTCGCGACCGGCCATTGCAGCCGGAAGGGTTTGCCGAGCTGGCCGCGTGGCTATTCCGTCACCGCGATATCGAACGTTCGGTGGCGGCCGCGGAAGAGGCCGTGCGCCTGGAGCCGGGCGTGGCGCGCAACCAGCGCCTGCTCGGTTACGTGCGCGCCGCGGCGGGAGATCAACCCGGCGCCGAGGCGGCCTTCGAGCGCGCGGCGCAGCTGCAACCGGCGGCGCGCACGACCCTGGCCGATTTTCACTTGGCCCGCGCGTGGGCCGAGTATCAGGAGGCGTTACGACACGGACGGCCCGATCCGGCGTTGGCCGAGCGTGTGCGGGGCTTGGCAGCGGCCGCCGCCCTTTCCCCCGAGCTGAAGGCGCTGCTGAGCTCGCCGCTTCCCTCCCGGCCGGACGCCGCCGACTTCGTCCCGCAGATCGCGCTGAGCGCCGCCGCTCCCTATGCGCTCGTGGTCGAGAAGCACACGCAGACCGCTCGCCTCTACGAGCGCGACGGGAGCGGGTTGCGGCTGGTGCAGACCTATCCCTGCACCACGGGCCGCGAGACGGGGCGAAAACGCCGCCGCAACGACCAGCGGACGCCCGACGGCGTGTACTTCGTCACCGGTCTCCTGCCGGGAGATCAGCTGCCCGACATCTACGGCCGGCTGGCGCTGCCGCTGAGCTACCCGAATCTGTGGGATCGGCGCGAGCACCGCGGCGGCTACGGCATCTGGCTGCACGGTTCCGATCGACTGGGCTCCCCCTTCAGCCCCCGCGAGACGCGGGGCTGTGTGCTGCTGCGCAACGAGGATCTGAGCGAGCTGGCACGGCTGGTGACGCCGCAGATCACCCCGGTGCTGATCCAGGAGGACATCTCCTACGCGCCGGCAGCCGAGTGGAAGGAGGCGGCGGCGCGCGTGCTGCAGCAGGTTCCCGCTCCCGACTTCCTCGCCCTGGTGGGGACGCCCGAATACACCGTCGTGCTCCATCGCGAGGGCGACCAAGTGGTGCGCGATTTCGTGCAGCCCAGTCCACTGTGGCGGGTGGTGGCCAGTGAGCGGGTTCCGGAGATGAGCGCCGATCTGTGGCGCGAGAAGCTGGCGGAGCTGGTGCCGGATGGCACCGCGACTCTGGTCGGTGTACGCATCCGCGACGACGGGGACACCCCGTCGATCGTGATCGAGACCAGCGGCCCGGCACGGGCAAGCGCCTTTCGGCCCGAGATTGCCGATCGGCTCTACGTCGATCTTCCCGGCGTCCGCCCGGGCCCGGTGCCGACACAGCTAGCGGGCGCGGGTTCGCTGGTGGAACAAGTGCGGGTCGCAGCCGCCGATTTCGACCCGCCGACGACCCGTGTCGTCATTGATCTGCGCCGGCCGGCGCAGTATCGGATTGAGCAGGAGGGGAATGAGCTTGTCGTAGCACTGTCGGCGCAGTAGACCGCGAGCGGGCGGCGCCCGCGGGTGAGGAGGTGGCGGATGCGGGGAATTTCGGAGGGACGAGTGGCAGAACGATTGCGACGTATGGTTCTCGGCGACCACGGTGAGATCACCGCGCAGCTCCAGCGCGAGGTCGCCGAGCTGCAGGCGGCGCTTCGCGACCCGGCCATGGTGCGCGCCCTGATCATCGAGGCCTTGTACGAGGAAGCACGATCGGCGCCGACCGAGGTCGCCGCCGCCTTGCGCCCGGCCATGGAAGGAATGCTGCAATCACCCCGAGCGCGGCGGCGCCGCTGGCCCTGGCTGTCCAGTACCATCGCGGTAGTGATCACCGCGGCGGTCGCCGTGCTGTCGCAGGCGAACGTCGCGGCGCTCGGCAGCGCGAGCGCCCGGGCGACGGCAGCCGGCGCCGCGCCGCCGGTGAAGCCCGTTCCGGTATCGACCGTCTGGCAGGATCCGTCGGTGGGTTTCGGCCTCGGGCAGGCGCACGTGCCGGACAGCGCGCTGGCGCACGAGGTCACGAGGCGCCTGGCCGCCTGCAAGGAGCTCGCGGGCGCTCGCATCCGCTTCTCGGTCAAGGACGGCTGGGTGTGGCTGCGCGGCGAAGCCACCGCGAGCGGGCGCGCGGCCGCCGATCACGCTCTTGCCGATCTCGGGGACGACGTGCTGGTCGTCAATCAGCTCAGCGTGGTTCCGCCACCGAGCCAACTTTCGAGGCGCTGAAACCCGTTCGGCCGCCCCGCGCCGGCGGCCGGGGTCAGGAATAGCGCGGTGGATTCGGATTGCCGCCCGTCCGGGCCGGTCGATCCCCGGATCTCAAGGCAGGCCACGCTCGCAGGCCCGCAACGCCTGGTAGTAGTCCCGGGCCGCACCGCCGGCCGCTCGCAGCCGGCCGGCGAGTGTGCGCGTCTCGTAGGCCCGCAGCAGCCGCCGCACGGGAGCGTCCTCGAGCTGCAGCCGATCGTACCGATCCTGCGCCCGCGACAGACGGTCGCGCGCCGCTCGATCGTCCTTCGCCGCGGCGGCATCGCCCAGAAGGGCGGCAATGGCGGCGCGGTGATTGCCGATGGTGGCGCTAAAGTCGGGGTGCCACGGGTCGTCGAGCGCCGGCCAGCGCTGCAACAGCACGATGCGCAGCGAGGCGTACGCGTCGTTCTCTTCGTCCTCGGCGCGGGCCACCGTATCCGCGGCCTCGCGCAGCGCGGCCGAGAGCTGATCGTGGCGCTGACGCACGGCAGCCTCGTCGGCCAGCGCGAGCCGCTTGCCGAGCTGCCGGATCACGGCGTCCTCCTCGGGTAACGAGACCGCCTGCGCCGGACCGCTCGGCGGCGCCAGCTGCCGCAGCCACCGCTCCGAAGTCGTCGTCGGAACGTCGACCGAGGTCGAGGCGATGCGCGCCCGGGTATGGGCCTCCAGCAACGAGATCTTGCCGTCGTGATCGAGATCGAGGAGCGCGAGCGGCAAGGGCTCGCCGTCGCGATCCTCTCCGCGCAGGGCGTGCCAGAAGTAGATGCCGTAGCCTTCCTGGTGGCCACGCTCGGGATCGGGGTCGCAGCCACTCGCCGGCTGGTCCCACTCCGAAGCGAAGAAGCCGCACCGTTTGGTGGGCGCCGCGCCGCGCTCGGGGGAGGCCCCGGCGAACGCGACGTCGGCAAAGCCGCCCGAGTAGCACGAGGTGATCACCAGCCGGACCTCGCGGCGCTTCCCCTGGCGATCGAGCAGGTCGGCGAGGTCGGCGACGCTGAGGCCGCCGTCACCCCACAGCCGGATCGAGCTGCCGGCAGGTGTGTCCCCCTTGTCGCCGTGTCCCGCGAAGTAGAACAACAAAGGATCGCTGCCGTTGGCGAGGGCGTCCGCCAGCGCATCGCGCACGCGGGCGGCGGTGGCAGGTCCGTCCATGGGCAACGCCGGCAGCCGATAGTGAGCATCGCGGCCGTCGCGGGGATCGAAGAGATCACCCAGATCGGCCAGCAGAGGATCGCCTCGCCGCTTGTCGTCGAGCACTTGCACCCCGAAGGCGTGTGGTCCGCCGGCAAACAGGACGACGCCCCCGGACCCGAGAACGTCGCGCGCCAGCTCGATGTCCTGCTCCAGCGAAACCTGGGTCGAGCTCGGATCGGGCCCACCGCCCGCCGCGATCCAGCGAACCGGCGCACCCGCGGCGAGCCGGGGCGCGGCCAGCAGCACCAGCGCCAAGGCGACGGACAGCCCTGCCGACCGCCGGCGATGTCGGCGCGGTCGGATCTCCCGCAACCGCCCTCTCACCCGTCCTCGCGCAGGATCTCGCGGGCGATGGTGAGGATCTGCATCTCGGTGGTGCCGCCGCCGAGCTCGATCAGCTTGGCGTCGCGGGCGAGACGCTCGACCACGTACTCTTCCATGTAGCCGTTGCCGGCGAGGACGTGGATCGCCTCGAAGGCGACGAAGGTGCCCATCTCGGCGCAGTAGAGCTTGCCGGCGCAGACGTCGGCGACCGATTCCTTGAGCGTGCGACCGGCGAGGTAGTCGGCGTAGACGATGCGGCGGCAGTTCGACAACGCCACGTACATGCGCGCCAGCCGGTTCTGCACCAGCTGAAAGTTGGCGATCGGCTGGCCGAACTGCTCGCGGGTGCGGGCGTAGTCGCGGGCGATCTCGAAGCAGCGCTCGGCGATGGCGTAGGAGAGCACCGACAACCCGCCGCGCTCGACCGCCAGGCTCGACTTGACGTGGTCGCGCTGGCGCACCCCGCCGCCGAGCAGCTGATCCGCCGGCACCCGCACCTCGTCGAGAAAGACCTCGCCCGTGGGCGAGCCGCGCATGCCCATCTTCTTCATCGCCGGACCGGTGGACAGACCCGGCGTGCCGCGCTCGACGATGAAGGGTTGGATCGACCCGTCGAGGTCGCCGCCCTGGACGCGGCCATAGATCAGGAACACGTCGGCATAGGGGGCGTTGGTGATGAACGTCTTGCTTCCGTTCAAGACGTAGCCGTCGCCGTCGCGCCGCGCGGTCGTCTTCATTCCCCGCAGCGCGTCGCTGCCCGCACCGGGCTCGGTCAGCCCCCACGAGCCGATGCGCTCGGTGCGCAGGACCGGCCGCGCAAAGCGCTCGACCTGCTCGGGCGTGCCCTTGCTGACGACGTTGGCGCCGAACAGCCCGACGCTGGCCCCGTAGCTGAGAGCAAACGAGGGGCTCACGCGCCCCATCTCGACGGAGAAGGTCGTGCGCGCGTAGCGGGCGGCGTTGGCGTCCAGCCCCACCGCCGGCTCCGCGCGCCGCGGCTCGGCGCCGGCCGTGCGCGGCGGCGGCAGCATCGCATCGAGCCCGAGGGATCGATGCATGTCCCGCATCAGGTCGTACGGCAGCATCTCGCCGCTTTCCATCCTGGGGACGTGCGGCTCGATCTCGCGCGTGAAGTAACCTCGAAACGTGTCGCGCAGCATGCGCTCGGTGTCGGTCAGCTCCAGCTCCATCGTTCTCCTCGCTCGACGCTCGTCGGCCGCTCTCTACATACCTGCTGCCCAGAGCAACTCAAGAGGCCCATCCGACTGTACTTCGGACGCGCAACGGTCGACAATGCCGCACCATGCCGAAGAAGAGCTCGGGCCAACCCGGAGCGCACGAGCGCTACTGGGAGAAACGGGTGCGCTCCGTGGCGTTCCGGCGCAACCTGGCGGCGGCCGTCACCCACGAGCTGCGCGCTCTCGGCAGGGAGCGAGTCGAAGACGTCGTCGACGCCCGGCTGGTACGCCGGCTGATTCAGGACTCGGACGTGACGCTGGTCGACCGCAAGGTCGCCGCCGACCTGGTGCTCGAGATCAGCCGCCACCTGGCCGCGCGCGGCCGGCGGACCGAATCTTCCCTGATCGGTCTGCTCGACGAGAAGCTGGTCGACGATGTCGACGCGCTCCTGGACGAGGAAGCCGAGCTGTCGCCGCACGCGCAGGAGCTGATCGCCCGGATGATGCAGCAGGAGTTCGTCCGCCGGCTGTTCACCGACATCATCTTCACCTCGATCGTTTCCTTCTATCGCAAGGTGAACCCGCTCTTCGGCGCGCTCACCACGCGAATGCTCGAGGAGCAGATCAAGAACTTCATCCGCCTGTTCATGCCGGCGATCCAGCGGCAGGCGGCAGCGTTCGCCGTCAGCTCGACCAACCAGCGCATCGCCTTCGATTTCACCCGCTCGATCCTGCGGCAGCTGCTCGACGAGCCGCTCGCCCACTACTCGGCGATGGTGACCCCGGGACAACGGAAGAAGAGCGAGGCGATCCTCCGCCGCGCCATCGGCGACGAGAAGCTCGACGCCCGGCTGCGCGACGTCGCCGCCACCACCTGGGATGCCCTCTACCGCAAGATCCGGCATCGCCAGGTGGGCGAGATCCTTCGCGTCGAGAAGCACGCCGGCTGGATCGCCGAGAGGGGGGTCGAGATCCTCCTGCCGGCGCTCGCGCGCCCCGGCATCGTCCGCCTGATCGCCGCCGAGGCCGCCCTTGCCCCGCCCCGACGACCGCCCGGTTGAAGGGCGGCGCCGCGATGTGCGATAGGTGCGCGGCGACGAGATGGGTGAGCGAAGCCAAACGCACGCATCACGGCTCGAAATGACGCGGCGGCAGCTCTTGCGCCTGCTGGCGGCCGGCACCGGGGCGGCGTTGCTGCCCGCCATCCCCTGGCAGCGCACCCTGGCGACGACCGGCAGCGCCGCCTCCTCGCCCTTCCTCACCTCTGCCGAGCTCGCCATTCTCGACGCGGCAACGGCCGCCATCGTCCCCACCGACGGCACGCCCGGGGCCCGGGAGTGCGGCGTCGTCGATTACATCCAGAGTCTCCTCAGCTACCTGCCCGGCAGTGACGCCAACTGCGACCGCCACGTCAACGCGGCGGACGTGACCGCGACGATCCTCGCGCTAAACGGGACCGGCGGCGCTTGCCCCGACGGCGGCGACGGCGACGGCAGCGGCATCGTCGACGCGACCGACGTGACGGTGGCGGAGTCCGCCGTCTTTCGCGCCCGCCCGGTGTTCGCCGGTGGCCCCTTCAGCGGCCGCGAGCCGCAGCCCCACTTCGACACCGGCGACACCGCCTGCCTGGTCTGCCACGGGATCGCGGGTGGCGGTGCGGGCGCGGCAGCCGCCGCCGCAGGCACGGTCGACAACTACCCGCCCGATTTTTTCCGCGAGTTCCTGCCGCTGCCACGGCTGCGCCGCCTGAGCTGGAAGATTCGCATCCTCGGCGCCGGCGCCGTTCCCGAAGCCGCCGACAATCCCCTGGCCTCGGACTCGCTCGAGGTCGATCTGAGAAACAAGTACCGCCTCGGTCTGGATTCGCTCGACAGCCGGGCCCAGCAGATGTTCGGCAAGCCGTTCGTGCAGCTCTCGGCGGCGCAGCAGAGCCAGGTGCTCGACAAGGCGGACGCGGACTTCGTCACGCTGCTGCACTACCACACCGTCGAGGGCATGCTGTGCGCGCCCGAGTACGGCGGCAATCGCGACCGCATCGGCTGGCAGCTGGTCGGCTTCGACGGCGACAGCCAGCCGCTCGGCTACGAGATCTACGACGAGTCTGTCCCGGGCCACTACCGCGAGCGCCCCGACAAGCCCAACTCGGGCCCGAACCCCGACGAGGACTGCCACGGCTTCAGCGCCGCGGTGAACGCGTTTCTCGCCGTCATCAGCAGCGCCGCGCTGGTTCAGCCCGGCGGCCCGTTCTCCGCGCCGTACTGCTTCGACGTGCCGGCATGAGCTTTCCGTCGACCACCCCCGGCCTTCTCGGCAACACCGATCTCACCGGCTTCGACGTGCTGATCATCGGCAGCGGCGCCGGCGGCTCGGCGGCGGCGCACGTGCTCGCCGCCGCCGGGCGCAAGGTGCTGATCCTCGAGGCCGGCGACAATCCGTTTCCCGGCCTCGACGGCTACGACAACCGCGGCATGATGCCATGGCCGCTGTTCAGCAACGACGAGATCAAGCTGACCATCCGCAGCTTCGTGCGCCAGGACCCGCTGGTCGAGCCGCGCACCTTCCGGCAAACCGACAGCGAGACGGCCACGGCCCATCCGGACGTCAACCTGCTCACTCGCAACGTCGGCGGGGCAGCGGTGATCTCCGGCGTCGGTTACCCGCGCTTCACCGCCGTCGATTTCCAGCTCGCCTCGGCACTGAGCGCCGCCGGGCGCAGCTTCCCCGGCACCAGCTTTCTCGACTGGCCGCTGAGCTACGACGAGCTGGCGCCGTTCTACACCGAGGCCGAGATCCTCTCGGGCGTCGCCGGCACCAACCAGGGCAGCGACGCCGATCCGTTCTCGTCGCGCACCGAGTCGTTCCCGCTGCCGCCGCAGCCGCCGATGTACGTGGCGCGCGTCCTCGCCCACGGCGCCGCGCAGCTCGGCTACAAGCCGTTCAACCTTCCTTCGGCGGTCAACACCATGCCGTACGACGACCGCCCGCCGTGCGTGAGCTGCGGCTTCTGCTCCAACTACGGCTGCCCGCGCAACGCCAAGGGCTCGCCGGCGGTGACCACGCTGCGCAAGGCGCTGCTCACCGGCAACTGCCAGCTGCGCTACAACACCCACGTCAGCCGGCTCCTGCTCGACGCCGGCAAGCAACACGTCACCGGGGTCGAGTACTTCGACGACGACGGGCAGAAGCAGCTGGCCACCGCCGACGTCGTGATTCTCGCCGCCAGCGCCGTCGAGAGCGCGCGCCTGTGCCTGCTCTCCGGCCTCGACAACCCGCACCTCGGGCGGCACATGCTCTTCCACTTCCAGACCATCGCCGCCGGCATCTTCAAGCAACGTCTGCACGGCGAGCGCGGCCGCTCGGTAACGCACGCGATCAGCGACCTGCGCGGCATCACCGAGGGCGGCGCCGGGCTGCGCGCGGACGAGCCGCTCGGCGGCATCATCGAGTTCGGCACCTCGTCCGAGCCGATCACGGCGGCGCGCGAGAGCCTGCGCCCGGAGTCGGTCGCCCTCGCGAAGCTCGTCGGCGTACCGTTCAAGCAGCTCCTGGTCGAAAGCCCGTTCAGCGCCCACATCGCGGTGATGACGATGCAGGGAGAGGACGCGCCCCAGCCGACCAACCGGGTCGACCTCGACCCGACGGTGCGCGATGTCTTCGGCCTGCCGGTGCCGCGGCTGACTTACAAGAACCACGCCTTCGAGCTCGACGCCTCCGCGTTCTACAAACCGAAGATGCTGAAGATCCTGGAGATGGCCGGCGCCGGGTACGGCTTCTTCAGCCCCTTCGATCCGTCGGTGCCGCCGCAATCGCGTCACGTGCTGGGTGGGCTGCGCCTGGGCGACGATCCCAGCGAATCGGTGTGCGACCGCTGGGGCAAGCTGCACGGCCTCGACAATCTCTACTGCGCCGACGGCGGCGTTTTCGTCACCGGCTCGGGCTACAATCCGACGCTGACCATCATCGCGCTGGCGCTGCGGACGGCCGGAGCGATCGTCTCTCCCGGCAATGCGGAGCGCGTCCTGTCGCGCGCCCCGATCCCGTCCTGAGCCCGCGGCAGACGCCCGACCCGGCGTTGCCAGTTGTTGCCGGCGGTGGTAACCGTAGATCGTCATGCCGCTGCCGAGCATCCTCGACCAGATCGATCAGCTGTTCGACGAGCTGGTGCACCGTCCCTGGGGCACCGCCGCCCGCCAGCTGGTCCCCGCGGAGCTGCGCGAGGTCAAAGACGGCTGGGTGGTCGAACTGCCGGTTCAGGGCCTGCGCGCGGCGGATCTGACCGTTCAGGTCGAAGGCCGACGGCTGGTCATTCGCGGTCACCGCCGCCACGAGCAGGAGCAGAGGCACGGGGAGAAGGGCTGGAGCCGAACGCAGCAGGAGACCTCGCTGCACCGCACCATCACCCTGCCGACGGCGGCCGATCCCGACGCCATCGAAGCCAGCGTCGAGGATTCGACCCTGACCATCCACATCGGCAGGCGGGAGCCGTGACCGGAGAAGAGCGCACGCAGGTTCAGCCTGCCGCCCCACCCCGCGAGCTGTCGGTGGAGGAGGCCTCCTTCTCCGTACCGGCGGAGGAGCTGAAGTTCGACAGCACCGCCAGCGTGAGCGCGAGCCCCGACTGGCTGGGGCAGGAACGCGCCCTGGCCGCGCTCGAGCTCGGCCTGCGCATCGACCACGCCGGCTACAACATCTACGTCTGCGGTCTCGGCGGCACGCACCGGGAGCAGACGCTGGCGGCGCTGCTGGCGGACTTCACCAAGAATCTCCCGCGCCCCGGCGATCGCGTGCTGGTACAGAACTTCCAGAACCGCGATCGCCCCCGCGCCTTCTACCTTGCTGCCGGGCACGGGAAGCAGCTCCGCCGCGAGATGCAAGAGCTGGTCGAGGACCTCAAGCGGCTGCTGCCCGAGACCTTTCGCAAGGAGACGTTCGAGGAGGAGAAGGAGCAGCTCTCCGAGCGCTACGGTCACGAAGGCGAGGAGATCGCCAAGGAGCTGCAGCAGAAGGCGCAGGAGAAGGGCTTCGTCGTCCAGTTCCACCCCCAGGGGGGAATCTTCTTCATTCCTCTCAAGAGTGACGGCAAGCCGATGGAGCCCGAGGAGTTTCAGAAGCTGAGCGAGAAGGAGCAGAACGACCTGCGCCAGCGCGAGCGCGAGCTGTCCCGCGAGGTGAAGACCATGCTGCGCCGGCAGCAGGCCCTCGGGCACCGGCTCGGGCGCGAGGTGAAGGCCGTCGAGCGTCGCGTCGCCGCCGAGGTGATCACCCCCCTGGTCGAGGAAATCGCCCAGCGCCACGACAGCCCCGAGGTACGCCAGTACCTCACCGAGGTCCGCGAGCACATGCTCGACAACCTCGACGTGTTCCGCGAGCAGCAGCCGCAGCAGATGCCCTTTCCTCTCGCCGGCATGATGGGCGGCGGGGCGCAGGATGGGCTGGTGGACTACGAGGTCAACGTCCTGGTCGACAACAGCGCCACCACCGGGGCGCCGATCATCGTCGAGTCGTCCCCCGCCTACAAGAACCTGTTCGGCGCGGTCGAGCGCATGGTCGACCCTTCGGGAAAGCTGGTCGCCAACTTCACCCGTATCAAGGCCGGCTCGCTGCTGCGCGCCCACGGCGGCTGCATCGTTCTCAACGTCATGGACGCGTTGTCGGAGCCGCTGGTGTGGCGCGCGCTCAAGCGCTGTCTGAAGAGCGAGGAGCTGGAGATCGAGACCTACGACCCTTTCGCGCTCTTCGCCACCACGACCCTCAAGCCCGAGCCGATGAAGATCGCCACCCGCGTGGTGCTCACCGGACCCACGGAGATCTTCCAGCTGCTCTACTTCCTCGACGAGGAGTTCCAGGACATCTTCAAGGTGCGCGCCGACTTCGGCTTCGAGGCCGACGCGGCCGAGGCTCGATCCAACTTCGTCGCCCAGGTCGCTCGCATCGCGCGGGACGAGAAGCTGCCGCCGTTTCGCGCCGCGGCGGTGGCCCGGCTGATGGAGTTCGGCGCGCGCGCGCTGAACGACCGCCGCAAGCTGCCGACGCAGTGGAACGAGATGGCCGACGTCATGCGCGAGTCGGCCTACTGGTGCGCCAAGGCCGACGCGAAGGAGGTCGACGACGCCCACGTGCAGAAAGCCTTGGAGCAACGCGTCTTCCGTCTCAACCGCGTCGAGGAGAAGATTCGCGAGCTGATTGGCGACGGTGTGCTGCTGGTCGACGTCGACGGCGCCAAGGTGGGCCAGGTCAACGGCCTGGCCGTGCTCAACCTCGGCGGCTACGAGTTCGGCCGCCCCTCGCGCGTCACCGCGGCGGTGTCGATGGGCACGCAGGGGATCATCAACGTCGAGCGCGAGGCGCAGATGAGCGGCCACATCCACGACAAGGGCATGCTCATCCTGACCGGCTATCTGCGGCGCACCTACGCGCAGGACTTTCCGCTCAGCCTCTCGGCCAGCATCGTGTTCGAGCAGTCGTACTCGGGCATCGACGGCGACAGCGCTTCCTCGACCGAGCTGTACGCGCTGCTGTCGAGTCTGAGCGAGGTGCCGCTGCGGCAGGACATCGCGGTGACCGGGAGCGTCAACCAGTGGGGCGAGATCCAGCCCATCGGCGGCATCAACGAGAAGGTCGAGGGTTTCTTCGCCGTCTGCCAGGCGATCGGTCTCACCGGCAAGCAGGGCGTAATGATGCCGGCGCAGAACGTCGAGGGGCTGGTGCTACGCTCCGAGGTGATCGACGCCATCCGCAACGGGAAGTTTCACCTCTTCCCGGTGCGCACGATCGACGAGGGGATCGAGGTCCTCACCGGCTCCAAGGCCGGCAACGTGAGCGAGGAAGGTACGGTCCACCATCTCGCCTCGCGACGCCTGCGCCAGCTCGCCGAGGGCCTGCGGCGCTTTGCCGTGACGGCGGCGCAGCAGAGCTCGGCGGCGCCGGCCGCCCCGACACCGCCGGCGCCACCCCCGACGCCGCCGAAGTAGCGGGGCAATCTCAGAGCGCCGGCCAGCGGTCGGCCCACGGGCGCGCTTGCTCGTACTGTCGCGAGACCTGCAGCAGCAGGTCTTCGCGCAGCCGGCGCGAGACCAGCTGCAGGCCGACGGGCAGGCCGTCGTCGGTAAAGCCGGCGCGCAGTGACACCGCGGGGTGGGCGGAGAAGTTGAACGGGTAGGTGAAGGCGATCGAGCCGCCGGGGGAGGTGACCGGCTGTCCGTCGACCTCGAAGGGCAACGGGCCGGCGGCGCCGAACGGAGGGCTGGCCACCGTCGGCGAGGCGAGCAGGTCGAAGCGGCCGAACAGGCCGTCGAGGTAGCGCACCAGCGCGGTGCGGTTGCGCTGGATCTCGGCCAGGCTCTCGGCCGTGAGTTGCCTTCCCAGATCGATGCCGGGAACGTAGCCGGGATCGAGCAGGTGCTCGCGCCCGGCGATGTGATCGGCGTTCAGGCCGAAGTCCTCGGCGCACATCAGGCTGACCCAGGGAATGATGACGTCGGGCAGGCTGTCGTCGACCAGCTCGACGCTGTGGCCGCAGCTCTCCAGCGCCTTCAGCGCGGCCTCGACCTCGCGCCGGACCTCGCGCGCGACGCTGGCGTAGCCGAAGGTCGGGTTGTAGGCGATGCGCAGGCGGCCGGGGTCGCGGTCGACCACGTCGACATAGGAATAGTCGGGCTTGGGGAGCGAGTAGGGATCGCTCTCAACGGGCCCGGCGGTGACGTCGAGCCACAGGGCGGCGTCGCGCACGCAGCGGGTGAGCGGACCGCTGACGATGGTGGCGGACAGGCGCAGGGTTTCCTCCGGCCCCCACGGGATGCGGCCGTTGCTCGGCTTGAGGCCGAACAGGCCGGTGAACGAGGCGGGAATGCGCACCGAGCCGCCGCCGTCGGAAGCGGTGGCCAGGGGCACCAGCCCGGCCGCCAGCGCCGCACTCGACCCGCCACTCGAGCCGCCCGGCGTGCGCTCGAGCTGCCACGGGTTGCGGGTGGTGCCGTAGACGCGATTGGAGGTGAACGCGGTGTAGCCGAACTCGGGCGTGTTGGTCTTGCCGACGACGATGGCGCCGGCCTGTTTGAGGCGGGCGACCTGAACCGCGTCGCGGTCGGCGATCACGTCCTTGAACAACAGCGAGCCGTGGGTATTGGGCAAACCGACCGTGTCCTCGAGATCCTTCACGCCCAGCGGCAGGCCGGCCAGCGGCCCGATCTCCTCGCCGCGCGCGATACGATCCGCCACGCTGCGGGCCTCGGCCAGCAGTTTCTCGGGCCGGAACATGCTGACGAAGGCGTTGACCTTCGAGTTCACCGCCTCGATGCGCCGCAGCGTCGTCTCCATCAGGTCGACGGGCGAGAGCTCGCGCCGGCGGATCAGCGCGGCGAGCTGGTGAGCGGGCATGAAATGAAGATCGTCGCTGGCCATAAACCCCTCCGCGCCTTCGCCTATCAAGGCCCGGCAGTGGCCGCAACGCGATGCGCTACACGGGCTGCGTCGTCGCGCACTGCGGGTACCCCGAGCAGCCCCAGAACTGCGAGCCGACCCGCGGTCCGCGGCGGGCCGTGCGCAAGGCCATGGGCTTGCCGCAGACCGGGCAAGCGGGGGAGGCGGGTGGCTTGTCGGACCGATCCGACCGATCGGACCGATCCGACAGATCCGTCCGATCCGCCGCCTGCCGACGCCGCTCGTCGAGCCGGGCCGCGGCCAGCCGCTCGCTGTAGCCGCCTGCCTCGACGAACTGCCGCTCGAGGCCGTGGATCTGGCGATCGAGCAGATAGTTGGCCTGGTGAAGCAGGCAGATCAGTGTGTTGGCCGCGGTCTCGGCGTCGGCCTTCTCGACCAGCGGGCGGTAGCGATCGTAGGGCGTCTTCTCGGACCGATCGGTCCGATCCGACCGATCGGTCCCCATAGCGCGCACCCTTCGGGCGCGCGGATCATCCTTGCCCCAAAGCTGCAGCCCGCGCTGGCGCAGAAAATCCTCGTAGTCGAGCAGCAGCTCATCGAGGCTGGCGCGGGCCACGTTGACGAGCCGTAGCTCCGTCTGGCTCGATGCCGCCGCAGCGCGGCTGCCCTCGGCGATGTTCTGTCGCCCGCTGCGGGCGGCCTGCACCATCTGGTCCCGCGTGCGCGAGCGTCTGTCGACGAAGCGCTCGCAGAAGGCCACCGTGCCGTCGTAGACGATCTCCGCCGCCTGGAACGAACGCAGGCGCCGGTAGCCACCGTGTGGCCGCAACGCGGAGGTGTGCATGGCCCGAAGCTAGTGCAGCCCCGGTGCGCCTGCCTAGACCTAGGCTTCTTCGCTACCCGCCGCCTTCTCTGACCGATCGGTCCGATCCGACCGATCCGTCTGATCGGAACCGTTCCGGCGCCGACGTGATCGGGAGTCTCTCGAAGTGAAAGCGGGCAGGGATCTTGGCCAAGGGCTTCCCGTCCGCTTCGGCGTAGGGAAAGATGAAATAGTTCAGCGGCGCCCCTTGCTGCGGTGGCACCAGAGTCAGATCCCGGCCGTTGGTGAGCTGGATCCGATCGTTCGGCAGCCTGCCGAAATACGCGTCCGTCTGGCCGCTCTTGTTGGCTTCGCTGGCGTCGATCGGCACCCAGCCGCGCGTGCGATCGTAGTACTCCGCCCAGCAGTGATAGCCCGGGATCTCACCGCTCGCCGCGTCCGGGATCGGAAATCCGATGAAAAAGCGCGCCGGAATGTTTTCGCTGCGAGCCATGCCGATGAACAGCGAGTGAAAATCGGTGCAGTTGCCGCGCTTGTTGGTGCAGGCCCAGACGGCGTCGCCCCGGCCCCAGCCGGTGCCGTCCTTGTTGTAGCGCATCGTCTTGACGACGTAGTCGTAGAAGGCGCGGATCTTCTCGGCCTCGGTTTTGTGGCCGCGGCTCTGCTGCTCCGCGACCTGCTTGATCAATCCGCCGAGGGGAATGAGCTTGTCCGCGTGCAGGTAGCGTTTGGGGTCGAGCGGGGTGTCGGCCCGAATCTCGTTCAGCCGCACGCCATCCGAGGGCCACCGCTCGACGGTGAAGCGCATGACCAGCGGCTTGTTTGGCACGCCCCGCCCCTCCAGGTAGACCACGCGGTTGCCGAAGCCGTCCGTGTGAATCTTGTACGGCCACGGCGAATCGATGTCGGCGGACAGCACCTTCTGGTGGTCGGTCTGTGCCGGGTACGGGATCCAGACTCGCAGGTGGTCGGCCTCGACCCCCGTCAAGGCGGGAAAGTCCACCCGGTACTCGAAGCCGTACCGCGCCGGCTGGGTCCAAGCATCCTCCGCGGCCGATGCCGCCGAGGGCAACAGCAGGCAAACGAACACGACGCCGAGCGACACGATCCATTTCGCCATCCGAATTCCTCCCGGAAAGGGTTTTCACCGCCGGCAGCGGCGTCAGAAATAGTACGCGACGAGGATGAAGGCGATGATCACCAGGGCAACGAAGGCGGCCATGGCAACGAGGAACTCTCGCTTGTTCTTGCGATGCTGTTCGGCAGGGTCGGACATCGTTTTCGTCAAGCTCCATCTCGGAATTTTGCCGTGGGTACGACGCCAGCAAGCTACATCATCGATGCGGTCGCCGAAAGTCGGGCGGGGCTGGATAGAACCGTGGCGTGCGTGTAGCGTAGGGCGCAAATCCAAGCGTGTGGAACACCAGGAGGGCTCGCCGCGGCGGGCAAGGAGGGCGTATGAGCAAGCATCCGGTTCGCTTCGGCATCCAGACCGGGCAGCAGAACGTCGAGTGGTCGCAGATGCTCGACGTGTGGCAGAAAGCCGATGCGTGGGGCTACGATTCGCTGTGGAACTTCGATCACTTCTACCCCATCTTCACCGACCCGGAAGGCCCCTGCATGGAGGGCTGGACGACGCTGAGCGCGCTGGCGCAGGCGACCAAGCGGGCGCGCATCGGCCACATGGTGAACGGCAACACCTACCGCCACCCGTGCCTGACGGCGAAGATGGCGGCGACGCTCGATCACATCAGCAACGGGCGTCTCAACCTCGGCATCGGCGCCGGCTGGTTCGAGCTCGAGCACAGCAACTTCGGCATCGACTTCAAGACCGTCCGCGGGCGTCTCGACGCCCTCGACGAGGCCTGTCAGATCATCCGCGGCATGCTCACGCAGCCGAAGACGACGGTGCACGGCAAGCATTACACGGTGACCGATGCGATGGGTCTTCCCAAGCCCGTGCAGCAGCCGCACCCGCCGATTCTCATCGGCGGCACGGGCGAGAAGGTCCTGCTCAAGCTGGTGGCCAAGCACGCCGACATGTGGAACGCCACCGGCAACCCCGAGCGGATGAAGCAGCTGATCGACGTCATCGGCCGCCACGGCGACACGGTGCAGCGCGACACCGAGCAGATCGAGAAGACGGTGATGATGTCGCTCTGCTACAAGGCCAAGCCCGAGCGCGAGGAGTTCATGTCGAACCTCATCGCCGCCATGGCGCAGGCCTCACCCGACCAGGCGCGCAAGCAGATGATGATCGGCGACAAGCAGGAGTGCCTCGACAAGATCGAGAGCTATCGCAAGGTGGGCGTGACCCACTTCATCTTCATGAGCTTCGCCCCGTACTTCCTCGACGAGATCCAGGCGTTCGCCGAAGAGGTGATCCCCGCCGCGCGCGCGGCGTGAGCAGACGCGCTCAGCGCTGGCCGGCGACGGCCAGACGGATCTCGGCCCAGCGGCGGTCGGCGTCGGCGAGGGCATACTCCTCGTCGAGCGGGGACAGACCCTTCAGCTTCTCGATCGCGGCCTGCAGATCCGATTGCGCCCGTCCCGGATCGATCTCTTCGGCGAACTGCGCCTGGTCGGCGAGAACGGTCATGACGTCGTCGGCCACCTCGGCGAAGCCGCCGCGAATGGCCAGGCGGCGGCCGGTGGGCCCGCTGCGGTAGCTCAGGGTACCGATCTCCAGCGAGCCGAGAAAGGTGGTGTGCTCGGGCAGCACGCCGAGCTCGCCGACGGTGCCGGGCGCGGTGACCTCGTTCACCGACTCGTCGAGCAGCTGCCGCGTCGGCGTGACGATGCGCAGTTGGAAAGAGTCGCTCATGGCCGGCTAAGCCGCCATCTCCTTGGCCCGCGCGATCACGTCCTCGATCGTGCCCAGCATGTAGAAAGCCTGCTCCGGCAGGTCGTCGTGCTTGCCCTCGACGATCTCCTTGAAGCCGCGGATGGTGTCGGCCAGCTTCACGTACTCGCCGGCGCGGCCGGTGAAGGCCTCGGCGACGAAGAAGGGCTGCGAGAGAAACTTCTGAACCTT
>CAZYMF010000026.1:0-37593 GCA_964648215.1 uncultured Binatia bacterium (SeqCode) | reverse complement strand
CGGTTGGAGTGGCCGTCGCAGTCTGAGTTGGTGTCTCGGTCGGCGTTGCCGTCGGTGTGTTGGTCGGCGTGCCAGTAGGTGTCTGAGTAGGCGTATCCGACGGGGTTGCCGTCGGCGTGTCGGTCGGGGTTGCCGTGGGAGTGTCGGTTGGGGTGCTCGTGGGAGTCTGAGTCGGTGTGTCAGTTGGCGTGTTCGTCGATGTTGGTGTGTCAGTTGGTGTCACCGTGGGTGTGTCAGTCGGGGTGCTGGTCGGCGTCGCTGTGCCAGTCGGCGTGGCTGTAGGTGTATCGGTTGGAGTGGCCGTCGCAGTCTGAGTTGGCGTCTCGGTCGGAGTCGCCGTGGCGGTGCTCGTCGGTGTCTGAGTTGGAGTCGCCGTCGGGGTCGCTGTCGCAGTGCTGGTCGGAGTTGCGGTGGGCGTATCCGTCGGTGTTGCCGTTGGTGTGCCGGTTGGCGTCACCGTGGGTGTGTCTGTGGGGGTACTCGTCGGTGTCGGGGTGTCAGTGGGTGTTGCCGTTGGAGTGTCAGTCGGCGTCGCCGTAGGGGTATCGGTCGGTGTCGCGGTGGCCGTGCTTGTCGAAGTCTGAGTTGAAGTGGCGGTTGGGGTCGCCGTGGCGGTTGGCGTGTCAGTCGGGGTGGTGGTTGGTGTCTCTGTCGGTGTTGCCGTTGGTGTGCTGGTCGGTGTCACCGTGGGTGTCTCTGTGGGGGTACTCGTCGGTGTTGGCGTGTCAGTGGGCGTTGCTGTTGGAGTATCCGTTGGCGTGGCCGTCGGAGTGTCAGTTGCGGTGCTGGTCGGTGTTTGAGTTGGAGTAGCCGTCGGCGTCGCAGTCCGAGTGGGCGTCGCCGTCGAAGTTGCCGTAGGTGTATCGGTTGGAGTGGCCGTCGCAGTCTGAGTTGGCGTCTCGGTCGGCGTTGCCGTCGGCGTGCCGGTTGGCGTCACTGTAGGTGTCTCGGTTGGGGTACTCGTCCGCGTCGGCGTGTCAGTGGGGGTGGCTGTTGGCGTATCCGTCGGAGTTGCCGTCGGCGTGTCGGTCGTAGTGGCCGTGGCTGTGCCCGTCGGGGTGGCCGTCGGTGTGTCGGTGGGTGTTACCGTCGGCGTATCGGTCGGGGTGCTGGTCGGCGTCGCTGTGCCAGTCGGCGTGGCTGTAGGTGTATCGGTCGGCGTTGCCGTTGGTGTGCCGGTTGGCGTCACCGTAGGTGTCTTGGTTGGGGTGCTCGTCGGCGTTGGCGTGTCAGTGGGTGTCGCCGTGGGCGTGTTGGTCGGGGTTGCTGTTGGGGTGTCGCTCGGTGTCGCTGTGGGTGTATCTGTAGGCGTCACCGTCGGCGTCTCGGTCGGGGTCACCGAAGGTGTGTCGGTTGGTGTGGTGGTCGGTGTTCGTGTTGGCGTTTCGGTTGGGCTAGCCGTCGGCGTTACCGTCGGCGTCCCAGTCGCCGTTGTCGTGGGTGTCTGGGTGGGGGTGCTCGTCGGGGGAAGCAGCGTCTCGACGAGGCTCAGGCGCAGATCGCCAGCCTTGTTTGGGTCGATCCGGATCTTGATGCTGAAGACATGAGAAAAGTCGATGGTCGGAGCGAGACCGGAGAACGGAAAGTCGACGTCGAGAGGCCCGGCAACGGTGATGGTCCGTGTGAGCGTGATCGAACGGCTCGTGTTGTCGCTGGCGGTGATCGTGACGACGTACGGGATTGACGAGGAATCGGCCGCCTCCACCACCAATCGAAGCCCGGAGATGGGGGACAGATCGGTATTGAGTCCCGCCCCTCCGGCGTCATAGAGGAGTTCCAGCCAACCATCCGCGCCGACAGTGGATGAGTAGTCGAGCAGCCTCGATGGCGTAGCAATGCCCGCGGTCACCGAGTCGGCGATGGTTTCCAGGCTCGTCACGCCGACTTTGCAGCTTCGAACCCCGCCCATCACATCGGCAAGCCCCGAGTCGGTCACCGTGGTGGTGCCCATCTTCGGTCGCATGATGCCCGGCGGCAAGCCGGTGACTGCCGCGTGGGTGAAGTGATCGATGACAATCGCCGACGCCTCGCCGGCGAGGAGGATGGCCGCCAGGAAGCTCACCGCTGCGATGGCTCTCGTGCCCCAACGCGGCACCAGAGTTCGCGCAGCTCGACCCAACCGCCCAAACCGAACGGTGCCGAGTCTATGCGGCTTGCTCTGCGCTCTCATACGGAAGGAATCACCGCGGCCCCGGCCAGATCGTGGATCTGCCGGATCGTCTGGGCCTCAAGTTGGCTGGAGGATGCCGAGATCCCTCGAGCCGGCGTTCGTCCTGACCTGGTCACCCTGCTCCCCCGTCCCCCCACTTGCGCCGCTCCAATCTCTTCGACAAAACGTGCGGGCCTCAAAATCCCCGGGCTGCGGCGCGGAATCCGGCGCCAAAGGGACTGTGGCGCCAATTTGTCCGCTCGCACGGTTTGGAGAGGGTGGGGCAGTCTGATGCAGCGTTGGCCATGGTCGAGTCCCTGTCTTTCCAGCCCCGGAACCGATCGCGGCGCGATACTGCGGATGCCGGATCATGCAGCATTCGCTATGCGAACTTCGGGGCCAGTTTGAGAAAGTGCAACCGCTATGCCGCGTGTTGCATCGTTTGGTAGTTGACGAGAGCCCATCTGGGCAGGGCCTCATCGGGCCACATGGCGAGATTTGTCCATGTGGCCGTTCATTTTTTGCCGCGATTGCTGCTCTATGCAGTCATATGGGATGACCGAAGAGCAGCAACCTGCTGGCAGGGGGAGTCAGAGGCTAGGGCTTTGCCTGCGAAGCGCTTGTGCTCCGACGAGTGTCAAGCACAAGGCCAGAAGCGCGAGGAGTCGCGGCGAGAGCAGAGGTGCAGTTGTCGTCCCGATGACCTCGATGCGGTCGAGTCTGAGGTCGCCCGCTACGTTGGGGTCGACCTCGACCTCGAGACTGAAGAGCTTGCTCCCATCGACGCCGGGGAACTTCGAGAACGGGAAGCTGAGCGTGATCGGTCCGCCGGGAATCAGGACGGTCTCCGTCCACGACGCGGTGTGCGAGGCGGTGTCGCGCAAGGTGACGGTGACATCGTAGCCGGGCGTGCAGGGCATCGGGGGCGGGGCACAATCGACCGACGCGACATCGGCCTCGAGGACCGTCACCCGTACTTCCAGGGGCACGTCCGCGATCCGCCCTAGCCCCGATCCGGCGCTGTCGTACAACAGGCGGAAACGACCATCGGCCTGAGCCGTAGAGTCGTACTCGAGAAAGGCGACGAGAGGCACCACCCCCGCTACCACCAGATCCGGCGGGAAGATGTTCAGCAGCGAGTCGGCCACCACCGTCAGTTGACGCGAGCCGCCGAAGACGTCGGGAAGGCCAACGTCGGTCTCCGTGGTGCTTCCGATCGTCGCCTGGGCGACGTTCATGCCCGTGACGAAGCAAGTTCCGGGAGCTGCCCCGAGCGCACAGCCGAAGACGGTGCCGCCGGCCTGGCCGGTGGTGGCGCTGGTGAACTGATCGATCAAGACTGCATCGGCCTTGCCGAGCAGGACGGCCAAGCCCAAGAGCACAGCCCCCGCAATCGTCCCCGTCGTTCGCCCTCTTCCCCACATGCGAAGCTGCACCGTCCGCCCGCAGATGCAACGAACAGCGTCATTTGTCAAAGGAAAACAACGAGAAAAACGAAGAAACCCGAGTTGCCCCTTCTCCCAATGCGCACCTTGGCGCCGAGCGACGGCGAGCCTGTTCCGGGCCGGGGGCGGCTGAATATCCTCGATGAGCGCCCGGTCTTCTGCCGGACCGTGTTGGCCGTGTCTGCCGCCGCCCAAACGGGTCAGGGCCGGCAGGCCGGTGGCTCGAGCGTCTGGAAGGTGATGGTCGCTACCCCGTCGCCGTTGTCGCCGCGCGCGATGCCCATGCGGCCGGCGTTCTGGCCGAGCCAGTGGACGCTAGATCCCAGTGCGTCGGCCGACAAAGAGTAGGGCGTCATCGTCGCCTGGGGCTGACCCTGATCGTCGAGCAGCGTGAAGACGGCAAGCGGCTCCGCATTGCTCTGCCAGCGCGGGTACTGCACCACCCACCCGCTGCCGACGGCGTGAATCTGGGTCACCCATCTCAGGTTGGCCTTCTGCGGCATCACCTCGAGCACACGATCGTGGATGAGGCTCGAGGTCGTCGACGAACGGCGGAAGCTGGCGAAGTGGAGCTGCCACGACGACGTGCTCACCCGCTGGGTCACCTCCGTCCACAGCGAGGCGAAGTGGTCGCCGTTCCAGTCGATCTGGGGGAACTCGTCCCAGAGGTATTCCTTGTCCGGAACGATCTTCTGCCGCGTGCTGGGCCCGTAGCCGTTGGTAGGGAAATACTTGGTGCCGACCCCGCCCTCGGTGATGACGATGTCCTTGACGGCGGCGATGACGAAGCCCACTCCGTCGTAGGCCATGGCCGGGTAGAAGGTGTGGGTGTAGTCGAAGTCGACCAGATTGTAGACGGGGCTGATGGCATTGCCCTGCGCGTCGAGCCGGAAGGCATAGCTGCAGGAGTGGCCCGAGCACTCCCCCTCGATCGCTGCGGCGAAGCCGCCGGGATAGCTCTGGATGTCGCTGTCCGCCTCTTCGTCGTAGACCGACGAGGTGAACAGCGGCGGACCGACGACGTGTTGGTCGGACAGTACGCCCTCGTAGGAGAGGTTGTAGTAGTAGAGCGTGGCGCGGTTGGCGATCAGCAGGCCGTAGTGATCATCGTGCCATGCCACGTTGTAGTAGCGGTCGCGGAAGACGATGCGGGGCACGTCGAGCAACCACATCGGTCCAACCGTCACTCGCCCGCTGAAGTCCACGTGGGCGTAGAAGAGGCGGGCGCTCTGGGGCAGATCGGGATCGGCGCGCAACCAGAAGACTCCCCAGCCGAGGTCGGTCGGCACGGTCTTCGTGAGCCAGACGGTGCTGCCGGCTTGCGTGTCGAGAACGTTCCCGTTCGAAAGATCCCACGCCAAGCCGTTAACGCACGTCGGCGTCGGCGTTCCCGTCGCCGTCGGTGTGCCCGTCGACGTCACCGTCGGGGTGGGTGTGCGGGTGGGCGGGTAGGTCCGCGTCGGGGTGGGCGTGTAGGTCGGCGTCAGCGTCGGTCGCGGTGTCCACGTCCGGGTCGGCGTCGGGCTCAAGCTGGGGGTGCGGGTGGCCGTTTGCGTGGGCGTGCTCGTCCGTGTGGGTGTCGCGGTCGCGGTGTGGGTCGCCGTGGGCGTCGCCGTGGGAACGCGAGTGAACGTGGCCGTGGGTGTTCGTGTCGGCGTCCGTGTCGGTGTTTGGGTCTTTGTCGGCGTAGCGGTGCGGGTGGGTGTTGGGCTCGCCGTCGGGGTGCGAGTTGCGGTGCCCGTGAAAGTCGCCGTCGGTACGCTCGTTGCCGTCGAGGTTGCCGCCGGGCGCGCCGTATCCGTTGGTGTGGCCACGAGCTCGGTTGGCGTGCTCGTCGGCGTGCTCGGCGGTGGAGGCAGGGCGCCCGCCGTTACCTTGCCGATGTGATCCCAGCTGGCGCGCCCGTCGGACAGGGTGAAGGCCATCCCGTTCAATTCGTGTCCTTCGAGGCCGACGGCGCTCGCCGGTACCGACAGTCGTACCCATTCCCCGGCTGGCGGGAGGGGGCCGATATACAGCCGGCTGGCGGTACCGTCGACACCCCAGGGAATGAGGTTGTCTCCCCAGTAAGCACGGTGCTCCCAGCTCCCGTCGTTCCACTGCAGCATGACGGCATGAGGCGGATCGACCGGATCGAGATAGACGTACGCGGTCAGCGTGTCCCCCATGGCCAGCGGCAGGGTGTCGGTGGCGCCAAAGAAGTATTCCTGGTGAATGCCGGGATCGATCGAAGACTGCAGCGCCAGGTTGCCCGAAAGCGGGGCAGGGTCGCTCGCGAGCCAGCTCCAGGGGTTGCCGGTGAAAGCCGCATTGGCGCCGGCGGGCAACGCATCTTCGATCCAGACGGTCTCGACGCCCGGTTGCGGAGTCGCCGTGGCCGACGCCGGCAGTGTGGCACTGGCCGTCGGCGCCGCTGCCGATGGCGTCATCGTTGCCGAAGGCGTGCTCGTCAGGGTTGGCGGTGCCGTGGCGGGCGGTGCCGTCGGGCCCGACGCGGTGGGGGTCGCCGTGGGCGTGCTCTGCGTTGCTTGACCGGAGCCACCGGCGCCGATTCGGTCCCAGGCGGCACGCCCATCTTGCAGCGTGAACGCCATCCCGTTGAGCACATGGCCGTCCAGGTCGACGGCGCTTGCAGGTACGCTGAGGCGCACCCATTGACCCGTGGCCGGAAGCGGACCCATGTAGTGACGACTGGCGGTGCCGTCGACACCCCACGGAATTCCGTTGGCACCCCAGTAGGCGCGGTGTTCCCAGCTCCCGTCGTTCCACTGCAGCATCAGCTCGGTGGGGGGATCGACCGGATCGAGGTAGACATGGGCTACCAGATCCTCTCCCGGCGCCACGGCCAGGACGTCGGTCGTGCCGAAGAAGTATTGCTGATGAATCCCCGCCCTCAACATTGAATGAAGCGCCAGAGCGCCCGAGTAGGGGATCGGATCGAGGGCTTCCCAGTCGAATGCATCGCCGCTCGCAAGCGACCCCGCCGGCAGTGCATCTTCGATCCAGACCGTGTCGGCACTCGGCACGGGTGTCGGTGTGGCCGCCCCCACGCCCGTTGTGGGCGTGGCACTGGCGGTGGCCGCAGGGGTGGATGGCTGTGCGGTGGGAGATGGGGCTGGACCGCCCGCGGGAGCCGCGCCGATGTGATCCCAGCTGGCTTGCCCGTCCGCCAAAGTGAACGCCATACCGGTTACGGTCCGGCCCTCGAGATTCATCAAAGAAGCGGGCACCACCAGCCGTACCCACTGGCCGACGGCGGGCAGCGACCCCATGGAGAGGCGGCTCGCTGTGCCGTCAGGACCCCAGGGGATGTTGTTCTCTCCCCAATAGGCACGATGCTCCCAGCTGCCGTCGTACCACTGCAGCATCACCGTCGTGGGTGGATTGGCAGGATCGAGGTAGACGTAGGCAACCAACCCGTCGCCGACCTCGACGGCGAGGGGGGTGGTCGCCCCGTAGAAGTACTGCTGGTGAATGCCCGGTAGGAGCTGGGAGTGCAGCGCCAGGGCTCCGGCGAAGGGCGTCGGATCGATACTGTCCCAGAGCAAAGGATCGCCGGCCGGTACCGCCCCCGCGGGCAACGAGTCTTCGATCCAGACGACCTCGGTCCCGGGTTCGGGGGCGAGGGTCGGTCCGGGTGCCGTCGGCGTTCGTGTGGCCGTTGGGGTCGCGGTGACCGTGAACGGCCCGGTGGTGGGTGTTGTCTGGCCGCCGCCGCTCGACTTGCCGATCAGGTCCCAGCTGGCGCTGCCGTCGAAGAGCGAGAACGCCATGCCGCTGAGCGAGCTGCCCTCCAGCCCGAGCAGGGCCGCCGGCACCGACAGCCGGACCCACTGGCCCACGGGAGGAAGTGGCCCCATGGGAAGCCGACTGGCCGTACCCGTCACCCCCCAGGGAATGAGGTCTTCGCCCCAGAATGCGCGGTGCTCCCAACCTCCGTTGTTCCATTGCAGCATCAGAGTCCGGGGGGGGTGAACCGGATCGAGATAGACGTAGGCTACCAGGTCGTCGCCTGATCCAACGGTCAGAGTGTCGCTGGCGCCGAAGAAGTATTGCTGGTGGACGCCAACGGCCAACTGTGTGCGCACAGCCAGACTCCCCGATGCGGGCGCCGGACTGGTGGCGGCCCAGATGAAAGGGTCACCCCCCGAGACCGCCCCGGCGGGCAGCGCGTCGTCGACCCAGACGGTATCGCTCGCCGTGGCGATGGCCGGCGTAAACACCGCGATGACGGCCACCAAGGCCAGGGACACTCTCAAGCGATACGAGCGCACGCACCCACTTGCAGCAACCCCTATTCCAGCATGTCGTCGTAAACGACCGCTGAGCCTCTTCCGCCCCTGCGTCACCCCCACGTCGCCGGTGCCCAAATCTGGCTCCCCGGTGACGATCTGTCGTGGCCCACGATTTCTTTCCTGCGTCCCGCTGCCCCGCTCCTTCACACAATTCGGAAGGACATCAGAGATTGTCGCGCGTCAAGGCTGAGCGCAATCGCGGCACGGATCGTGCCTTTCTTCATCGCGGATCGTTCGCTGTCACGGGGGCAGGGTGATGTCAACGGCAATGCAATGGCCCGGACGCATGAACGCCACCGATGCGCTGTTCTGGAGGCTCGACCGGATTCCGGAGATGCGGTCGATGATCGGAACGCTGGTGATCCTGGAGCACCCCCCCGAGACGGAGCGCCTGCAAGCGGAGTTCGATCGGCTCAGCTGCCAGCTACCGCGCATGCGCCAGCGGGTGGTCGACGTGCCTTTCGGTCTGGCACCGCCGGAATGGATCGAGGACGACCAGTTCGATCTCGCCTATCACGTGCGCTACCTGGCTACCCCGGCGCCGGGCGACATCCAGGCGATGCTGAGCCAGGTCAGCCCCATGTACGCAACCCCGCTCGATCCCGACCGGCCGCTCTGGGAGGCCTATGTCAGCGATCTGGCCGACGGGCGCGGCGCTGTCTTCGTCAAGATGCATCACTGCCTCACCGACGGCGTCGGCGGTTCCCGGCTGTTCGGGGAGCTGCTGGGCTCTGGCGACGCTTCTCCGCCGCATACCTCGACGCGGCTGGTCGGCAGGCGTTCGAGCTCGGCCGCCGCGCTGCTGGCGCGAGCTGCCGGCTACAATGTCGAGCAGGCTCTGACAGGTGTGGCCGACCTGGTCGGCTCGGCCGCGGGCGCCGTGACGGCTCCGGTGCAAACCCTTCGCCGCCTGGCGAGCGGATTGACCACCCTCTCCGGCTTCGGCCGCGAGCTACTGGCGTCCAGAGCCGACAGCCCCTTGCATCACAAGCGCAGCCTGTCCCGTCAGCTTTCCACCTTCGAAATGTCGTTGCCCGAGATCAATTCCGTCCGACAGCCGTTGCAGGCCACGAACAACGACATCGTTCTCACGGTCGTTTCGGGGGCCATGCATCGCTGGCACACCAGCCGTGGCGCCGACGTGCACGAGCTGCGCGCGCTGGTGCCGGTGAGCCTGCGTCAGGTGTCGGATCCTCAGGCCGGAAACCGCCTCGCTCTGCTCGCCGTTCGCCTGCCCGTCGGCGAGCCCAGCCCATTGCGGCGGTTGCGGCGCATCCAGGAGCGGATGGGGGAGGTCAAGAGCGACCGGCGGGCGACGATGTACCCGCTGCTCGCCCGGATCATGATCGCTCTCCCGCTGCCGCTGGCGGAGCAGCTCGGGCGGCAGCAGACGGCGCGGACCAATTTCGTGTGTACCAACGTCCCCGGCCCGGGCCGGCTCTGTTACCTCGCCGGGCAAAGGATCGAGCGCATCTACCCCTATGCGCCCTTGGTCGGCGATCATCCGGTAGCCATCGCCCTGTATACCTACGAGGACCGCATGTTCGTGGGGCTCGACGTCGATCCGCTGGCCATGACGGACCTGCCCCACTTCCGCGACGCCCTGCAGGAGTCTTATGAAGAGGTGCTGAATGTCGGCCACGCCGCCAGTGTCACCGAGCGCCCTGCCCGGCGCCGGCGCTCGGCGCCGGGGGCCGCGCCGCGTGGCGCCGTCGCGTGACAGACGCACCCCACTTGCAGTAGTGTAGTGGGGGTCGGACAGCAGTTTGTTTCATGACTACGAACGCGTACGAGCCTCTATCGGCAATGGACAGCTCCTTCCTCGTTTTCGAGGGGCCGAATACCCATATGCACGTGGGCGGCGCCGCGATCTTCGACACGGGGCCCTTACGTCTGCGCGGGGGCGGCGTCGACATCGAGAGGATACGGTCCTACATCGCCACGCGCCTCCACTTGGTCCCACGCTACCGCCAGCGCTTGGCCTTCGTGCCGATCCGGAACTGGCCGGTGTGGGTCGACGACGATCACTTCAATCTGAGCTACCACGTGCGCCACACCAGCCTGCCGCATCCCGGGGACGAGGAACAGCTGAAGCGTCTGTGCGGCCGCATCATGTCGCAGCCGCTCGACCGTGCCCGGCCGCTGTGGGAGGCGTGGATCGTCGAGGGCCTCGAGGGCGGGCGTTTCGCGCTGGTGAACAAGACGCATCACTGCATGATAGACGGCATCAGCGGCATCGACTTGCTTGCCGCCCTATTGTCCCCGAGCCCGGAGGCCGTCATCGAGGAGACACCGGCGTGGGTGCCGCGGCCCGTGCCAACACCGCTCGAGCTGCTGCGCGACACGGTCTCGCGCGGTCTCAGCCTTCCCGGTGAGCTGGCGCGCGGCGCGCGCGAAGTCGTGGATGCGACGGAGCAGGGGCGCCAGCAGCTGATCGAGACATTGGGGGGGCTGTGGAAGACTCTCAGCACCAGCCTGCCTCTCCCCGCCGACACCCCGCTCAATCGACCCATCGGCCCGCACCGCCGGTTCGATTGGCTGAAGCTCGATCTCGCCGAGGTGAAAGAGGTCAAGAACCATCTCGGCGGAACGGTCAACGACGTGGTGCTGGCGACGGTCGCCGGTGGTGTGCGGCGTTTTCTTCAGCATCGCGGCGTTGACCCCGAGGGTCTCGTCTACCGGGTCACCGTGCCGGTCAACACCCGCTCCGGGGAGGACCGTGGCGTCATGGGAAACCGGGTTTCGGCGCTGCTGGCGCAGCTCCCGATCGACGAGCGCGATCCGCGCCGGCGTTTCGCCCGCGTGTGGGAGATGACCGCCTCCCTCAAAGAGGCCAAGCAGGCGCAGGGGATCGGGGCCTTGATTCGCGCCGCCGACTGGGTCGGGAAGGTGCCACTGACCCTCGGGGTTCGCTTCACGGCTTGGTTGCATCCCTACAACTTGATCGTTTCCAACGTTCCCGGTCCGCCCATCCCGCTCTATCTCCTCGGCGCCGAAATGATCGAGGGCTTCCCGTTGGTGCCACTGTTCACCAACCAGGGTCTCGGCCTGGCGATGTTCAGCTACGTGGATAAACTCTGTTGGGGATTGAACGCCGACTGGGACCTCGTTCCCGATCTGGACGAGTTCGTCAAAGCCATTCTCACCTCCTTCGACGAGCTTCGCCGAGTGACGAAGCGGCGGCCGGCGAGGGGCAAACGCCTCCCCGGCAAGCGAGCCGGCCGCCGGGTGGCTTAGCGCTGATCGACGAGGCGCGCTTCGAGACGGGCGGTGTATCGCCGATTCTCGCCCGCGCGTTCCGGGGCCATCCGGCCCGATTCAACTCGAGGCAGCGACGGTCCGGCTCGACCCGTGCCGGTCATCCTCCGCGGCGATGGCCCCATCCACCGGCGGCAACTGGCGGACCAGAAAGTGTCGCAGCTGCGTGGCGGGCAGAATGACCTCGAGGGAGCCGACGTCGCGGGCGCGCTGCACCGTGTGAATGGCGTCGAACTCGGCCGCCAGCTCCGCCTGCTTTTCCAGCGTCACCTCGGCCTCCAGGGCCTCGATCATCTCGCCCGACTGGCCGCGGACCCGAGCGGTCGTCACGCGCGCATCGGCGGCGGCCCGGGCGCGCACCTCGCGTGCGAACACCACGGCCGCCGCCGGGGCTCCCCCGATCACCGACGCGTAGGATCCTTCCAGGGCGGCGGCGCGCAGGTTCTCGTTGAGGGCGCGCGAGAACACCACGTAGGCGCCGCCGTGGTAGCGGGAGACGACCACGAAGAACAGCGGCCCGTGGAAGTTGACGACGGCGCGCGCGATCTCAGCCCCGTACTCGAGTGTCAGCTTGCGCATCGACTCGGGCGAGCCGTCGAAGCCCGACAGGTTGGCGAGGATCACCACCGGGCGATTGCCGCTGGCGGCGTTGAGGGCGCGCGCGAGCTTCTTCGAGGACAGCGGGAAGAGGGTGCCGCCGTTCCAGGATGCCGGGCCGTCGAGCGGCCGGTAACCCTCGCGCGTCACGTTCTGGCTTTCGATCCCGAGCAGACACACCGCGTGGCCGCCGAGGCGAGCGTCCCAGACGATGGTCGTCTCCGCGCCGACCATGGCCTGCCAGCGCTCCAGGTGCCCGCCATCCCGATCGATCAGCGCTTGCATCACGGCGCGCATCGCGAACGGTCGCTTGCGTCCGGGGTTGCTGCGATCGTCGAAGATCTCCCCCACGGTCCGAAAGGTCTCCCCGGCGGTCGTTTCGTAAATCGCGTCGCCGATCGAGCGCGTCGACGAATCGAGCGTCGTGCGGCATCGCGGCCGCGATTCGCCGGGCACGACGTAGGTGTAGTCGTAGTGACGGTAGAGAATCCGGTACGCATCGACGATGTTGTGCGCGTAGTACTGCGCCTCGCCGTTGGGGCCCATGACGCGCTCGAAGCCGCCAATGGCGATCTCGTCCTCGGCTGCCACCGCGCCGGAGATCTCGAGCGCCGCGCGGCCGGTCAGCACCATCGATGCCGCCGGTGTCATGATCAGTGCGCCGCGCGTGTGCGGCAGCATGGTGGCGAGCGCGTTGAAGTAGCTCTGGGCCCCGACATTGACGCCGTGAACGATGATGTGGATGACGCCGCCGGCCTGTGTGAACGTCACGATCCGCCGGACCACCCGGGCGGTGGCGTCGAGGTTTTCCGTGCCGCTGTCCATGGCGATGCGCGCGCCGCTCGACACCGCTACCCACTCCACCGGAATCCCCAGTCCCTCGGCCAGATCGATTGCGGCCAGGAGGCGGTCGCATTCCGGAGCCGCCAGCGAGCCCATCCCCTGGGTGGGATCGGACAGAATGAGCACGCGGCGCATTCCTTCCGGCACCGTTTCCGTCGGCGTGGTCATGATCCCGAAGATCACCGAGCTGGTGTTCGAGCCGTAGGGCCGACCGGCGACGCTGGTGGCGGCCGGCCGGCCGTCGCCGGCGAGGTCGTGCTCGGCAAAAGTCCCGGGCGGGAAATCCATCGCCGGGCCCGTCAGCAGGCGAATGATCTCGTAGGGATAGGCCAGGCCGCGGCGCCGGGCCGCAGCTACCTTGCGCTCGTAGTCGCTGGCCGCTTGCAGGGGCGCGCGGTGGGGATCGCGCCAGGTAATCTCCATCCGGCTGCCGGTGGGGTCGGCGAACACGATCTCGACCGAGCGCGCCGCCGGATGCGGGGCATCGCGGTCGAGCACGTTGACGCGCACCACGACCTTCTCCAGGCCGAGGTGAGTCGACGCCGGAGCCAAGCGGCGGGCCAACCGCTCGGCCGTGGCCCGATCGAGGAGAATCTCCGAGGCAACGAACAGCGCGATGCGGTTCCAGTGCAGCCGCCGTTGCGGGTCCCGCTCCCCCAGGAGGGTGCGCAGCGTCCGCGTAGCACTGTGGAACGCGCGCTCGAATGCCGGCACGTGCATGCGCGCGTCGCCACCGACCTGGGGTGAGCGCGAGCGTACGTCGGCGAGCACGAAGACCCGCTCGTCGCCGGGAACCTCGCGGCTGCGGCCGTAGAAGCTGTAGACGCCTTCGGTGCTCTCGATGCGCTGGAGCTCGAATCCGCCAAGGCGATCGAGATCGATGCGACCGGCGGTTTCCGGATGAACGCCGTGGAGATCCGTGCGCTCGACGACGCTGGCCCCGTCGGCGACGAAGGTCCGGTGCACCCCGCCGCTGGCCAGGGGCAGAAGGGTCAGGGTGAGCCGGTTCACCGGCAGCCCGCCGGCGAAGAGGCCGCCGGGAAAGTCGGCGAGCAAGGCAAAGTCGCTCGCTTCCCCCGGCGCGATCAGCTCGATGGCGTGGATGGGCCCGCGATCAACGGCGGCGGCGCCGAGCAGGCTGCGCGCCGCGGCGAGCAGGGTATCGCGCGGGCAAGTGGCGCCGAGGACGACGCGACCGTCGGCGAACTCGTGTCGCTCGATCCAGTGATCACCATGCGACCAGGAAGATTGCGCAACCGGCACGCTCGGCGAGTAGAGCCAGCGAAGGTGCGCGGCGAGCGCGATCGCGCGCCGCCGCGGGTCGGCGTCGACGATCCACCGGCGCACCCGCTCGAACACCGGCCGCGGCGCGTCGGCGAGGTGCTGGAGGAGCTCCGGGGGCGGGCTCAGCCGCGCGACCGGAGCGGTGCCGAGCCAGTCCTCGACGTGCCGTGCCACGCGCTCGAACTGCTGCTCCAGCGCCGGGCCTTCGAGGATGACGTAGCTCGCCTCGATGGCGGCGTCGGCGAGTGCATTGGGCACCAGCTCGCGCATGCGGGCGATGCGTGACAGCGTCTTGACCAGGGCGCTGCCGTCGTCGAGATGAATGCCCGAGCGAGCCAGCGCCGCGACGCGCCGAACGACGGCGGTCACCAGGCGGTGTCGGCGGTCGGGCGTGCGCTGCGAGGCGAAGAGTCGCAGGACGGCGCGTTCGAGGGCGCCGCTCGGGGAGAGCGTGCGAACGCCGTAGTGTCGCATGGCCTTGCGCAGCTGTCCGAGAAACCCTTCGGCCAGGCCGGCCCCGCCGGCGCGCAGGCGGCGTACGTACACGCGCAGGCGGGCGTTGTTCGAGGGACGTAGCCGGTCGGCTCCCGACGGTCGCGGCGTGCGCAGAAAGAGCTGCTCGACATCGGCGAAGACGGCGAGCTCGTGGCGGAGGTCGACGAGCTCGGTGCGAAAAGCCTCGGAGAGCCCTTCGGGTAGAGGCGCTTCGAGAAAGCGGATCAATTGTTCGGTGCGGTCGGCGTCGGCGTCGTAGCCGAGCAGGACCCGCCGAATCTCTTCCCGCATCACGGCGAGCGCGTGCCGACGCAGCGGCGGATCGGCACGGTCGGCCGCCCACAGGTCGGGCCCGTTGGCCGCGGTGGGAAAGAAGACCGCCAGCGGGTCAGTCTCCTCGGGAAAGCGGAGTCGTCCGCCGCCGGTTGCCGTCGGGGCCTCGGGCGCCGGGTCGATGATGAGCAGCACGTCGCCCGCGGCCACTTGCTGACCGCGACGCACCCGCACCTCGGTGACGACGCCGGCCACGGGAGCCTGGAAGCCGACCTCCATCTTCATCGCCTCGAGCACCCCGAGCGGCTGTCCGATCTCGACGCGATCGCCCGGCTTCACCTCCACGGCGATGACGATCGCCGGTGTGCCGGCGCGCACGTGGCCGGCGCTCTGACGGCCGAAGCGGTAGGCGCGACCCTCGACCTCGATGCGCAGTCCCGCCTCGCTGGTGTCGTACAGGATCCGCCGCGCGCGGCCACCGAGCTCCAGCCGGGCGGCGCAGGCGCCCTCCTCCTGCAGGGTCGCCGACAGCACGCGACCGTCGAGGTGGATGCGGTAGTGCCATGAGCCGACCGCCAGTACTTGCAAGCGATAGTTCTCGCCCTGACGAGACAGATCGATCTGCTGGCCGACCGAGGGCGGGACGCGGCTCGGCGACACGTTGGTCGTGTCGGCGTAGAAGTTCAGCCGCACCGCGCGACGCGCCTCCTGATAGCTGAGGATGGCGGCGACCACCAGGGCGGCAACAGCGAGCTCGCGCGACGCGCCCGTCACCGCCGGGTCCCGCGGACGGCTCCAGCGGTCGAGCCAGCCGGTGTCGACGCCCCCGGCGCGGTAGTCGGCCGCGTTCAGCAGATCGAGCAGATATCCCTTGTTCGTCGCCCCGCCGGCGATCACCAGCTCGAACTCGCGCAGGGCGGCGGCCAGACGCGCGCGCGCTTCGTCGCGAGTGTCGCCGGTGGCGATCACCTTGGCGATCAGCGAGTCGAACTCGGACGGCACCAGGCTGCCGGCGACGACGCCGCTGTCGATCCGCAGGTGCGGTCCGAGAGGCGGATCGAAGCGAGCAACGGGGCCGGGCGCCGGCAGGAAGCCGGCGTCGGGATCCTCGGCACAGACCCGGGCTTCGATGGCGACGCCCCGTCTTGGCGGGATCGCGGGCAAGGGTTCGTCGCGGGCGATGCGGATCTGCAGCTGCACCAGATCGACGCCACCGGTCTCCTCGGTGATGCCGTGCTCGACCTGCAAGCGCGGGTTCACCTCCAGGAAGTGGAAGTCCGTTGCCGTGATCAGAAACTCGACCGTGCCCACGCCACGATACCCGACCGTCGCGGCGAGGGCGACCGCGGCCCGCTCGAGGGCCGCAAGCCGCGCCGCGGACAGGCCCGCGGGCGGCGCTTCCTCGATCACCTTCTGGTGCCGTCGCTGCACGGAGCAATCGCGGCAGCCGAGGGCGACGACCCGGCCGTGGACGTCCCCCGCGATCTGTACCTCGACGTGACGGCCGTCGAACACGCGACGCTCGACAAACAGCCGGCCGTCACCGAACGCCGCCCGCGCCTCGGCGGCCGCCGAGCGGAACGCGGCGGGTAACTCGTCGGCGGTGTCGACCATGCGAATGCCGCGACCGCCGCCGCCGGCCGATGCCTTGATCGCCACCGGGTAGCCGATCTCGCGCGCGTGGCGGAGCGCGTCTTCGGTGTCGCTGACCTCGCCGCCGCTCCATGGCACCACCGGCACGCCGGCGGCCTCGGCCAGTTGCTTGGCGGCGATCTTGTCGCCGAGCCGCCGCATGGTGGCGGCCGAAGGGCCGAGAAAGCGCAGGCCTTCGCGTTCGACCCGTTCGACGAAGCCGGCATCCTCGGCCACGAAGCCCCACCCGGGCCAGACGGAATCCGCCCCGCCGCGCCGGATCGCCTCGATCACTCGATCGTGGTCCAGATAAGCGGCCACGGCGCCACCGCGGCGCGGCAGCGCGACGGCCTCGTCGGCATGGCGAACGAACGGGGCATCGCGGTCGAGATCGGTGTACAGGGCCAACACGCGGATCTCGCTTCCCTCCACGGCGCGCAGCGCCTTCACCGCGCGCACGCAGCGCATCGCCGCCTCGCCACGATTGACGATGGCAAGACAGTGAATCGGGCGAATCCGCGCGCCTTGCTCCGTCATGCCGCCTGCCCCAACCGCCTCAAGCTACACGCAAACGCCGCAAAACGCCCACGGTGACGCGAACGCGGGTGTGCGGTCCCGAAGCGATGCTCGGGTGGTGAGGGCGCCTATGGCGCGGGCGTGAAGCGGGTGACGCGATGGCCGGGCTTGCCCTTGGCGTTGGTGCAGGGCTCGACGATGTTCCGACCTCCGCACTTCGGGCAGGGGAAGTAACGGATGTCGCCGTCCTCGTGCGCCATCCAGGCGAGGTCGAGATAGAGCACGTTGTCGCTGTCGACCTCGTAGGCGAGCAGGCCGCCGCACTCGGGGCTGAGGCAGTGCAGGACGTTGATGTCCACCCCCTTCTTGGGTTTCGCGGCCGGTTTCGTGGCATCCATGACGGCGATGGCATACCAGAGTTGGGCGCGCGGCTCCATGGGTCTTGCCGAAAGGCGCGCTCGGTGCGAGCTTGCGGCGGCATGAGCGGTGAGCGCAGGCAGCCCCCGGGACCGTCGGATGCCGATGCGGGGTTGTGGCAAGGCCGGTCCGTGGCGCGGCGATTCGTCTCGCCCGACGGCCTGACCGTGCTGGTCGGCCGGACGGCGAGTGACAACGACACGTTGACCTTCAAGCTGGCGGCGGCGCACGACGGCTGGTTGCACGCGGCGGGAGTCTCGGGCTCCCACGTCGTCATCCGCAATCCGGAGCGGCTCCCGCGCCTGCCGCGGGCGACGGTTCATTTTGCCGCTGCCCTGGCGGCGCGCTACTCCAAGGCTCGCCATGGCGGTCGCGTCACCGTTCATCACGCGCGCCGGGCCGACGTCGACAAGCCGCGCGGGCTGCCGCCGGGAAAGGTCACCCTGCGCCGCTTCACGTCGGTGCAAGCGGCCCCGCTAGGCGACGAGGACATCGCGGCGCTGGGCGACGGTGAGTGAGGCGATTGGTGCCAAAAAAAGGGGGGAAGGTTGCGGCGCCGCTGCCCTTTTCGAGAATATTGCGGCGCGTGGTGGAGAAATTCGCTCAAAGCGGTATAGTACAACGCTCTTCATTCGGAGGCATCAGAGGAATGGGCGACAGCAGCAGCGAAAAACCATTGACGGGCGGAACGGGTAGCGGCGATGGCGGCGCGGAGGAAGAGAGCTTTGCCGCCTTGCTGGCGGCCAGCGAGACCAACGTGTCGCGGCGGCGCATCGCCCCGGGCGACGTGGTGCAGGGGCGAGTGATTGCCATCGGCGAGCTCAATGCGTTCGTCGAGATCGGCGCCAAGTGCGAAGCGGTGATCGACATCGCCGAGTTCCGCGATCGCCAGAGCGGCGAGATCCGCCTGGCGGTCGGCGACGAGATCGAGGCGACCGTCGCCGACGCCGGCAACGAGTCGGGCACGATCACTCTCAAGCGGACGTTTGGGCGCAGCGGCGGCCGTGCGCCGGCGGAGCTCGAGCAAGCCCTGGCTCACGGAATCCCCGTGGAAGGCCTGGTCAGCGGTGCTCACAAGGGCGGCTTCGACGTCCAGATCGGCAGCATCCGTGCCTTCTGCCCGGGATCGCAGATCGATCGCCGTCGCGGGGAGCCGGCCGACTATGTCGGCCAACGTTTCCGCTTCCGCGTCACGCGCATCGACGGCGGTGGTCGCAACGTCGTCGTGTCACGGCGAGAGCTGCTGGAGGAGGAGTACGCGGCCCAGGCCGCCAGCACCTGGGAGCGTCTGCAGCCCGACGCGGTCTTGTCGGGAACGGTGACCTCGGTGCGGGATTTCGGCGCCTTCGTCGACCTCGGCGGCGTCGAAGGCCTGATCCACGTCAGCGAGTTGAGCCACGGCCGGCCGCGGCATCCTTCCGAGGTGGTCAGCGCCGGGCAGACCGTCGAAGTCAAGGTGCTCAAGGTGGAGCCGGCTTCCGGCGGCAAGCGAGCCCGCATCGTGCTGTCGCTGCGCGCCCTCGAGCCCGACCCGTGGGTCCAGGCACGCGAGCGATTCCCGGTGGGCGCCACCATACGTGGGCGTGTGCGGCGGCTGGAGAGCTACGGCGCTTTCGTCGAGCTGGCGAGCGGCATCGACGGCCTGGTGCACGTCTCCAAGATGGCCCTCGACCGGCGCGTGGCCCATCCGAAGCAGGTGGTCAGTGTCGGCGATGAGGTCGAGGTGACGGTCACCACGTTCGACGACCAGCAGCGACGCATCGGGCTCTCGATGGTCGAAGAAGCGAGACGCGCCCGCGACGCCGGCGATGCGGCGGCGCGCGACGAGACGCGCGCCGCGGTTGCGGAGACCAACGAGCGCCAGACCCTGGGGACGCTCTCGGAGCTACTCGACGCCCACAAGCGGTCGTAGAGAGGTCCCTCGACTCACTTCTTCGGTTTGAAATCGAGCGACGCGGAGTTGAGACAGTAGCGCAGGCCGGTCGGGGCCGGCCCGTCGTCGAACACGTGACCGAGGTGCGACTCGCAGGCGGCGCACAGCACTTCGGTGCGGCGCATTCCGTGGCTGGTGTCGAGCTCGGTGCGAACGCTGCCGGCCGCTATCGGCCCCGAGAAGCTGGGCCATCCCGTGCCCGAGTCGAACTTGGTCTCGGAGCTGAAGAGCTCGCTGCCGCACGCGGCGCAACGGTACACACCGTCCTCGTGATGGTTCCAGTATTTGCCGCTGAAGGCACGCTCGGTGCCCTTCCGGCGGCAGACGTCGAACTGCTCGGGGGTCAATTGCTCGCGCCACTCTTGCTCCGACTTGATGCTCTTCTGTGCCATAGGAACCGCTCCCTGATCCGGGTCCTCCGTCGCCGACCAGGGCGCCCGTTGTATCGCTCCTGATCGTGAGAAGAGGTCCTTCCTGCTGCGAAGTTTCAGGCCAGAGGCTAATCGGCGACCGCCTCCCAGGCAAGCCCCGCCGGCAGCCGCTCCCGGCGCCGCCGATCCCTCACACTTCGAAGCGCCAGGTCTCCCCGCCGCGGACGATCCTACCGGCCGTCGGGGTGGCGAAGTGAGTGCCGAAGATCAGCACCGGTCGATCGCAGTAGCGTGCCAGGAACTGCCGCCGGGTGCGCCGGGCGGCGTCGGGATCGACGTCGAAATTGTTTCGCCAGTCGGGCTCGGCGCACTGCACGGGATGATGCATCAGGTCGCCGGTGATGACGGCCTCGGCACCGGCGGACTCGATGTGCACGCTCGCGTGCCCCGGCGTGTGCCCGGGGGTGGGCTCGAGCCCGACCTCGTCGGTGATGCGGTGGTGCGGCTCGATCAGATCGGCGAGGCCGGCGTCGAGAATCGGCCGTACCGAGTCCCCGATCACGTCGCCGTCGCGGTTGTCCGGGATCTGCCGCCAGTACTCCCACTCGGCGCGGGAGAACAGGTAGCGTGCCCGGGGAAAGGTGGGTTGCCAGCGACCGTCGACCAGCATCGTGTTCCAGCCGACGTGGTCGACGTGCAGGTGCGTGCACAGCACCGTATCGATGCTCTCGCGCGGGAACCCGGCCGCGGCGAGGTCGCGCAGAAAGGGGCCCTGCAAGTTGTTCCAGTGCGGGTTGGCGCGCCGCTTGTCGTTGCCGACGCAGGTGTCGACCACGATCCGGCGGCCGCTCGACTCGATGACGAAGGCGTGAATCGAACCGATCAGGAAGCTGTCGCCGTCGAGGAAGTGCGGCCGCAGCCAGTGCGCGTGGGCTTCGAGTCTGTCCCGTGTCGCCTCCGTGAAGAGGAAGGCGGCGGGCATCGGCCCCTCGACCTCGACCACGCGGGTGATGGTGACGTCTCCAATTTGCCAGCGATGCATGAGTGGCGTCCTAGCACGGCGGGTGCGTTCCGGCGAGAGTCGCCGGCGGCACGATTGGCGGGGCCTGGGCGCTTCACACGCCCCGGGCCCGTTGAGCTGTGACAGAGTGACGTGACCTCTGCCATGGTGCGTGCGCTGACGGGAGTGCTTGGGCGCTTCCCCGATGTCGTGCAATGTCACTTTACATGGCGGCTCGTCATCTTTGCTCATGTCTCGGGTCCGATGTAGTTCGACGCAGATGGAGCATCCGTAGGGATGCCGATGATATTATCAACAGGTCACAATGAAAGTTGTGACTTGACACATCGCCAGGGCTGATGAATTCTCGGGATGGTGTTTGTGCAACGGCGTGGACGGCTTTGCCGCAGGCAAGGGCATCGGTGCTGAACGATGCCGGGGCCCCGTCCTGTGTCCTTCATGGACTCGCCGCGGCACGCGAATGTCCGAGATTCTCTTGCGTACAAGGAGGGAGTAGCCATGAATGTTCGATCGGAATGGACGAGGCGTTTCCTTCTGCTTGCCGGGGTAGCAGTGGCGCTCGGCGCCGGACGGGCCGCAGCCGCCGCGGGAAACAAGGTGGTGCTCTGCCACGTGCCGCCCGGCAACCCGAACAACGTGCAGCTCATCACCGTGGCACCGCAGTCCGTCGCGGCGCATGTCGCCAATCAGGGGGACGCGGTGTGTCCGGACGGTGCCGGCGATTGCTGCGTCGACTCCGCCGGCGGCGTGACTTGCACCAATGTCGAGAGCGACCCGGCGAACTGCGGCGCCTGCGGTCAGGCGTGCGGCACGAACGGCGTGTGCGAAGCCGGCCAGTGCGTCGTTCAGGACCAGGGGCCGTGCGACACGGACCCGGCGAACTTTTGCGGCAACACCGTCCCATGCCAGGACAGCTGCCTGTCATGGCAACGAGCCGATGGGCAGGGTTGCTTCTGCGCGACGGCGGCGTTTTGCTTCGCTCTCCCGCACTGCGAAGGCGGGGCGGGCTGCCCGGACGGAATGACATGCGTCCACAACTGCTGCGGCTTCGTCTGCGAAGCGCCATGCCAGTGATTCCCGCCGCTGGGTGAGGCGGCGGTTGGAAACAAGTCGCGGACCAGGCGGTCGGCCCGGTCCGCGATCGCCTCACTCGCCGCTCTGCTGCAGCAGCTTGGCTACCAGGCCGGTCCAACCCGTCTGGTGGCTGGCGCCGATGCCGGCGCCATCGTCCCCGTGGAAGTACTCGAAGAACAGCAGCAGGTCGCGCCAGTGAGGATCGTTCTGCAAGATCTCGGTGCCGCCGTAGACCGGGCGGCGTTGGTCGGGTCCGCGCAGGAAGATGCGCGTCAAGCGCTGCGAGATGGCAGCCGCGATCTCCCAGAGCGTCAGCTGCCGTCCGGAGCCGGTGGGGAACTCGAGCTTGAACTCGTCACCCAGATAGTAGTGGAACTTTTGTAGCGACTCGATGATCAGGTAGTTCACCGGAAACCACACCGGGCCGCGCCAGTTGGAGTTGCCGCCGAACAGGGCGCTGTGCGACTCGGCCGGCTCGTAGTCGACACAATGCTCGATGCCGTCGATCGACAGCGTGAACGGGTGCTGCCGGTGGTATTGTGACAGCGCCCGGATGCCGTGCGGCGAGAGGAACTCGCTCTCGTCGAGCATGTAGCGGAGGACCTGACGCAGGCGATCGCGGTTGACCAGCGCGAGGAAGCGCCGCACCTTGCCGTCGCGTGTCGTCTCGGTCTCGATGTTCTCGGCCAGGTCGGTTCGATTCTCGAGGAACCACTGCAGGCGGCGCTTGAAACCGGGGAGGCGGTCGACGATGTCGGAGCCGAGCGTCTCCACGGCGAACAGGGGGATGAGTCCCACCATCGAGCGGACGCGCAGGGGAAGGTGGCCGCCGTCGAGTAGATGGAGTACGTCGTAGTAGAAGCCGTCTTGCCGGTCCCACAGCTCGATGCCCTCGCCGGCGATGTTGTTCATGGCGCGACAGATGTAGACGAAGTGCTCGAAGAACTTGCTCGCCACGTCTTCGTACGCCGCGTTGTCGCGTGCCAGCTCGAGGGCGATCGCCAGCATGTTCAGGCAGTACATGCCCATCCAGCTGGTGCCGTCGGACTGCTCGAGATGGCCGCCGGTGGGCAGCGGGGCGCTGCGGTCGAAGACGCCGATGTTGTCGAGGCCGAGAAAGCCGCCCTCGAAGACGTTGTTGCCTTCGGTGTCCTTGCGGTTCACCCACCAGGTGAAGTTGAGCAGCAGCTTGTGGAAGACCCGCTCGAGGAAGCGCCGGTCGCCGACGCCCGTGCGCTTGCGCTCGATCTTGTAGACGCGCCAGGCGGCCCACGCGTGCACGGGCGGGTTCACGTCGCCGAGGGACCACTCGTACGCCGGTAGCTGCCCGTTCGGATGCATATACCACTCGCGCAGCATGAGGACGAGCTGCTCCTTGGCGAACGTCGCATCGATGAGGGACAGCGCCACACAGTGAAAGGCGAGATCCCAGGCGGCGTACCACGGATACTCCCATTTGTCGGGCATCGAGATCACGTCGGCGTTGTAGAGGTGTGTCCAGGCGTGATTGCGTCCGTGTCGCCGCGCGGCGGGTGGCGGCGGCCCTTCCGGATCGCCCTTGAGCCAGCGGCTGATCTCGTAGTGGTAGAACTGCTTGCTCCACAGCAGCCCCGCGAAGGCCTGGCGCATGACGTTGGATGCATCGCCGGAAAGGTTGCCGGGGATGACGGTGGCGTAGAACTCGTCGGCCTCGCGTTTGCGATCCGCGAAGATACGATCGAACTCGGATTCGAACGGATTCTCCGCGCGGCTGGGATCGACGTCGCTCAGCCGCAGGCGCACGCGGACGGTCTCGCCGGCGCCGACGTGCAGGCGGTAGTGCGCGGCGGCCTTGGTGCCGACTCGATGCCGGCTCACCGTCTCGGTCGCGCCGTGAACGACGTAGTCGTTGATGCCGTCCTTGGCGGTCGCCGAGGCGTTCTCGCCGCCGTAGAGGCGCTGGAAGTTGGTCTCATTGTCAACGAAGAGCAGCTCGGGCTCGCCCTGGCAGTAGAGCCAACGGTGCTCGTAGTAGTCGTCGTGCAGCTCGATGACGCGCATGTGGTCGGAACAGGCGCTCACGCGCAGCCGTGGGCGGCGAGCGTCGAGCCCCCACGACCAGGTGTTGCGGAACCAGATCGTGGGCAGCAGTCGCAGCTCGGCCGGCTCCGGGCCGCGATTGGCGACCTCGATGCGCACCAGGATGTCGTCGGGTCCGGCCTTGGCGTACTCGACGAAGACGTCGAAGTAACGGCCGCCGTCGAACACCCCGGTATCGAGCAGCTCGAACTCGGGCGCCTCGCGGCCCCGGCGGCGGTTCTCCTCGACCAGGCGCGCGTAGGGGAACTCCGCCTGCGGGTACTTGTAGAGGTACTTCATGTACGAGTGCGTCGGGGTCGAGTCGAGGTAGAAGTAACACTCCTTCACGTCCTCGCCGTGGTTGCCCTCGTCTCCGGTCAGCCCGAACAGCCGCTCCTTGAGGATCGGGTCGCGGCCGTTCCACAGGGCGAGCGCGAAGCAAACGATCTGGTGCCGGTCGGAAATGCCGGCGATGCCGTCCTCGCCCCAGCGGTAGGCGCGGGAGCGGGCATGGTCGTGGGGGAAGGACTCCCAGGCATTGCCGTCGGCGCTGTAGTCCTCGCGCACCGTGCCCCACTGCCTCTCGGCAAGGTACGGTCCCCAGCGTTTCCAGTTTCTCACGCGGCGCGCATCTTCGTCGAGACGCCGGTGTTCCGCTGAGGGCAGTTCGGCCGATTTCGTCGGAGTCGAGTCGGCCACCTCCGGTTCGATGCCGCCACGGCCGGGGCGTTTCGGGGATTCGCTCATGAGGTCCTGCATGCGCGAAGTCGCGAGGTTGCACAAGACGCCGGGACGCGGGCCGCACAGGCAGGATGCCCGTGCCACCGGATCGAAGAGGGCATTTTGAGATGACCTTGGTGCCATGCCCTTTGGTGGCACAGGCTTCCAGCCTGTGTAGGCCGAGGCGGTGTTGCTCGCCAGGCCCTTCCGAGAGCGGACGGGAGGGTGTAGGTTGCCCGCCAGAGGGGGCCGTACATGAGTGTGATCAACGATCTGTCGAGCTTCGCGGCCAGTGTCGTACGTCTGGGGCGAGGCATCTACCCGCGCGTCACCGCGGCCGAGCGCCAGGAGCCGGCGCCGCTGCTCGAGCTCTACGACTACGAAGGGTGCCCCTACTGCCGCAAAGTGCGCGAGGTGCTGAGCGAGCTCGATCTCGACTATCTCCACCACCCGGTGGCACACGGCAGCCCGCGCCGGGAGGAGCTGATCGCCGTCGGCGGCAAGATGCAGGTCCCCTACCTGATCGATGGCGACACCGGAACCCGCCTCTACGAGTCGGACGAGATCATGGATTACCTGAACCAGACGTATGGTGAAGGGCGGCAGGCCGGCTGGCGGCTGCCGGTTCCCGGGGTACTCGACGATCTGGACTCGGCACTGGCCAGCGCCGCACGGCTCGGCCGCGGCACTCGCTGCCAGGTGGTGACCCAGAGGCCCGGCTTCAAGGCGCTGACGCTGTACAACATGGAAGGATCGCCCTACTGCCGCAAGGTGCGCGAGGTGCTCAGCGAGCTCGATCTGCCCTGCCTCATTCGCAACCTGCCCAAGGGCAGCCCCAAACGGGCCGAGCTGGTCGAGCGCGGCGGCAAGATGCAGGTCCCCTACCTGATCGACCCGAACACCAGCCGGGAGATGTACGAGTCCGAAGACATCATTCGATATCTGCAGCTGCAGTACGGCCGCACCGGCTCGGTCCGCGCCCGGGCCACGCGGCGGCCCGCGACCGCGTGAGCCGAGGCCGTCGCAAGCTTGCGAAAAGCTCGATGTGGCGATGCGCGGGGCTGAGAGTGAGCGGGTGAAACAATCCTGTTTACTTCCGGCCGTGGAGTTGGCAAAATCGTTGCCGTTGTGGTGTTGAGAATGAGCCGCCGTCGTTGGAGAGCCCACGCCTCGCAGCTGATTGCCGTTGTTCTGGCGATGAGCTGGCTACCGTACGCCTCCATGCGTTGCACGGTCAATCAAATGAAGCACGCCGGCTGTCCCATGGCGGCGCACGCGGCGCAGCTTCCGCTGTCGCAGCACTCAATGCCCCCGTGCTGCCAGAGCGTCGGGCCCTGCGAGGTCAGGGCGACGCTGGCAGTCGCGCCCGACGTGGCTCCGGCGGTGATTCCGGTCTCTCCGGTCTTTCTTCCCGACGGCTGGCGGCCGTTGCAGCAGCCGTTGTCGGTGACGCCGTTCGACGTCACCGAAGGACCCCCTCTGTATCTTCGTCACGCGACTCTTCTGATTTGATCTTCCCTCCCCACGTGCAGGTGATGCGCGCCCGCTGACGGCGCGCGCGTCGAGGCTCGTCGGGCGACTTGCGCCCGGCGCCTGGAACCTGACCCGGCGCGTCGAGATGCCCGTCGTGGCATCCCGCCCCGTCGCCGAGGTGATGAGCTTGGAGGGAACCGTGCAACCATCTTTCTATATGGTGCCACTGCTGGCAGGGCTTCTGGCCTCTGCCGGTTGCGGTGCCGTGAACCATGCCCTGCAGCAGCAGGTGGCTGCCGAGGCAATCAACCTGACCCCCGCGGTCGACAACGACGATGCCGTCGTTCGCGTCGCTTCCGAGGCGGCCAAGTCGGGGCCGCCCCTTGCCGGTGACGTGCCGTTGCCCGCAGACGCCGGGCTGGACGACTACATCCGCATCGCGCTGCGCGACAGCCCGGCGATCGCGCGCGCCGTCCGCCAGGCGCAGGCGCTGGGATACCAGGTGCCGCAGGTCACCTCGCTCGATGATCCGATGATCAACCTGGTTCCGCCCCTCGGCGACATGACCCAGACCGCGGCCGGCATGATGGACGGCGTCGTCGGCGTGTCGCAGAAGATTCCCTTTCCGGGCAAGCTCGACGCGCGCGGTCGCATCGCCGAGGACACCGTGCGCATGGCTCTGTGCAACGTAGCCGATCAGCGTATGGCGACCGCCGCCCAGGTGGAGAAGGCGTACTACGGTTACTACCTCGCCGACGTCTCCATCCAGATCACCCGACAGAGCGAGGGCCTCTTGCGCCAGATCCGCGACGTCGCCGCAGCGCGGTACAAGAGCGGCGCTGCCACGCAGCAGGACGTCCTGCGCGCCGAGGTCGAGCTCTACGGCTTGCAGAACGAGCTGATCACGTTGAGCCAGCAACGCGCCACCGCGCGTGCCCTGCTCAACACGCTCATGAATCGGCGGGTAGACGCCGACCTGCCGCCGCCCCGCCCATTCGAGCTGTCCCACGTGGAGTGGAAGCTGCCGCAAGCGATGAAGCAGGCCGTCGCCGCGAATCCCCGCCTGGCGCGCTTGCAGGCCCAGGTCAAGCGCGATCTCGAGACCATCAAGCTGGCGCGGCTGAACTACTTTCCCGACCTCTCGCTCGGTTTTTCCTACACGTTCATCTCCGGCTCCGGCATCAGCCCGGTACGCACCGGCGACGACAACTGGAGCTTCGGCCTCGGACTCAATCTGCCGATCTGGTGGCAGCGCCTGCGGGCGCGGGTGCTGGAGGGCAACGCGCAGGCCCTGGCTTCGGTCGAGGAGTACGACGAGCTGCGCAACCTCCTGTTCTTCCAGCTCCAGGACACGCTGGTGAAGATCGACACCCAGTACCGGCAAGCGCTGGTATTCCGCGATCTCATCGTGCCGCGCTCCTGGCAGGCGGTGGAGGTGTCGACCTCGGCCTATCAGGCGGGAACCGTCGAGTTCACCGCGTTGATCGACAACTGGCGCAAGTGGCTCGAGTTCTCGCTCGGCTACCACCGCGCGCTCGCCGAGCTGGAGCAGCGCTTCGCCGATCTGCAGCAGGAGATCGGCGTGCGCGTGCCGCGCGTTCCGGAGACGCGCCAGGCCGCGGCCGGCAACGAGATCGTTCCCGTGGCCCATCTCACGCAGGAAAGGAGCCCGGTGCAATGAAGCCGCGTCAACTGTTGGCAATCGTTCTCGCTCTCGTCGCCCTCGGCATCGGCGGCGTGTGGCTGCACGCGCCCGCCGTGGCTGGCACCGATGCCGCCGCGCAGGCACCCACCACCTGGTACTCCTGCGGCATGCATCCCGAAGTCATCCAGGATCATCCCGGAAACTGTCCGAAATGCGGGATGAAGCTGCAGCCGGTTTCCGCCGATCGCGCCGCCGCCCTCGGGTTGGCCACCGGCGCGACCAAGGAAGGGAAGCCGGGCGAGAAGTCCACGGATCGCAAGATCGCCTACTGGAAGTCGTCGATGAACCCGGGCGAGACCTCCGACAAGCCCGGCAAGGACTCGATGGGCATGGAGATGGTGCCGGTCTACGAGGGCGATGCCGCCGCCGGCACCATCTCCATCGACCCGGTCATCGAGCAGGACATGGGTGTGCGCGTCGACAAGGTGATCCGCGGGCCCCTGACCAAGACCGTGCGCACCGTCGGTTTCGTCGATTACGACGAGAGCTCGCTGGCGATGGTGACCACCAAGGTCGACGGCTGGATCGAGAAGCTCTACGTCAGCGAGACCGGCGCCCAGGTGCATCAAGGGCAGCCGTTGTTCGAGCTCTACTCCCCGGCGCTGTTCTCGGCGCAGGAGGAGTATCTCGCCGCCCTGCGCAACCTGCAGGAGAAAGACGTGCCGCAGATCCCTCACTCGCGGTTGGATTCCCAAGCCCTGGTGAACGATGCGCGCACGCGCCTGGAGTACTTCGACATCTCGCCGCAGCAGATCGCCGAGCTCGAGCGCACCCGCAAGGTGCGCAAGACGCTCACCATCCGCGCGCCGTTCACCGGCATCGTCACCAAGAAGAACGTCGTCGAGGGCCAGAAGATCATGGCCGGGATGGACGTGTTTCGCCTCGCCGATCTGTCGACCGTCTGGGTGATGGCCAAGGTCTACGAGTACGACCTCCCCTACGTCCGCCTCGGCCAGGAGGCGTTCATGACCCTCAGCTACCTCCCGGGTCGGACTTTCCGCGGCCGCGTCACCTACGTTTACCCGTACCTCGAAGCCAAGACCCGGGAGGTCGATCTGCGCGTCGAGTTCCACAACCCGGGCTACGAGCTGAAGCCGGGCATGTACGCCACCGTCACCTTGACCAGCGAGCTGGCCAAGGTGACGACGCTGGTGCCCGACGTCGCCGTGATCAATACCGGCCTGCGTTCGGTCGCCTTCGTCATGACCAAGCCGGGGCACTTCGAGCCGCGCCAGGTCAAGATCGGTGCGCGTTCGGAGAACAACTACCTGCAGGTGCTCTCCGGCTTGTGGCCGGGCGAGACGGTGGTGGTCTCGGGACAGTTCCTGCTCGATTCCGAGAGTCGGCTCCGCGAGGCCGCCCTCAAGTTCCTCGAGCCCGGCAAAGTGGGTGGCGCCACACCGATCGAGGACGCCACGAAGCAGGCGGAGGCCGCGCACGGCGAGACGGAGCCAACGGGACAGGGGCGGCTGTACTACGTCTGCCCCATGCCCGAGCACTCGGCGATCCTCTACGACAAGCCGGGTAAGTGCCCGATCTGCGGCATGCCCCTGGTGCCGGTGCACCGCCGCGAAGGGACGGTCGAGAAGCCGCGCATCAAGTACTGGACATGCCCGATGCCCGAGCACTCCTTCGTGCACGAGAAGGGGCCGGGAAAGTGCCCGATCTGCGGCATGTCCCTGATCCCGGTGACCGAGGCCCCATCCAACAAATCCGCCGCGAGTCACGAGCACGAGGACGAGCACGGCCATGCCCAGCAGCACCAACGCGAGCACGAGGCCCGGCCATGATCGCGCGGGTCATCCGTTTCTCGTTGGACAACAAGTTCGTCGTGATGCTGGCGGCCGCCTTCATCGCCTTCGGCGGCTACTACGCGCTGTCGCGGACGCCGCTCGACGCCATCCCGGATCTGTCGGATGTCCAGGTCATCATTTTCACCGAGTATCCGGGGCAAGCGCCGCGCATCGTCGAGGATCAGGTCACCTATCCGATCACCACCAAGATGCTGTCGGTGCCGTTCGCCAAGACGGTGCGCGGCTACAGCTTTTTCAACTTCTCGTTCGTCTACGTGATCTTCGAGGACGGCACCGATCTCTACTGGGCTCGCAGTAGAGTGCTCGAGTACCTCAGTCAGCTACAGGGGCAGCTACCGCGCGGCGTCACGCCGACCCTCGGCCCCGACGCCACCGGCGTCGGCTGGGCCTTCATCTACACGCTCAGCAGCCCGACCCGCGACCTGCAGCAGCTGCGCAGCCTGCAGGACTGGTACCTCAAGTACGAGCTGACGGCGATCAACGGCGTTTCCGAGGTCGCGAGCGTCGGCGGCTACGTCAAGCAGTACCAGGTCACCGTCGATCCCGAGAAGCTGCGCGCCTACGACATCCCGCTGTGGAAGGTGAAGCAGGCGATTCAGCGCTCGAACAACGAGATCGGCGGGCGCGTCATGGAGATGTCGGAGACCGAGTACATTCTGCGCGCCAAGGGATACATCACCGATCCCAGCGAGCTGGCGCGCGCGGCGGTGGGAGCACGGCCCGATGGCACGCCCATTCTCATCTCGGACATCGGCGAGGTCGACATCGGTCCCGATATGCGCCGTGGCATCGCCGAGTGGGACGGCAAGGGGGAGACGGTCGGCGGCATCGTGGTCGTGCGCTACGGTGCCAATGCTCTCGAGGTCATCAAGCGGGTGAAGGCGAAGCTGGCCGAGCTGAAGACGGGTTTGCCCAAGGACGTCGAGATCCACATCGCCTACGACCGCTCGGGTTTGATCAACCGTTCGATCGCCACGCTGCGCGAGAAGCTGATCGAGGAGTCGATTGCCGTCTCGCTCGTGTGCATCGCCTTTCTGTTCCATTTCCGCAGCGCGCTGGTGGCGATTCTGATCCTGCCGATGGCGGTGCTGCTGGCCTTCGTCGTCATGTATCTGCAGGGCATCGGCGCCAACATCATGAGTCTCGGCGGTATCGCCATCGCCGTCGGCGCCATGGTCGACGCCGTCATCATCATGGTCGAGAACGCCCACAAGCACATCGAGCGCGACAAGGGCCGCAAGCCGCACTGGGAGATCATTCGCGGCGCCTCGATCGAGGTCGGGCCGACGCTCTTCTATTCGCTCCTGGTGATTACGGTCAGCTTCCTACCGGTGTTTACGCTCGGGGCGCAGGAGGGCCGGCTGTTCAAGCCGCTCGCCTTCACCAAGACCTACTCGATGGGCGCGGCCGCATTCCTGTCGATCACCTTGGCCCCGGTGCTGATGGGCTACCTCATCCGCGGCCGCATCGTGCCCGAGGGACGCAACCCGCTCAATCGCCTGCTGATCGCCGTTTACCATCCGGTCATCGAGTTCATTCTCCGCCACAAGGCGCTGTGCTGGGGCATCATCGGCGGCGCGGCGTTGATCATCGCGGTCACCTGGTGGCCCTACAGCCGGCTGGGCTCGGAGTTCATGCCGCCGCTGTACGAAGGCGATCTGCTCTACATGCCGACGACCCTGCCCGGCATTTCGGTCACCAAGGCGCGCGAGCTGCTGCAGCAGACCGATCGGATCATCAAGCAATTTCCGGAGGTGGAGCACGTGTTCGGCAAGATCGGCCGCGCCGACACCGCCACCGATCCGGCACCGCTCAGCATGATCGAGACCACCATCACCCTACGGCCGGAGGAGGAGTGGCCGGCGGTCGACATCAGGGACATGCGGGGCAAGGTGGTCGCCCACCGCCGCCGCACGCCCGACGACCTCATCGATGCGATGAACCGGGCGGTCCAGTTCCCCGGGTTGACCAACGCGTGGACGATGCCGATCAAGACCCGCATCGACATGCTGTCGACCGGCATCAAGACGCCGGTGGGGATCAAGATTGGCGGCGCGGATCTGAACATTCTGCAGCGCATCGGCGAGCAGGTGGAGGCGGTGGTGCGGCGCGTGCCCGACACCGCCAGCGCCTACGCGGAGCGGGTCGTCGGCGGCAACTACGTCAACTTCACCATCGACCGCGACGAGATCGCCCGCTACGGGCTGACGGTGGGCGACGTGCAGGACGTCATCGCCACCGCCATCGGCGGCATGAACGTGTCGACCACGGTCGAGGGGCTCGAGCGCTATCCGATCAACCTGCGCTATCCGCGCGAGCTGCGCGACAATCTCGATGTGCTGAAGGCGATCGTCGTGCCGACACCGATGGGGCAGCACATTCCTCTCGGCCAGCTCGTCCACCTCGAGGTGACCAAGGGGCCGCCGGGCATCAAGAGCGAGAACAGCCGGCCCAACACCTGGGTGTACGTCGACATCCACGACATCGACGTCGGCACCTACGTGAAGCGAGCGCAGCAGGCGGTGGCGGCGGCGATCACCAAGGGTGAGATCGTGGTGCCGCCGGGTTACACGATCGTCTGGTCCGGCCAGTACGAGTACATGCTGCACGCCCAGCAGCGGTTGCGGGTCGTCATCCCGATCACCCTGCTGATCATCGTCTTGATCCTCTACCTCAACACCGGCAGCGTGGCTGAAACTCTGATCGTGATGCTGGCGGTGCCGTTCAGCCTGGTCGGGGCGATCTGGCTGATCTGGTGGCTGCAGTACAACATGAGCATTGCGGTGTGGGTGGGAATCATCGCGCTGGCGGGGCTCGATGCCGAGACCGGCGTGGTCATGCTGCTCTACCTCAACGTGGCGCGCGACGAGTGGCGGCAGCGCGGGGCGATGAACACCCTGGGCGACCTGCGGGAGGCCATCTACCACGGCGCCGTCCAGCGCGTTCGCCCCAAGGCGATGACCGTATCGGTCATTCTCGCCGGCCTGATGCCGATCCTGTGGAGCCACGGGACCGGCGCCGACGTGATGAAGCGCATCGCGGTGCCGATGGTCGGCGGCGTCGTCACTTCCTTCGTCATGGAGCTGCTGGTCTATCCGGCCATCTACTTCGTGTGGCAGGGCTGGCGGCTGCCCCACGGCGCGCCGACGGATTTTGAAATGGAGGTGGGAGAATGAAGCGCCGCCCTCGTCTGGCACTGTTCGTTGGCGACTGTGTTGCCCGATTGGTGGGGGCGATGGCGGAGGTCATTCTCATGAACGGGGAGGAAGTACCTCCCGCGTTCGACAGATGGGAGCGCTCTGACGGCACAATGTTGGCTCGCAGCCAGTGCTGTCGTTGGCCGCTGAATTGCTGTGCGCAGACGAACAGGTCGCGGGAGTAGGCAGGAGGGTTTGGCGAGAACGAGTCTTGTGTTCCGGTCCTGATGCCCGGTCTCTGATCGCTCGGGTAGCTGTGGCTCACCGCGACGCGGCTCCGTCATCAAGCGACGGAGGTGATGTCCGCATTCCTTTCGGCCTCTTGCCCGATGGCCAACGTGACGAAGCGATCACAATAGGCGCGAAGGACAGGTCCTCTCGCGCGTGTGTTTCACTCCGCTCCGCGCACCAGCGGATCCGGCCGAAGGGATACGAATGAGGAAGTTGTTCCAGACTCTTGCGTCGCTGAAGATTGCAGTCGTCCTGCTCGTGCTGCTGCTCGTGGGACTCTCCGCCGGGACCATGATCGAGTCCTCGCGCGGGACCGAGGTCGCTGGCCGCCTCGTCTATTACTCCTGGTGGTTCCTGGCCCTGCAGGCGGCGTTCGTGGTCAACGTTTTCGCCGCCATCGTCGTTCTGTTCCCATGGGGCAAGCAGCGAATCGGCTTCCTCACCACCCACGGCGCGTTGATCGTGATCCTCCTCGGCGCCGTCGTGTCCTTCTTCCTGAAGACGGAGGGGCAGCTCGGGCTCTGGGAAGGCGAGACGGGAAACGAGATCGTCAGCCGCGACCCGGACGGGCGGATCATCGAGCGGACGACCCTGCCGTTCTCGGTGCGGCTGATCGACTTCCGCATCGACCACTATCCAGGCACGATGCGGCCGTCCGGGTTCCGCAGCGACGTGGAGATCAAGGACCGAGACGGAAAGAGCTTCACGGCTGCCGTCTGGATGAACCACCAGCTCGAGCACGAAGGCTGGTCGCTCTTCCAGTCGAGCTATCGCCAGGAGGCCGGCCGTGAGGCGACAGTGCTCTCGGTGTCGAAGGACCCCGGGCAGCCCATCGTCTTCGTCGGCTACGTTCTGCTGGTCCTGGGCATGTGCATCGTGCTCGCCACCCGCATCTCGCAGGCGAGGCTGAGGGCAGAGATCGAGGCAGCAGCCGCCCGTCGAAGCCGCGGTAAGCGCGCACCGATGGCGGTGGCGATGCTCGCGGCCCTTGCCGTGGCGGGAGCCGCACACGGCGCCGACGACCTCACCGAATCGCTCCGCCGGCTCCCGGTGCAGCACGACGGCCGGGTGATGCCGCTCGACACCCTCGCGCGCGAGGGAGTGTGGCATGTCACCGGCAAGCGGGCGTGGAGCGGGGCTGACCCCGTGGCGACGGTCGTTTGGTGGACGCTCAACCCGCCGGCGGCGGCCAACGAGCCCATCGTCGAGGTCGGCAGCGCCGACCTGGTCCGGGCGGTGGGGCTGCCGGAAGGCACGAAGTACGCCTCCTTCAAGGATCTAGTGAGAAACGCCAAGGTCCTGCAGCTCTTGGATCAGGTGCACAAAGCTGCGGCGCAGGGGCGGCCACGCCAGGGCGTGGTGGCCGACGCCGAAAAGCTCGAGCAGCGGTTGATATGGCTACAGCGGTTCCTCAACCGCGAGATCATCCGCACCGTTCCCAACGCCGCGGACGTCAACGCTCGTTGGGCCGTACCCGCGGTGCGCAGCGCCGCCGACCTCGCCGCGCTGGCCAACGGCCCGCGGCCGGAGGGATGGCCGGCTCCCGCGGCCATCGAGCGCGAGATCACCTACAACGCGGTGCGCCCGACGCGAGTCGCCTGGATCGTGCTGCTGGCGGCGCTGGCGCTCTCCGCCCTCGCGTGGGGGAGGAAGAGTCGGCTCCTCGACAGCCTCGCCCTGGCCGGCCTGGTTGCCGGGCTCGTGGTGATGACCTGGGGCATCGCTACCCGCTGGGCCGTGGCGGGCCGCATCCCCGCGGCGAACATGTACGAGTCGCTCTTGTTCCTCGCCTGGGGTGTGGGGCTGTTCGCCGTCGTCGCCTTCGCCTTCACGCGCAACCGGCTGGTGGTGCTGAATGCCAACGTGATGGCGGCGCTGACGATGGCGGTCACGGACCTGCTTCCCATCGACGGGTTCATTCACCCGGTCCCGCCGGTGCTCGCGGGCACACCGTGGCTCGCCATTCACGTGCCCATCATCATGGTGAGCTACTCGGTGCTGGCATTGGGAGTCGTCGTCGCCCACATGCAGATCGCCTTCACCATCTTCGCCCCCAGAAGGGAGGCCATCGAGCGCATGGCCGACCTGCTCTACTGGTACACCATGGTCGGCTCGATCCTGCTCATCACCGGCATCCTGACGGGCTCGATCTGGGCCGCCTCGTCGTGGGGCCGCTACTGGGGCTGGGACCCGAAGGAGGTCTGGTCGCTGGTGGCGTTCCTGGCCTACGCCGCGATTCTGCACGCCCGCTGGGACCGCATGATCGGATCCTTCGGAGTGGCAGCGATCAGCATCCTCGCCTTCCAGACGGTCCTGATGACCTACCTCGGCGTGAACTACGTGCTCGGCACCGGGCTCCACTCGTACGGCTTCGGCGACTCGCCGGTGGTCAGGTGGATGGTCATTGCTGCCCTCGCCGAGATCGCGTTCCTGGCCTGGGGCTATACCGCCCACCAGAAGCATGAAATGGCCGCGGTTCCGTGAGTAATGGCGGGTGGTATTCCGTTGGACCGGATCCAGACCCGCGGAGGGCATCCAGCGGATATGGACCTGACTTGGTCTCCCGCGCTGCCACTCGCGCCATACCGGAGAGAAGGGCAGGCGCGACTTTCGACCGGACATCCGATCGGCGCCCTGCAGCCCTCTTGCCGCAGGGTGTGAAAGCAGTGGGCCCCGGGTCGCTTGGGCGCCGAGAGGGCGTGTGCGTATACTGGCGCCAGCCGATGCGTAGAATTCCGCTCGCACTGCTCCTCGTCCTCCAGGTCAATATCGCCTTCGCCGGGCCGCCCTACGTAACCGACGACCCCGAGCCGGTGCCGCTGCACCACTGGGAGTTCTACGTTGCCTCCCAGACATCGCACGACGGCGGCGACTGGTCCGGGACGGCCCCGCACATCGAGGTGAACTACGGTGCCGCACCCGAGCTGCAGCTGCACGCCATCTTTCCGGTGGCGTTCAGCGCCCCGGCGGGGGACGGCAGCCAGTTCGGCTACGGCGACACCGAGCTGGGGGCAAAGTATCGCTTCGTCGAGGAAGGCGACAGGATCCCCCAGATCGGCATCTTCCCGCTCCTCGAGGTGCCGACGGGCTCGGCCAGCCGCGATCTGGGGAGCGGCCAGGTGCAGGCGTTCGTGCCGATCTGGATGCAGAAGAGCCGCGGGCCGTGGACGACGTACGGCGGCGGCGGGTACTGGGTGAACCCCGGTGCCGGCAACCGCAACTACTGGCTCTTCGGCTGGCTGGTGCAACGAGAGATCATCGAGCCCCTCAGCCTCGGCGTCGAGGTGTTTCACGAGACGCCGAAGGAAGAGGACGGCCCCGACGAGACCGACTTCAACGCCGGCTTCGTGCTCGACATCAGCGACCTGCAGCACCTGCTGTTCTCCGCCGGCCGCAGCCTCCACGGGCCGAACCGGTTTCAGAGCTACCTGGCCTACCAACTGACGTGGGGCCCTTGAGGCGGAGCGAGGGCCGCGCTGCTCAGGAGCCAAGGCAGCCGAAGGGACACGGCTCTCGAGAGGAGCCCCGCCAACAGGTCGGTGGTGACGCCGCGGTCCTTCGGTGACGGCGGCCGGGTGCAGGTAGTTCGGCGCCACCCGTAGCGGCGCGCCCACTTCTTCCCAGAGAATAGGTGACGCCGCCCTGGACTTTCTCTGGACGGCCGTCTGACTTCCCGGCCCGAGCGGAGGGCGCCAGGTTGCGATTGGAGCCGGCGCGCCCTCATGTTTGCAGCGACCGCCTTGACAGACGGCATAATATCTGAATAGATATTCATATGTGTGGAACGCGAGGGGCCGTGAGGTCTCGAAGCCGAAACGGGGAAAGGAGGAAGCGGTGCAATTGAGCGATGTCGTTCGCAACTACGACTGGGCGGCGCCCCGCTACGACCGCTGGACCGATCTGGTCTTCGGGCGCCTGCTCGGCATCGAGAAGTACCGCGAGAAGACCATCGAGCTGCTCGGCCCGCTGCAGGGGGCCACGGTTCTCGACATCGGCTGCGGGACCGGCCGGAACTTTCCGCTGCTGGTGCCGCGCGTGGGCGCCAGTGGGCGGATCATCGGCCTGGACTACTCGGAAGGAATGCTGGCGCAGGCGCGCGCGCGCGTTGCGGCGCAGGGATGGGCCAACGTGGACCTGATCCGCGGCGACGCGGCCAAGCTCGAAGGCGTTCCGGAGAACGTCGACGCGATTGTGTCGGTCTGGTGCCTCGGGATCGTCCACGATCTCGAGGCGGCGCTCGGGCGGGCTCTCGACGTGCTCAAACCCGGCGGCCGGATCGCCATCATGGACTTCGGCCGCTCCCGGCCGGATCACGGTCCGCTGCACTGGCTCTATCCGTTCTACAGCTTCGTGCTGGCGCACGCCGGCATCGATTCCCGCGAAGACCTGGACGATGCGGCGCTGCGGCAGCGATGGGAACGCGGCCACCGGCTCTTGCGCGATCGTCTCGTTGGGGTGCACGAAGGGACCTACTTGTACGGTGGAGGTTTGATCATCGCCGGCGAGAAGCCACGCGGGTAGCCGCGACGCATGCCCGGCCGGGCCGACGGCGAGGCAAGGATCGACCGCATCGGCTGATCCCCGGGGCACGTTTCGCCGCGGCCAGCGAGACGGGCCCCGAGAAGCGAAACTATAGCCAACGGGCACGAAAGTGGGCATAGGTGAAGGTCAAATGGATCCTCGCCTGGTAGCGGCCCGAGGTGGAAACCTCCGTGCGCTCTTGCCCGCAAACGGGAACGGCTGGGGCGATTAGGGATGGCTGAATCCGCCCCCAGAAACGCCGATGCGACGA
>CAZYMF010000025.1:28470-37845 GCA_964648215.1 uncultured Binatia bacterium (SeqCode) | reverse complement strand
AGCACCCCGTTGAAAAACGCAAAGACACCCTTCGACAAGCTCAGGGTGAGCGAAAAAAGTCCTTGGAACTCAAGGTGGGGCTCCGCTCATGCTGAGCGTGTCGAAGCATTGGGTGGGGTTTTCAACGGGCTGTTAGAGGCGCCTGCGGCTCAGAGCGACGCGTAGACCGCTTCGAGAAGCGCACGGACGCGCGGGTTGCGAAAGCGGGGGCCGGCGCGATTCATGGTGTAGCCGAACGCCAGCCGCGCGTCGGGGTCGGCGAATCCCAGCGAGCCGCCGGCGCCGAAGTGGCCGAAGCTGCGCCCGTTGGGGCCGAACGGGCTCTCGGGCTGCGTCAACTGAAAGCCGAGACCGAAGCGCGAGGGGCGGCGCAGCACGAAATCCGTTCCCGCCGAGACCTCGGCGATGGCGGCGTCGAGCGTTTCCCCCTGCAGCAGGCGGATCCCATCGATCGCGCCGCCGCAGGCCAGCGCGCTGTAGAAGCGCGCCAGCGCGCGCGCGTTGGCGTGCCCGTTGGTCGACGGCATCTCGGCCGTCCGCCAGGCACGCGTGTTGACGGTGCCGAGGCCGGACAGGCCCGGGGGGTTGAAATAGACGCAGCGCAGCAAGCGGCGGCGCTCCTCGTCGACCTCGCCGGGCGAGCGCGGCTGGCTGGCAAGAATCTCCTCGGAGAAGACGTAGTCGGCAATCCGCCCGTCGTGCTCGGGCCCGATGCCGAAATGAAAGTCCGCCGCCAACGGCCCGGCGATCTCGCGCCGAAAGAAGGACCCGATGCTCACGCCGCTGACGCGGCGCACCAGCTCTCCGACCAGGAATCCAAACGTGTTCACGTGGTACCCGTGCTGCCGCCCCGGCTCCCACCAGGGCTCCTCCGCGGCCAGCGCCGCGGCCATGAGCCCCCAGTCGTACATGGCGTCGTCGGGGAGAAGGCGGCGAATCGCGGGCAGCCCGGCGCGATGACCGAGGAGCATGCGCACCGTGATCCCGTCCTTGCCGCCAGCGGCGAACTCCGGCCAGTAGCGCGCCACGGGCTGCTCCAGATCGATCCGGCCGCGCTCGACCAGCAGGTGCAGGCAGAGCGAGGCCATCGCCTTGCCCACCGAGAAGACGTTGACGAGAGTGTCGCGCTGCCATGGACAGCGGCGGTCCTCGTCCATCCACCCGGCCCAGAGATCGACGACGAATCTGCCATCCACCGCCACGGCGACCGCGGCGCCGAGCTCGCCATGGTGGCGGAAGTTGTCGATCAAAGCCTGGCGCACGGCGACGAAGCGCTCGTCGCAGAAGCCGAGGATCTCGGGCGGCTCGGTCACCGGCGCGAGTCTATCCCGGATCTTTCTCGAGGCCCAGACCACGGCGAGCTTGCGTTCTCCTGAGGTGCAACCTAGCGTAGCGCCTCCGATGCTCAGATTGCTCCAGCGCCTGGTCGCCACGCCGTGGCTCATGCGTCTGCTCGGGGCCTTCTCCGGGTCACTCAACCCGTGGAACCCCGAGGTGCGGCGCGACCCATACCCCTCGTACCGCGATCTGCGCGCCCAGCCCGGCCTGCCGCGCCTGCGTCTGTTCGGCGGCTACGTCGCCGCTCGCTACGCCGAGGTGGAGCGGATGCTGCGCGATGAGGCCTTCTCCACCGACCGCAATGCGGTTCCGCTGATGGGCGCATTCCGGCGCGCCGCCCGCGACACGCCCGAGTTTCTCAGTTTCCTCGACGACAACCTGTTGATGATCGACGGCCGCCGGCACCGTCGCCTGCGCGGCCTGGTGTCGAAGGCGTTCACGCCGCGGCGGGTGGAGACGCTGCGCCCGCGCATCGAGGCCATCGTCGACGATCTGCTCGATCGCTGCGCCACCGGCGGCGAGATGGATATCGTACGCGACCTGGCCCAGCCGCTGCCGGCGATCGTGATCGCCGAGCTGCTCGGCGTTCCGGCCGCCGACCAGGAGCGATTCCGCCATCTGTCGGACGAGCTGGTGCAGGTGCTCGATCCGCTCTCCGGCCGCGAGGGGTTCGACCCGCCCAAGCGGGCCACACGCGCGCTGGCCGCGTACTTTCGCCCGCTGTTGGCCGAGCGCCGCAGCGCCCCGCGCGACGACCTCCTCTCCGCCATGATCGGCGCCGAGGAGGCGGGCGAGAAGCTGGCGGAGGACGAGCTACTGGCGCTGGCCTCGCTGCTGCTCGCCGCCGGCCACGAGACCACCACGAACCTGATCGGCAACGCGGTGATGCTGTTGCTGCGCCATCCCGAGCAGCGGCGTCGTCTGCGGGACGACCCGGCGCTGCTGCCCTCGGCGGTGGAGGAGTGCCTGCGCTTCGAGCCGCCGGTGCAGCTCACCGACCGCGCCGTGGTCGCGCCGACCGAGCTCGCCGGCGTCAAGCTGGAGCCCGGCACCATCGTGGTGGCCCTGCTCGCCTCCGCCAATCGCGATCCCAGCCGCTTTCCCGACCCGGACCGCTTCGACGTCGGCCGCGCGGACAACGAGCACCTGGCGTTCGGCTTCGGCGGTCACTACTGCCTCGGCGCCGCGCTCGCCCGACTCGAAGGACAGGTCGCCCTGGGCGCGCTGCTGCGGCGCTTCCCCGACCTCGACGGCCCGCCCGACCCGCCCGGATTCAAGCCCTCGATCGTGCTGCGCGGCCCCACGGCGTTGCCCGTGCGGTTGCGGGGAAGGAGTTCCGAGTCGGGAGTCGAGCGTCGAGAGCCGCCTTCCCCCAAGTGAACCCGCTCACGCCACCTCCGGTGCCCGCTCTCCTTGCGCCGCGGGTAGGCGGCCCAAAGGCCAGCCGGGCACCTGCACCACCCGATCCTCCTCGGCGATCCAGGCGGTGAGCGGCCGGCCATAGACGCAGCCGGTGTCGAGTCCACGCACGCGCGGCCCGATCACCAGGCCGCGGCGCGCCCAGTGCGCGAACACCACCATGCGCCGGCCGCGATAGAGATCATCCCACGGCCGGTAGGGCGGGCCGGGCGGCGGCTCGTCGCGCGCCGGACGGCGCCCGCGCTCGTCGCAGTACCGCACCTGCGTGGCGAACACGATGCGCTCGTCGGGGCGGCGGCGGACATGCCCCGCAACCGCGGCGTTCAGAGACGCGGCCACCGCGGGCAGATCGTCCCACGACGGATGGATACCGCCGTGCACCAGGACGAGATCGTCCTCGACGCGCATCACCGGCTGCGCCTCCAGCCACTCGAGCAGCTCCGTGCGGTCCGGAGCGGCCAGGACGTCGTCGAGCCGATCGACCGGCAGCCGCGGACGGGTGCCGGCGGCCACGCGGAGCAGGTGCAGGTCGTGGTTGCCCAGCACTACGCGGGCGTCGAGCTGGCGAACGCGGCGCAGCGTCCCGACCGAGTCGGGCCCGCGATTGACCAGATCGCCGGCGCAGTAGAGCCGGTCGCCGGCGCCGAAGCGCACGGCTTCGAGCAGCTGCTCGAGCTGCCCAGAACAGCCCTGAATGTCACCGACGAAGATTCTACGCGCCAGGACCCACCTCCACCCGCAGCTTATGGACCTCGCTTTCGGGGAGCAAGCAGGCTGCGGCGGCGCTCGACTTCGATCATGGCGGCTGCTATCCAAAGGGTACACTGAGTCGCCACTCGCACATTGCCCGGAGGACGCTGCGCAGTCCCTGAGATCCATCCCCCCAGACCGTTGGGCAGTCCCATCCGCGAAGCCCGCAGTGGTACCGTAACGTTCAGGAGCTATCCATCGTGAATCTCCATTCGTCTCACCCGTCGTCGCCTTTTCCCCCCATCACCCGCCCCGCCGCTCCTGTACCGGCATGGAGGTGAGCCCGATGGACACTTCGAGAGTCGGCAAGGACGTCGACAGTTGGTGCACGCGCTGCAAACTCATGCTGACGCACACGATCGAAGCGATGGTGAGCGGCAGGATCACCCGCGTTCACTGCAACACCTGCGGGGCGCAGCACGCCTACCGCTCCCAGCCTCCCGGTCAGGGCGCCTCGTCCACCCGGCCGCGCGTCTCGAGCGCCGCGGCCAGCTCGCGGCGCCGCGCAGCGTTGTCGAGCGGCGCCACGGTGGAGGACTACCCGCGCCTGATCCAAGGGCGCGACCAGGCCAGTGCGCGCCGTTACGGCATCAGTGAACGCTTCCGCCCCCAGGAGCTCATCTCCCATCCCAGCTTCGGCCTCGGGATCGTCGTCAGTGAGAAGGACGGCACCAAGATAGACGTGCTCTTCGCCAATGGCATGAAGACCCTGCTGCACGGGCGTTGACGCGGACCGCGGGCGCGGCGCCGACGCGCCTTGCGTCCGGCACGGGCTGCTGTCAATAAGGTGGCCATGCCGAGACTCCTTTCCCAGCCGACACGCATCACGGCGGCGGGCAACAAGCCGAAGGTGATCGACGAGTACGTCGGTCGCGTCAACAGCCAGACCGCGGCGCTCAGCATCGCTCACATGCGCTCGCCCGGCGGATGGATCGAGCCGGCGCAGCGCCCCGAGTTCCAGGAGTGCACCGTCGTCCTCAAGGGCATGCTCCGCGTCGAGCACGACGGTGGCGCGATCGACGTGCACGCGGGGCAGGCCGTCATCGCCGAGCCGGGTGAGCGCGTGCGCTACAGCTCCCCGCTCGACGAAGGGGCCGAGTACGTCGCGGTGTGTCTGCCGGCCTTCTCTCCCCAAACGGTCCGCCGCGACGACGAGTAGAACGACGGCGGGGGCCCGCGCCTTTCCCCCGGGGAAAGGGTCAGATCCGAATCGTGCGCCAAGCCCCGAGGCGAAAACGGATCAGCCAGCTCGCCCCCAGCGCCGCATCCCCTGCCATCGCGGACGCCCCGGAGCGGTGCCGTAGGCACGAGCGTCGTTGCCGCCGGAGCCCTCACCCGGAAGCGGTCGCGGGCGTCGGCCCGCGCTTGCTTCCCGAATCGAAGACGGCTACTAGCAGCGCGGGCCGACAAGGTCCGAAGTCTCCCACACGGAAAGGAATCCCATGCGCAAAGCAATCGTGTTCACGGCGATCGTGGTGTTGACGGCGTTCACCGCCGCCTACGCCGCCGGTCCGGAACCGAAAACCGAGGACGAGAAGACCCTCTACGCCCTCGGCTTGGCCCTCAGCCAGAACCTCACTTCCTTCAACCTCACCCCCGCCGAGGTCGAGCTGGTGGAGGAGGGTCTCGTCGACGGCGCCACGCACAAGACACCGAAGGTCGACCTGCAGACGTACGGTCCGAAGATCCAGGAGCTGCAGAAGTCCCGCGCCTCCGCCATGGCCGAGGTGGAGAAGAAGAAGGGCGACGTGTTCCTCGCCAAAGCGGCCCAGGAGAAGGGCGCCAAGAAGACCTCGTCGGGCCTGATCTACATCGAGGAGAAGGCCGGCAAGGGCGCCCAGCCCAAGGAGACCGACAAGGTCAAGGTGAACTACGAGGGCTCGCTGACCGACGGCACCGTGTTCGACAGCTCGGTCAAACGCGGGCAGCCGGCGACGTTTCCGCTCAACGGCGTGATTCCCTGCTGGACCGAAGGCGTGCAGATGATGAAGGTCGGCGGCAAAGCCAAGCTCATCTGCCCTTCCAGCCTCGCCTACGGCGACCACGGCGCCCCGCCGCGCATCCCTCCCGGAGCCACGCTGGTCTTCAACATCGAGCTGCTCGACATCGTCAAGTAGTTCTCGTGCACAGGGAGTTGCCGGGGCACGGTATGCCGTGCCCCGGGCAACCCCGCACCCGCCATCAGCTCTCCCGCGCCTGGCAGGGTAGCTCGACGGTGAAGGTGCTGCCCCGGCCGGGCTCGCTGGCAACCCGCACCGAGCCGCCGTGCGCCTCGACGACGCGCCGGACGATGTAGAGGCCGAGCCCGCTGCCGTCGGCCGCCCGCCCGGAGGTGGTGCGGCCGTACTTGCGGAAGAGCTGCGCCTGCTCCGCCGCGGAGATTCCCCGCCCGGTATCACGCACGCTCAACCTCACCGTGGCCTCGGCGCTCGCGGTCGAGATCTGCACGTTGCCGTCCTTGTCGGTGTACTTGATGGCGTTCGCAATCAGGTTGCCGACGGCGCGCTCGAGCAGCTGCGTATCGGCTGCGATGACCGGCAGGCTCGGCGCCAGAGCCGTCGAGGTGTGAACGCCCTTCGAGCTCGCCGCGGGCTGATAGCGCTCGAGCACCTGCACCACCAGATCGTTGAGGCGAACGGCCACACGGCTCAGCCGGATCGGTCCCGCCTCCATGGTCGAGGCGTCCAGCACGTTGTGAATCAGATCGAGTGCCTGCTGCACCGAGTGTTGGATGCGCTGCACGTACTCGCAACGCTCGCTCGCGTCCTCCGCATCCTCGATCATCTGCGAGTAGCCGTGGATGATCGAGAGTGGATTCTTCAGGTCGTGGGAGAGCACGCTCATCCCTTCGACCCGGATCGCTTCGGCGCGTCGATAGGCCTCGCGAATCTGACGGACGCCGCAGCGGACGAGCCAGGCAACGACGAACAGAGCTACCGTGATCAGGATCACCGCCGCGGCCTGATGCCCCGGAGGCCGCGAGTGGGCATCCACGCGCGGCCAGATCTCCGCATGCTCGACCCACACCAGGGTGGCATAGGCGAACGCACCGCCGGCGGCGGTGATGAACGCCACCCGCTCGGCGAGCAGCAGGCCGGCCAGGCCGATCACGGCAGCGTAGAGCAGCGGGCCACTGGCCTGATCGACGCCGCCGTAGTGAATGGCGGCGGTGATGCCGGCGACGTCGGCCGCCAGACTGACGGCCAGCAGCCGCCGCGGCACCTCGCCCGACCACAGAACGACGGCGATGGTGGGCAGGAGAACCAGCGCGGTCACGGCCGAGAGCGGCGCGGCGAGAATGCCCGGGGACACCAACCACTTCAGGGGCCAGAGGCCGAGGAGGATCACCGCGAGCCCGGCCGCCTTGGTGAGGTAGATGGCTCGAACGTTGGGCTCGGGGGGGACCACTTGCCGTGCGCTCGCCATTCGGGATTGGCCTTCGATCCTCTGCTCTTCTCCAGCCGCGTCCCGTCCAAAATGCCGCCCGCAGGCGGCCTTGTCGAGGCAGGACGAGGCGGCGGCGTCAGTCGCTCAGCTCCTGGCCGCGCGTTTCGGGTAACGTCCAGACGACCAGCCCGGCGGCGACGGAGAAGGCGGCGGCCAGCGAGATGCCCGCCGACAGATCGGCGCGCTGGGCCACCGCGGTGATGATCAGCGGGGTGAAGAACTGCACGCCGCGGGCGAGGTTGAAGATCGTCCCGACGGCGGTGTTGCGTACGGCGGTGGGGAACAGCTCGGCGAAGAACGGACCAAAGGTCGACCACGACCCGGTGCCAATGCCGACGACGGCCATGCAGACAAGAATCAACGCCGGCTGGTTCTCGATCAGCCGCCAGAACAAGGTGATCATCAACAAGCCGATGGCCATCACCACCGTGAAGGCGGTGAACACCGGCCGCCGGCCCAGGCGATCGGCGAGCCAGCCGAAGCTGCCGTAGCCTACCAACTCGCCGGCGACGATCACCAGAATCCACAGGCCGGAGCCGACAATGCCGAGCTGGCGCTCGGTGGTCAGATACGCCGGCAGCCACGAGTAAGTGAACCAGTACGCCGACATGTTCAGCGTCGCCAGCAGCAGGCAGCGAAGCGTGAGACCGCGCCACTCGGGCTCGAGCAGACGCCGGAAGCCGACCGCCTCCACCCGCTCGCTCCGCTGCCGCGCCTGCCACACGTCCGACTCCGGCATGTACTTGCGGATCAGGGTCACCAGCAACGCCGGTAGCGCCGAGACGAGGAAGGTCATGCGCCAGCCGAACGCGGGAGCGAAGAAGCTGCCCATGATCGCCGCCAACCCGACGCCGAGAGGCGCGCCGGTCTGCATCAGCGCGCCGTAGTGACCTCTGTCCTTGGCGGGGAACGTCTCGCTCACCAGCGTCTGGCCGGTCGCCCATTCGCCGCCGACGCCGACAGCCGTGATCGCCCGGGCGACGAGCAGGGTCCACAGGCCCGTGGACAGGCCGGAGAGAAAAACACCGATCGAGTAGGTGACGATCGTCCACTGCAGCACCGCCTTGCGCCCGACGTGATCGGCGATACGGCCGAACGCCACGCCGCCGAGAGCGGTCAGGCCGAGCGATACGCCGAGCAGCAGCGACGACTCCTCGCGGCTGAGGTGCAGCTCCTTGGCGATGGGAACGAGCAGGAAGGAGTAGAGGATCAGGTCGTAGAAATCGAAGAGCCAGCCCGCCCAGCTGAGGCCGAGGATGACGTAGTGGTCCCGCCCGGGCCGGGCCGCCCGGTTCAGCCTCGGGGTTGTCGCCTCAGCCACCGAACCACGAAGAGTGAAAGTAACGGACGACGACGGTGGCGACGAGGGCAACGACCAAAACCACGGGCGAGAGCTCGCGCACGCCGGCCAGCGTATGGCGGCCGGTGAACGGCAGGAACGGCGTGGCCTCGTAGAACGCGCGAAACTCCGGAACGGTGGCCAGCTTGCGCCGGTCCTGGTGCCGCGCGCCGACCAGGGAGAAAACCACGAAGCCGCCGAAGAAGACGATGTCGCCCGTGCTGCCGTTGGGCAGCAGGTGCAGCAGGCCGAAAAGGGCGATGGCCATCAGCAACGGATGGCGCGTGAGGCGAAACGCCCCGGTTGCCGACGCCGCTCCCGGCAGCACGCTGGCCGGGCTCGGACGGACGAGGCTCGCCACCAGCAAGACGAACGCCAGCGCCATTCCCGGGTACATCACCAGGTGAACCGAGGAGGCGCGCCAGCTCCACAGCCACGGCCCGGCGTGCCTGTGAGCGGAGTACACCCGGACCAGCGGGATGAAGAACGCCAAGGCAACCAGCGAGTAGAGCCCGCGAAAACCCTGCTCGCCCAATCGCGCGACCAGAGGTTGTCGCACGCGCAGGCTCGACAGGCACATGTGAGTGCCGGCAAAGCCGATCCACAGCAGGAGAACGATCAGCGTGGCCCCCATGAGGACTTCTCTAGCGAAGTTGCGGTGCAACTTTCAAACGACGTGGAAACTGCGCGCCGAGGGGCAAGGGCAAAACGAAACGTGGACGACTCGCCCTTTTCACGGCGTCGGTTCGCGCTCCTGAATGCAGGCGATCTCACAGGTCTGCCGCTTGCCCCGGCAGATGCGCTCGCAACCCTCGCCGGAGCCGGCGATGCGGCCCGTGGGGTCGTTCACCCGGAGACAGCTCGCGTTGCAGGCTTGCCACATCTCGATGCAGGTCTGGTCGCAAGCGGCGTGGTCGAACGCCGCTGGCGCCGACGGCGCCCGTTGCGCAGCGCAGCCGCCGAGCAACAGGCACGCCAGGACCGCCAGCACTCTCGCGTTCATGCCGCAGTCCGTACACAGATCAAGCGCCGCTGTCGAGCCACTCGCCATTGCCATCGCCGTCCGCGGCCCGATCGACTCG
>CAZYMF010000025.1:0-28370 GCA_964648215.1 uncultured Binatia bacterium (SeqCode) | reverse complement strand
CTTCTCGGGCGCGAACCGGGCAAACGCGCGGCGATAGTTGTCGCGCTTCCTGAGAATGGTGAGCCAGCTGAGCCCCGCCTGCGCCCCTTCGAGGATGAGGAATTCGAACAACCGCCGGTCGTCGTGCACCGGCACACCCCATTCCTCGTCGTGGTAGCGAAGGTAGAGCGGATCGTCGGTGACCCAACCGCAGCGCCGCTTCATCGGCGAGAAGTCACAGGTCGAGACGCGAGCCGACGAGCAGGCCGCCGATCAAGAGCACGCCGACTCCCACCATGGCGTAGAGGTTGGAGACGAAGTACGGATAGACCATCAGCGCCACTCCGATCAGCGTCGGCGCGATCACCCGCTGCTTGCGGCCGTACGTGAATACCGCCAAGCCGATGATCGAGAACAGCCCCGACCACAGCAACCAACCTGCATCCATGTGCATAGTCTAGCCCTCACCACGAGTCTCTTCCACACGGCACCCGGCCCTACACGATCCGCGTGCCGTGCCCCTGCCAGTAACGGTCCTTGAGCAACCGCTTGTACAGCTTGCCGGTCGGGTGCCGGGGAAGCTCGGCGTCGAAGTCGATCGAGCGCGGACACTTGAACTTCGCCAGCTGGCGCTGGCAGAACTCCATGAGCTCCGTGGCCAGCGCCGGTCCGGCCTCGGCCATGTCGATCGGCTGCACCACCGCTTTGACCTCCTCGCCGAGATCGGGATTGGGCACGCCGAACACCGCCACGTCCGCCACCTTCGGGTGCGTGATCAGCAGGTTCTCCGCCTCCTGCGGATAGATGTTCACGCCGCCGGAGATGATCATGTTGGCCTTGCGGTCGGTGAGGTAGAGGTAGCCGTCGCCGTCCAGGTAGCCGATGTCGCCGAGCGTGGACCAGCCCTTCTCGTTGCGCGAGCTCGCCGTCTTGGCGGGATCGTTGTGGTACTCGAAGCTGGCGCCGCCGGCGAAGTAGACGGTCCCGATCTCGCCCGTGGGCAGCTCGCCGCCGTCCTCGTCGACGATGTGGGCCTCGCCGAGCAACGGCCGCCCCACCGAACCCTTGTGTGCCAGCCATTCCTCCGAGTTGATGGCGGTGAAGCCGTTGCCCTCGGTGCCGGCGTAGTACTCGTGCAGCACCGGCCCCCACCACTCGATCATCTGCTGCTTGACCGGGATCGGGCACGGCGCCGCGGCATGGATGGCCGCGCGCAGGCTGGAGAGATCGAATCGCTTCCGCTCTTCCTGCGGCAGCTTGAGCATACGCACGAACATCGTCGGCACCAGCTGGGTGTGCGTCGCCCGGTAGCGTTCGATCAGCTCTAGGTAGTGCAGCGGCTCGAACTTCTCCATCACCACCGTCGTGCCGCCGAGCCGATGGATCGCCATGCAGAAGCGCATCGGAGCGGCATGGTACAGCGGCGCCGGAGACAGGTAGACGCTGTCGGCGTTGGCGCCGTAGAGAAGATTCACCAGCTGCAGCAGGGCCGGAGGCGTGCCGGCGGGCTGGCCGGTGAGCGGAAACTTGACTCCCTTCGGACGCCCGGTGGTGCCGGACGAGTACAGCATGTCCTGGCCCTCGACCTCGTCGGCGACCGGCGTCGCCGGCTGGGCCGCCACCGCCTTCTCGTACGACTCGTACCCCGGCAGCGTGGCGTCGAGGGCGAGCTTGGCCTGGACGCCGCCGAGGCGCTCGCGCAGCTCGCGCGCCAGCTCCTCCTTGTAGCGGGAGGTGAGAAAGACCTTGGCGCCGCAGTCCCGCACGATGTACTCGACCTCGGCCGCGGTGAGACGCGAGCTGATCGCCGTGTAGTACAACCCCGAGCGCTGCGCCGCCCAAGCGATCTCGAAGAAACGGGGGTGATTCTCGACGCAGAGCGCGATGCCGTCTCCCGGCCGCAGGCCGAGAGAGCGGAACAACTGGGCGCATCGGTTGGAGCCGTCGTCGAGCTGGCGATAGGTCACCACCTCGCCGCTGCCGGCCATGATGCAGGCGGGCTTGTCGGGTGTGGACTGGGCATGGACGGCCGGATACATGGAGAAGCTCCTTCGCTCGAAACGATGTCGTTGTGATTACAGCGCCCGGTGAACCGCCGCAAGGGCGTCCTGGCGGCGCCACGCCGGGCGCCGGTTCGCGACCTCCGCCGCCGACGACCTCCCGCGGCGTCGTCGCTCCCCCGCCTCTTGCGGCAGGCCCGGAATTGGCGTTGAGTGGTGAAGGCCATTCCGTTTTCGCCAACAGGGAGGATCGTATGAAGCACGCGACGTGGTTGACCGCTGCAGCTCTGACACTCGCCCTGACGGGCGCGAGCACCGCGTGGGCGGCGGAGACCGCCCATGCCGACCTGAAAAATGCCCAAGGCCAGTCGGTGGGCATGGCAACGCTGGAGCAGACGCCGCACGGCGTTCTCATCCACCTCGACGTCACCAATCTGCCGCCGGGGGTCCATGCATTCCACATCCACCAGACCGGCCAGTGCGAGCCGCCGTTCAAGTCGGCCGGCGGACACTTCAACCCAACGGGCAAGCAGCACGGCATCGAGAACCCGAAGGGAATGCACGCCGGAGACACGCCCAACATCACCGTACCGGAGGGCGGCAAGTTGAAGGCCGACATCCTGGCTACGGGCGTCACCTTGGGAAAGGGCAAGAACAGCCTCTTCCACAAGGGCGGCACCTCGCTCGTCGTCCACGCCGGCGCCGACGACTACAAGAGCGATCCGGCGGGCAACGCCGGCAACCGCATCGCCTGCGGCGTGATCACGAAGTAGCGAGCAGACGGATTCGTGTACCGGCGATCACGACCTGATCGTCGCTCGCCGGCAGATTGCGATCGCGCGCGGCGGCCAACAGCCGCGCGCGATCGTTGACCGCCACGTCGAGGCCGCCGACGCCGTCACCGCGGCCGTCGCTCGCCTCGACGAAACGAATCACGCCTTGATCGAGAGCGATCACCAGCTCCCCGGCGGCATTGCGGCTCGGGCTCCGGTCGAGCACCTCGCCCCACCGTCGCGCCAGCGGCACCGGATCCGCCGCCTGCAGCTCGACCCCCGCAATCGCCGACGTGATCTCCTCGTGCATGCACTCGCGCCAGCGCGGTCCGGCCCAGCGCCAAGACGCCCACGACTCCATCTGGTCGAACGAGACGATGGCCGCACCGACGTCGCGTGGATGCAGATGGACGGTGCGCGCATCCGGCAGGTCGATGCTCCACACCACGCGAACCCCGAGCCGGTCGAACCGCGTGCGGGCGGCGTCGAGAGCATCGGTCTGGAAGATCACCATGTAGCCGCCGTCGCCGCCGCGGCGTTCGAGCAAGCGCCCGGCGGTCGTATCGGGGACCGCGGGCGAGACGACCTCGAGGAAGGTCTCGCCGACCGGCATCACCGCGTTGCGCAGGCCGAACTCCTGCACGCCGGGATCGTTGAAGCCGACCTCGACCCCGAGCACGGCGCAGAGATCGGCCACCACCGGATCGAGGTCGCGCGCGACGAGGGCTACCTGGCGCAAGCGAAGCATAGTCGATCGTCGACAGTCGCTGGTTGATAGTCGGCTATCGACCATCAACTATCGACCAGCGACTGCCTTTCTCATCCCGAGGCGCGCATCTGCAACAGCTCGGGGGTGACCTCCATCTTCGAGAAGACGCGCTTGATCTCGTCGCCGGGCACGTCGAAGACCGCACCGTTGGTCGGGATCGCCTCGGTCGCCATCCACTCGGGGAAGGCATCGTCCTTCTCCGTCAGACCGGCGCGGCGGTTGAACTCCCACTCGTCCTGCAGGCACTGCCAGCCGTAGTTGACGATGTCCTCCTCGCTGAGATCGAGGCCGTACATCAGGTTGAAGTACTGCCGCATCTCGTCGGTGGACGGCTGCATGAACTGGCAGAAGCCGCTCGAGTCGCAGATGGCGTTGACGATCTGCGAATCCTGCGAGGCGCGCGCGTTGTCCATCACCGGCATGACCACCAGGCCGGCGGTGTGGTCCGCCCCCATGGGGCTGGTGCAATAGGTGATGCCGGTCGCCTTCAGGGTGCGTGGCTCCCACGCCGGGAGGCCCTGCCCCTTCACCGCCGGGATGCGGGCAACCTTGTACTTCTTGCCGGTGTAGACCACGCCGTTGGCGATCGCGGTGCTCAGCTCCTCGCCCTTGTCGACGCCTTCGAGAGTGCGGATGGCGGACTCGGCGTCGCCGAAGTTGAGCACGCCGCCGTCCATGGCCACCCCCAGGGCGCCGCCGGTCTCGATGGTGTCGAGGCCGAGGTCGTCGCAGAGCCGGTCCATGCTGGCAATGGCGTCGAGATCGCCGATGGCGCAGTTCGAGCCCATCAGCGCCAAGGTCTCGAACTCGAGCGCCGACGTCTTGTAGCTGCCGTCGGCGGCGTGGACGACGTTGGAGCACTGCACCACGCAGCCGGTCATGCAGTTGTGCATGCCCCCGCCGCGCGTCTCGAAGTTCTCGATGATGCGGGCGCCGTCGATGTCGTTGGCCTTCTCGAACTGCATCTCGCGCCGGTTGCGGGTGGGAAAGGTGTCCATCATGTTCGCCATCGGCACGATGGCGGAGGTGCCGCGGGCGAACAGCTGCGGCCCGGCCTTGTAGGCCTTGGTCATGCTGACGGTCAAGTCCTTGAAGCCTTTCACATCCTTGGCGATGCGGGCGTTGGAGCCCTCGTCGTCGACGATGATCGCCTTCACGCCCTTGGAGCCCATGACGGCGCCCAGGCCACCGCGCGCGGCGTGGCGAGTGGGATAGCGATGATCCTCATCCGTCAGCGCGATGCTCGCGCCGGTCAGCCCCGCCTCGCCGGCGGGACCGCAGACGATGAAGGACGCGCGCTTGCCCGATCGTGCCGCCAGCTTGCCGCAAACATCGTAGGTGCGCAGGCCCTTCAGCTCCGGGCACTCGCCGATCTTCACCCCGTCCTTGTTGATGGTGACCTGGTACCGCTTCTCGGGATCGGCCGGCTGCCCCTCGACGATCACGGCGCGATAGCCGAGACGCATCAACTTCTGGCCTGGTTGGCCACCGGCGTTGGCCTCTTTGATGCCCTTGGTCAACGGGCTCTTGGCGCCCACGCTGATCCGTCCCGAGGTCGGCGCCGTCGAGCCGGCGAGACAGCCGGGCGCGAAAACGAGCTTGTTGCCCGGACCCACCGGGTCGCACTTCGGATCGACCTCCTTCAGAAGAATCTTGGCGGACAGGGCCCGCCCACCGAGCGCGGCCCACTCCGCGGGATAGGGCTCTTCGCTCGTGGTCAGTGTCGACATATTTACGCGCAGGATGCGGTCTTCCATAGGTCCTCCCGTTGGCAAAGGTGCTTCCCGTCTAACACAGAGGCACTGGCAAGAAAACCGCGGATCCGCGGGCGTCGTCGCAGGAACCGCCTCCCACCGTTGACTCGGCGGTCACCAGCCGCTTGAGTCGCCGGCGTGAACGCTCTGCCCATCGATCCGCTGCTTCCCGAGATCGTCGGCCGTCTCGGCGACGGATCACGCCTGGTGTTGAGCGCCGATCCGGGGGCGGGCAAGACCACGCGGGTGCCCGCCGCTCTGCTCGACGCGGGGCTGGCCGGGGACAAGCAGGTCGTCGTCCTGGAGCCGCGGCGGATCGCGGCGCGCTCCGCCGCCGAGTTCGTGGCCCACGAGCGCGGCGGCGCGCTCGGCGGCGAGGTCGGCTACCGCGTCCGCTTCGAGCAGAAGGGCGGCGCGGCGACCCGACTGTGGTTCGTCACCGAGGGGGTGCTCGGGCGCCAGCTCACCCGCGACCCGTTTCTCGAGCAGGTCGGCCTGGTCGTTCTCGACGAGTTTCACGAACGGCATCTGCCCGGCGACATCGCTCTGGCGGTGGTGCGCGAGCTGCAGGAAACGGTGCGACCCGATCTCAAGCTCGTCGTCATGTCGGCGACGCTGGAGACGGAGCGGCTGGCGGCCTTCCTCGGCGGCTGCCCGGTGCTGACGTCCCGAGGCCGAGCCCACCCCGTCGAGATCACCTACGACGAGGCCGTCGACGAGCGCCCGTTGCCGGGTCGAGTGGCGACGGCGTTGCGGCGGCTTCTCGCCGACGCCGACGACTGGGGCGACACCCTCGTCTTTCTCCCCGGCGCCGCCGAGATCCGGCGCACGGCGACGGCCATCGAGCCGATTGCCGCGAGCCACGACCTCGCCGTCGTGCTGTTGCACGGCGACCTGCCGCTCGACGCGCAGCAGCAGGCGATCCGGCGGGGGCCGCGGCGCAAGGTGGTGCTGTCGACCAACGTCGCGGAGACGGCGCTGACCATCGAGGGCGTCACGGCGGTGATCGACTCGGGGCTGGCCCGGGTGGCGCGGCTCGACGCCCGGCACGGCATCAACGCCCTGCGCACCGTGCCCGTCAGTCGCGCCGCGGCCGATCAGCGCGCCGGTCGCGCCGGCCGTACGGCGCCGGGGCGCTGCCTGCGTCTGTGGACGCGGGCCGAGCACGCCGGCCGGCGCGCGCACGAGATTCCCGAGGTGTCGCGGCTCGACCTGAGCGCCACGGTGCTCGAGCTGCGGGCCTGGGGGCTGCGGGACATCGCCGGCTTCGGCTGGCTCGACCCGCCTCCGGCGGCAGCGCTGCAGCACGCGGAGGAGCTCTTGCGCCTGCTCGGGGCGACCGGCGCCGCCGGAGCCGTCACCCCCGTCGGCCGAGAGCTGCTCAAGCTGGCGGTGCCGCCGCGGCTCGCCCGCATTCTCGTCGAGGCGAGGAGGCGCGGCTGCGCCGACGAAGGGGCGCTGCTGGCGGCTCTCGCCGCGGAGCGCGACATCTGCCTCGAGCAACGAGCGCTAGCCAGCGGCGGCGCCGACCTGCCTTCGCAAGCGTCGGATCTGCTGCGGCGCCGCGAGCTGTTCGACGAGGTGGCGCGCGCGGGCTTCGCTGCCGGTCGCTGCCGGTCGCTCGGCGTCGACGCCCGCAGCGCGCGCACCGTCCAACGCGCCCACCGCCAACTGCGGCGAGCGCTGGGAGACGGCCCATCGCACGACGGCGACGACGAGTCGCTGCTACGGTGCATTCTAGCGGGATTTCCCGACCGGGTCGTGCGCCGCCGCGCGCCGGGCTCGTCGCGCGGCGTGATGGTCGGCGGCCGCGGCGTGGTGTTGGACGAGAGCAGCGTGGTGCGTGAGGCCGAGCTTTTCGTCGCCGTCGAGGTCGACGCCGGTCCGCGCCGTCAGCTCGCGGAAGCCAAGGTCCGGCTGGCCAGCGCCGTCGAGCGCCGGTGGCTGCAAGAGATGTTTCCGGATGCGCTGCAGCGGCGGCGGGAGCTGGTCTTCGACGCCGAGCGCGAACGCGTGCTCGAGAGGGTCCAGGAGCGCTTTCACGACCTGGTGCTGGACGAGGTCATGGTCTCGGATGTCGACCCGTCGTTCGCCGGCGACGTGCTGGCGGAGGCAGCGCGTCGCGATCCGCGCCGCGCCGCACGGCTCGGCGCCGCGGACGGCGCTTTCCTCGAACGCATCCGCTTCCTGCAGCAATGGATGCCCGAGCTCGGCTTGCCCGCCGACACCGAGGCGTTTCTCGCCGACACCGTCGTCTCTCTCTGCGCCGGCAGGCGCAGCTTTGCCGAGCTGCGCGGCGCCGATCTTTCCTCCACGCTGCGCTACAGGCTGACCGCCGCGCAACGGCAAGCGCTGCAGCGCGAGGCGCCCGGCGAGCTGCAGCTCCCCAGCGGTCGCCGGGCGCAGGTGACCTACGAGACGCACAAGGCGCCCGCGGTCGCCGCGCGCATCCAGGAGCTCTTCGGTCTCACCAGCACACCTCGGCTGGCGGCGGGGCGGGTCGCTCTGGTCGTGCAGCTCCTCGCTCCCAATCGGCGCCCGGTGCAGATCACCGACGATCTCGACAGCTTCTGGCGCAACACCTACCCCGAGGTGCGCAAGCAGCTCCGCGGCCGCTATCCCAAGCACGCCTGGCCCGAGGATCCCTCGACCGCCGTGCCGGCGACGCGGACAAAGGGCTGACGCCGCCCTCCGATCACACCATCTCGTTCCGTGCCGAACGCAGCAGGGCCGCCAGATCCTCGCACTCCTTCTCGGAAGCCACCGCGCGGGCATCGGGCGAGAGCTCGTCGGTGACGCCCCCCTCGCGCAGCAGCGCGCGGAGGGCGTCCCGCGCCAGCCCCATCTTGCGCAGGTGATCCTGGACGCGCAAGTAGACCAGGCGGCGATGGGCAACGAGCGCGAAACCGAACGTGAAACGCATCGTTGCCGCGGACGAAGGGGAAACGACCTCGACTCGCAGCACGGTCAGGTTCGGCAGACCGGAGGCAAAGTAGCGCCCCGGGTCGGCGAGGAACGCGCGGATGCGATCGGCCTCGACGAAGTTCAGATCGCCGTCCTGCTGCGCCCGGTCGACCACGGCGGGCAGGACGCTTCCGCCGCCGAGATCGCGGAAGGCGACCCGCCCCAGGTCCAGGCCCAGCTTGGACTCGCAGAAGGTCTGGAAGCGCGCCCCGTAGGTGCTGGCGGTGACCGCCCAGGTCGCGCGCAGCATGCCGCACCACGACCAGTGCTTGAACAGGTTCATCCAGCCGCGGTTGTCCGGGTGATCGTGCTCCTGCTCCAGGTCGAGGTCGAGATAGACGTCCTCCATCAGGTGGAGCAAGGACGCGCAAAAGTAGAACCCCGCCCGCAGCTGCTCGTAGTCTCGCGGCAGCCAGAGGTCGACCGGATGCGACGGCTCGGCGTCGCGCGTCAGATCGGGCCAGGCGGGGTAGATCTGCGCGTCGAGGAACTCGAGCCTCGGATCGGCGCGCAGGATCTGCGTCAGCGAGTCGAGCTTGCGCGAGTGCTTCGTGAACGACGTGGAGACGGCATGGCTCGGCGGGTACCAGCGCTGGCGCAGAGTGACGAACAGGCGTTCGACCGACAACCGCCCGTCGACGTGCGCCGCGGCCTCGGCGTCGGCGAACGTGGCGCGGGCGATGTGCTCGCCGAGCTGGCGATAGCTCTCGAACTGCGACTCGTCGAACCACTGGTCGGCGGTCGATTCGTGCGGGAACGCGGGCGCGGATGCGGCGTAGTTCAGGACGTCGGTCGGTTCCCTCCCGGTGAGCGACGCCTTGAGATAGAGCAAGGTGCCCGGCGGTGCGCCGCGATCCACTTCCTCGTAGTGAATGGTACCGACCGCACAGGGCCACAGGCTGCGCCCGGACTCCGCCTGGCGACGAATCGGATCGACGTCGATCGTGATGTCCACGCCCAGATCCGTTCGGCACTTGCGCAGCGCATTGCCCAGGTCCTCGAACTTGAGCCCCTCGTCCTGCGAGGCGTCGCAGGCGATGATGAAGCGGCAGCGCCGCCGCACCAGCTCGTAGATGCCGAGGTTCTCGAAGTGTCCGCCGTCGGAGAGATAGACGTACTTGCGTCTTTCGTTGGCGAACGCGAACAGCTCGGCCATCAGATAGGCGAGCCCGACCCGCGGGCCCGCTTGGTCGTACCCGCGCCGGTGCCGTGGGTTGCCCGACCACCAGCCGAGACGAACGTCGAACACGGTCATCAGAAACGCCAGCGGCGCCGCGGTGTGGTACCCCATGTTGGGGCTGGCCGCGGCACCCGAGATGGCCATCGCCGTGCCCAGGCCGACGTCGCCGCCGGCATATCGCGACGTGCTCTGGTAGCCGTGGTCGAAGAGCGTGTCCGCGGCATCCCTCGGCCCCGTCACCTGATAGCCGCAGTAGAGCGGCGACAGGATGAACGAGGCGGCCTTGCGTTGCTGCCAGGCCAGATCCTCGCCGGCGACGAGGTTGAGCGCCGCGTTGATGATCGGGTACGGCCCGGGGTGCGCCGGCGCACCGGATGACGCCGAGGCCAGCCGGGAGAGCGGCAGGTCGTCGTCCCGATCGAAGCCGGTGAACGGGCTCGCATGACGCTGGCGGGAGGCGCCGAGATAGCAGCGCACGAGCCGGTTCCGGTACAGCGAGTGCAGCGAGAACAGATTGATGTCCACCCGCCACGACAGCACCACCACGATCGCCGCCGCCAGGGCGCAGGTCTGCGCCTCCAACCACGCCGTCGTGCCGGTCCACAGCAGGGTCCAATGGTACTCGTGCAGGAGCCGCCACGCCGACCGCGGTTGCGTGGCATTGCTCAGCGCCTTGGCGAGTGCTTCCGGCTCGAGCCACCCGGTCACGTACGCCAGCAGCCACTGGATGCCGAGGGACAGAGCCAGCAGGATTCCGATCACGAACACGTACGGCGCCACCCGGGCGACGATCTCCAGCACGCGGCTGCCCTCGCGACCGCCGGTCTCGGCGCGGCGTCCCGCCCATAGGCCGGTGGCGGTCGCCATCACCCACAGCGCGCCGGCCGCCTTCGCCCATAGCTCTCCCCAAGTGACGACGAACGGCCCGTAGACGGCGATGCCGAAGATGGCCAGCCATCCCAAGGTTACGATGAGAAGCCAGCCCCCGAGTCGGCTCCACCACTCCCGCAGGTCGTCGGGCAAGAGTCGCCCGGCCAGGCCGATGTGGAGAACCGCGGCCAGGCTGAAGGCACTGACGACCAGGGGAACCCCGAGGCCCACCGCATACCATTCGGACGCCGCACCGAGCGAGCACCAGTAGCGGAGCAGCCGCGCTATGCCCCAGAGCATCCAGCCACCGACACACGCCGCCGGCACGCCCGCGAGGATGAAGCTGATGCCGAGATGTTTCGAAACTCCCGTGGCCGGCCTGAGCCAGGCGGCGAGCAGACCGCTCAGCGCCCAGGCGCCGCCGTACACCAGCGCCGTGTAGAGGAGCCACGGGCAGAGAGCCTGCCACGCGGGAACGTCCGCCGGGGCCAGATCGACACCCCACTCCAGCCCGGCGGTCCCGAACCATGCCGCCAGAAACACGGGGACGACGACGCTGATCAGGATGACCTCTTGTCGCGCATACCAGCAGTCCACCTCGGTGGGCGCCTGGCAGTGGGTGCGCAAGTTGAGGCTGACGAAGACGATGGCCAGGAGCAGCAACCCGATGGCGATGTACAGCGCCCCGTGGGGCAAACCGCCGGCGACGACGAGATAGAAGTGCGTGACGATCCGGGGCAACAGCAGCGCCGCCGCCAGGAAGGAGATCACGATCGTCAGGTTCAGCAACGAGTTGCGCAGGTACAACGAGATGGCCGTCCAGGTGTCGGCGCTGAAGGCGCCGACGCGTGGGGTCAGGTAGTTGCTGTACCGGCGCAGGAAGCGGATCGACGGCGGCTCCTCGCAGCGCCGGCCCGCCGCCCGCGGCGCGAGCAGCCACTCCACCGAGTCGATGCTCGCCCAGCGATGAACCCAGGCGGTCAGCCAACTGCCGATGTAGCCGCCGCCGGAGACGGTCGACAGGTAGTCGACGTGACGCAGCAGGCGCAGGCTGGCGAGCCCCTGCAAGACGCCGAGATTGAAGGTGGCGCTGCGAATACCGCCGCCGGAGAAGGCGAGCCCGACCAACTGCAAGCCGTGCGCCCGACGCCGGGCGCCGGTGCCATTGTGCCCCGGCGCGGCGTCATCCGGCGCCGCCCGCGTGCTGCCTGCCGAGCGACGACTTCGCGATCGCTCGATCTCCTGCAACTCGTCCGCGAGCACCTGCTCGAAGGAAGCCGCTTCGGATTCCGTCTCGGCCATGGTCCCCCCCAAAGGTTGCACCCGGTTGCGGCAGCGATCAGCTCGCGGGGGTCAACGCCCCGGCGAAACTGACGCTGGCTTCCGCGGTCGCCGGCGGTGCTACAGCATTCGTGCCGCCGGCACGGATGCCCGATTGTCGCACGGCGCTCGGCCGCGCGAGCGGAGAACGTTCACCGCAATGGACGCGTGCGGGAAGAGCTGTGCAGCCAACTGGACAGGTCAACCACCGCGCCGGCGCAGTCCGTGCTGCTGCAGGCGCCAGACCAGCAGATCGATACGGTCCTGGCCGAAGAACGGCTCGCCCTCGAACACCATGGTGGGGACGCCCCAGTGGCCGGCGGCGAGGTGATCCTCCTGGTTCTTCTCGATCACGGCGTCGTGGCGGCCCGGGTCGGCGGCAATGGCGGCGTCGATCTCGGCCAGATCGAGCCCGGCGCGGGCGGTGGCCTCGGCCAGATGAGCTCCCTGATGCCAGCCGTCGATCTTGCCGTTCCAGATGATCTGCGCCACCTCGTCGATGAACGGCAGGCCGCGGCCGCGCTGGGCCGCGGCGACGCCGAGCCGCGTCAGCCGGTGAATGTAAGGCTGCTCCTTCGGGATCGTGCGGTTGGCGAAGTCCTGCACGATCGGGTCCGGTCGCGGCCAGCCGTAGTCGATGCCGTAGTACTGCGCCACGCGCATCGTGTCGCGCAGGACGTAGGGCGGCCACAGCGGGCTGACGCGATCGAAGAAGCCGGGATCGCGCACGGCCAGCGGCAACACCGGCCGGACGCGAATGTCGAGGTCGTACTCGGCGGCAAGTCGAACGAGCCTGCCCGTCGCCAGGTACGAGTAGGGACTTCGGAACGACCAGAACAGGTCAATCGCCAGAGTCATCGGTGCTCCTTTCGCCGCAGCGAGCCATGATCACGCCCCCCTTAGCGAACCCACCGGGAAGAGTCGATGTCCTCCGTCACCGACCGGTGGCGCTCGACGCCCCCGGTATGGCATGCTCGTCGACGATGGATGCAGGGCAGGCAACGTTGAGGGGCGGGACGACGGGTGACGGGGCGAGCGCGCGGTAAGCGGAACAACGGGAATCGCCATCGGCCGCGGCGGCGCCGGCCGCCGGAGTGGGCGAGCCTGCCCGACGAGGAGCTGCTCGATCTCCGGCTCTGTGATCTCGACCTGCGCATCGAGGGGAGCTTGAAGGCGCGGATCAACCAGCTGTACCGCGAGCTGAAGCGGGCCAACCTGCGCTTCCGGCCGCACTTCTGGCTCTCGGACGAGTGGTTCACGCCCGACGGCGTGCCCGGGGTGGCCATCCCCTTCTATCTGGCACACCCGCGTCTGGCGCGGCTGGAACGAAATCAGATGCTCGAGGTCGAAGGCGGCACACCGAGCTGGTTCATGCGCATCCTGCGCCACGAGACCGGCCACGCCTTCGACAACGCGTATCGCCTGCGCCGCCTGCGCGAGCGGCAGCAGCTCTTCGGCAAGTCATCCCAGCCCTACCCCAAGTTCTACACGCCGCGACCCTACAGCCGCAGCTTCGTGGCTCACCTCGACATGTGGTACGCGCAGAGTCACCCGGACGAGGACTTCGCGGAGTCCTTCGCGGTCTGGCTGACCCCGCGCTCGATGTGGCGCAAGCGCTACGCCGGCTGGCCCGCCCTGAAGAAGCTCGAGTACATGAACGAGCTGATGGGCGAGATCGCGCGACAGAAGCCCCTGCTGACGACGTGTCGCGAGGTCGATTCCCTGCCGCGCCTGCGCAAGACCCTGCGCCGTTACTACGCCGAGAAGCGCGCCCGCTACCAGGTCGAGACGCCGACGTTCTACGACCAACACCTGCAGCGCCTGTTCACCGACACCAAGCGCCCGGGCGACATGACCGCCGCGCAGTTTCTGCTCCGTATCCGGCCCGACGTGCGCCGGGTGGTGGCGCGCTGGACGGGAGCCTACCAGTACAACATCGACCAGGTGCTGCGGGACATGATCGTCCGCTGCCGCGAGCTGCGCTTGCGAATGAGCGGCCCCTTCGCGAGAACGAAGCTCGACTTCACCGTGCTCTTCGCCGTGCAGACGATGGACTATCTCCACAGCGGCCGCCATCGCGTTGCCCTATGAAGAAGCTGCGCATTCTGGCCCTGGTGCACGAGGAACTGGTCCCGCCCGAGGACGTCAAGGGATTCGACCTGGCCCAGGTCGACTGGAAGATGGAGTACGACGTCACCGCCACGCTGCGCCTGATGGGCCACGACGTGCAGGTGCTCGGCATCAGCGACGAGCTCGCCCCCATCCGCACCGCGATGGCGGAGCGCAAGCCCGACATCGTCATCAACCTGCTGGAGAGCTTCGGCAACGTCGTCGCCTACGACCAGAACGTCGTCAGCTACCTCGAGCTCTTGCGCGTTCCCTACACCGGCTGCAACCCGCGCGGGTTGGTGCTGGGGCGCGACAAGGCGCTGTCCAAGCAGCTCCTGTCCTACCATCGCATCGCGGTGCCCGAGTTCGTCGTCGTTCCGCTCGGCCGCAAGATGAAGCGGCCCAAGCGGCTGGGCTTGCCGCTGATCGTCAAGTCGCTCACGGTCGACGCCTCGATCGGGATCTCGCAGGCGTCGGTGGTCGACGACGACGAGAAGTTGCAGGAACGGGTGAAGTTCATCCACCAGAAGCTCGGCACCGACGCCATCGTCGAGCAGTACATCGACGGGCGCGAGTTCTACGTCGGCGTGCTCGGCAACCAGAGGTTGCAGGTCCTGCCGATCTGGGAGCTGAAGTTCAAGAACCTCCCCGAAGGCGCGCGCCACATCGCCACCGAGCGGGTGAAGTGGAGCTCCAAGCTGCAGAAGGCTTGGGGTGTGAAGACCGACGAGGCCCAGGATCTCCCCGACGGCATGCGCGAGCGCATCCGGCGCATCTGCAAGCGCGTGTACCGCGTCCTGTGGCTGAGCGGCTACGCGCGCATAGACCTGCGCGTCGACGCTGCCGGCAGCGTCTACGTCCTCGAGGCCAACCCCAACCCGCAGCTGGCCTACGGGGAGGACTTCGCCGAGTCGGCCGAGCGCGCCGGAATCGCATACGGCGATCTGCTGCAGCGCATCGTCAACCTCGGCCTGAGCTGGCGCCCCGACCGTCTCGGTTGAGCCGATGAAACGGCCGGCTCAGTAAGTGTCCGGCCGCATCATCGCGTCGGTGCCGCCGTCGACGAACAGCACGCTGCCGCAGCAGAACGCCGCCTCGGGTCCCAGCAGGAAAGCGATCGCCGCGGCGATCTGCTCCGCCGTGCCGAAGGCGCCGAGGGGAATCGGGAAGTTGCGGATCGCCGGCCCGTAGTGCGGATCGTCGAGCCCTTGCTGCAGCAAGGGCGTCATCACCGCGCCGGGCGCGACGGCGTTGAGCCGAACCCCGGCCCCCGCCCACGCTGGGTGCGGCGCCTGGCGCCGCACCCAGCGGGCCAGGGCGAGCTTGGAGCCGGCGTAGGTGCGCTGTCCGTCGAGGCCGTCGGCGAGCCGGCGGGCTTCCTCTTCGTTCCCGGCCAGGCAGGCATCCACCAGCGGGGTCTCCATGCCGGGGATCGTCGCCGAGTTGGAGGAGACCGCCACGGCCGCCGGGCGCTCGCCCGCGGCCAACGCCGGACGCAGCCCGACCAGCAGCGCTTCGGCACCGAAGTAGTTGAGCGAGACGATGGTCGACCACGGCTGCACCTGCGGCCCGACGCCGGCGCACACCACCAGGCCGTCGAGACGTCCGCCGGCGGCCGCGCCGACGGCGTCGATCGCGCTCGTCCGACCGGCGGGCACGGCGAGGTCGGCGATCACTTCGGCGTCGCGCAGATCGACACCGATCACCCGATGTCCGCCGCGCTCCAGTGCCCTTCGCGTCGCCGCGCCGATCCCCGAAGCCGCTCCCGTCACCGCAATCGTCGCCATCCCTGCCCTCCTCTCGTTGCGCCGTTCCGACCTCGGTGCCTTGTACTCGATGCCGCGAGCGGCAGGCAACCGCGCGCGAGCGGGGCGACGGCCAAAAGAAAAGGGGCGGAGGAACCGCCCCTTTTCCGCGAACGCTCGGTCGTGCCGGAGCGGCTACTCGCCCTGGCGCAACACGATGAACAGGCTCTGGCCCTGGTGCTCGACGAGCAGGAGCAGCGGCTTGTCCTTGGCCGCCTTGGCCAGAGCCCGGTTGTAGTCGCGGACGTTCTTGACCGGCTTGCGGTCCACCTCGCGGATCACGTCACCCGGCTGCAGCCCCGCGTCAGCCGCCGGGCTGCCCTGGGCGATGTCGGTGATGACGACGCCCTTCCCTTGCTCGATGCCGAGCTGCTGGGCGACGTCGGGAGTGATGTTGGACACCTTCAGGCCCCAGTCCTCGCTCGACTGCGGCCCTTCCTCCGCCGACGCCCCCAGGTTGGCCGGCATCTCGGCGATGGTGACGTGCAGCGTCTTCTCGTTGCCGTCGCGCAGGACGGTCACCGGGACGGCCTTGCCGATCTCCGTTGCCGCCACCAGCGCCGGCAGCTGGTGCGCCTGGTCGATGTGCGTTCCGTTGTAGTCGATGATCACGTCGCCGCGCTCGAATCCCGCCTTCGCCGCCGGGCTGTCCGGGGTGACGTCGGCGATGAGCGCGCCCTCGGATTTCTTGAGACCGAGCGACTGCGCCAGGTCGGGCGTGATGTTCTGGATCGAGACGCCGAGCCAACCACGGATGACCTTGCCGTGGGTCTTGAGCTGGTCGACGACGTTCTTGACCAGATTGATGGGGATGGCGAAGCCGATGCCGATGTTGCCGCCGCCGCGGCTGTAGATGGCCGAGTTGATGCCGATGACCTGCCCTTCGAGGTTGAGCAGCGGGCCGCCCGAGTTGCCGGGATTGATCGATGCGTCGGTCTGGATGAAGTCGTCGTAGGGGCCTTCACCGATCACGCGGCCCTTGGCGCTGACGATGCCGGCGGTGACGGTCTCCGACAATCCGAACGGATTGCCGATGGCCACCACCCAGTCGCCCACGTGGATGGCGTTCGAGTTACCCAACGTCGCGAACGGCAGCTTGTCGGTTGTGTTGATCTTGAGCAACGCCACGTCCGTCTTCTCATCGATGCCCACGACCTTGGCGTCGGACTCGTGTTGGTCCTCGGTCTTGATCACGATCTTGTCGGCGTTCTTCACGACGTGCGCGTTGGTGACGATGTAACCGTCGCTGCTGATGATGACGCCGGAGCCGAGGCTGCGCTGCGTGTAGCTGCGCGGCGTCTGCGGCATGAAGTGGCGAAAGAACTCGCCGAAGGGGTCCTGCCCTCCGGACGGTCCCTCCGGTCCGAAGCCGGGGAAACCCCGCGTGTGCACGGTCTGCGTGGTCGAAACGTTGACCACGGCCGGCTTCACGGCGCGCGCGATGCCGGCGAAGGACTGCGGGATTCCGCCCGGAGCCATCGCCGGCGGCACGGCAGCCGGCGCCGCAGCGGCCGCCGGCGCCGCCGGCGTCGGGGTTGGCTCGCCCTTACCGAGGCCGAACAGGCTCAGCGGGTTGGGAAGCCCTTCGGCACGCACTTGCGCAACGACGAAGGCGGAAGCGAGAAGCAGAACGACAGCGAGGGAGAGGAGAGTGCGTTTGCGTTTCATGCCCGGTTGGACGCGTCAAGATAGAAAATCTTCATCATCGCGGCGTCGAGTATTAAAAGATGAACAAGAATTAAGGCGCCTCGAGAAAAGCCGAAAGCCCAAAGCTGAAAGCTCAAAGCCGGAGCACGACGTTCTTGCGTTTCGCGTTTCGCTTTTCACTTCACGCTTTTCGCTGTTGTCGCGGTACACCCGTCGAGCGTACGCCGAATCGCGCGCATGAGGTCGTCGATCGACACCGCCTCGTTGCCGTCGGAATCCGTCGCCGGACAGTCGTCGCTCGGCAAGCTACCGAGAGCCATACCGACGCCGCGGACGAGCTCGTCCACCGTCACCCGGCCGTTGCCGTCGCAGTCGCCGTCGCAAACGGAGTCGACGAAGGAGAGCGTTCCGGCCGTGCCCGGCGCATAGCCGCCCCCACCATCGGCCGTGGAGTCGTCCGTTCCCTGATAGGCCGCGCCGTTGGCGTAGTACACGGCGACGCGGCCGCCGCCGCCACCGCCGGCGGTCGCGCTGCCGCCGTCCGCGCCGTTGGCCAGAAAGGACCCGGCGCCGGTCAGCGTTTGCGTCACGACGTGAATCGATCCGCCGGAGCCGCCACCGAGGCGCTCGGGCACGGAGCTCGCACCGTTCGCCGTGATCTCGCCGTCGAGCTGCAACACGCCGACGACGTTCAGCCGCATTGCTCCGCCTCCCGCGTTGACGGTCGCGTCAACGTTGCATCCCGGATTGTTGCCGCCACCGCTGCCGAGGTCGGCCGGCTCCACCGCCGAGCCATAGGCGGAACCGCCGGCCACGGCCGACGCGCTCGCGGCTCCCGCTCCACCGAAACCACCACCGCCGCCGGCGGTGATCGCCGCACAGTGCACGTCACTGCCGCCGGCGCCGGGCCCGCCCGTGCCGATGTATCCCTGGCCATCGGCGGAGATGGCCGAGCCCTTCTCCACGCTGACGTCGCCGGCATTGATGGTCACGCCCTCTCCCTTCCATTTCCCGGCGACGAGGACGCTGCGGTTCTTGCCCTCCAGCACCAGCGTCGAATTCTGCGTCATCCGCAGAGAGCCGGCAACGTCGAGGCGCGAGCCGCCGCCGAGGCGCAGCGTCGCCAGGTTGGCGACGACGACATCCTGATACGAGAGGATCGAGTCTTCGGGAAAGACGAGGCTCTGGTAGACGAGGAGGCTCGGCACCGTAGTCGAGGTGTCCGAGAAGACTACCGTGCCCGGTCGGCCGTTCTCGAGCCCGGCGCCGCCATCGGCGCGAGAGGACGCGAAGCCCGAGAAAGCGGGCGCTGCTTCGTAGGAGACGGCGATGCGTCCGCCACCGCCACCACCCGCCGTAGAGCTGCCGGCTTCCGCGCCGTTGGCGGAGAAGAAGCCGTTGCCGGTCAGGACCGCCGTGGTGATGCGGAGAGAGCCGCCGGAGCCGCCGCCGAGGCGCTCGCCGATGTTCGCGGCGCCGTCGGCGCTGATCTTGCCGTCGAGCTGCAGCACGCCGGACACGTTGAGAGTGATGGCCCCACCGCCCGCATTCCCCGTGTCGAGGACGTTGCATCCCGGGTTGTTGCCACCGCCACTGCCGAGATCGAACGGCGCCACGGGCGAGCCGTAGGTCGCACCGCCGGCACGGCCGAGGGCCGACATACCGCCGGCGCCGCCGTAGCCACCGCCGGCGCCGGCGGTGGGAGCGCCACACTGTGGATCACTCTCCCCCGCCCCCGGCCCCGCGTTGCCGACGTAGCCCTGCCCGTCGGCGGCGATCTGCGAGCCGTCCTCCACCGTGACGTCGGTTGCGTTGATCGTGACCCCGGCACCCTGCCACTCTCCGGCAACCAGAGCGCTGCGATTGTTCCCCTCGGCCAGCAACGTCGAGTCGCCGCGCACCGTCAAGGCGCCGGAGATGTCGACCGTCGATCCGCCACCGATACGTAACGTGGCGCCATTATCGAGGGTGATCGCATCATAAGTACTCGTCGAGTCCTCCGGCACATCGAGCTCGTGGTAGACGAACAGGTGGAGATTGGCGCTGGAGGTGTCGAGAAAGGCCACCGTGCCGGGCTCGCCTGGCTCCTGGCCGGAGCCGCCGGGCGCCGTCGAGGCAAAGAAGCCGGTGAACGCAGGCGAAGAAGAATAGTAGACGGCGATACGGCCGCCCCCGCCGCCACCGGCGAACGCGTTACCCCCGTCGGCGCCGGCGGCGGAAAAGAAACCCGGGCCGGTGAGCGTCGCGGTGGTGACGTGGATCGATCCGCCCGCACCGCCGCCGAGGCGCGAGGCCGGGACCGCGGCGGCGTTGGCGGTGATCGAACCGTTCAGTTGCAGCACGCCGCCAATCGACAGGCGGACGATCCCACCACCGGCGTTCACGGTTCGCGATTCGCAGGTGGGGTTGTTCCCGCCGCCGCTGCCGAGATCGGCCGGGGCGAACGCGGCGTCGTAGCGAGCGCCGCCGAGCACGCCGAGACTCGCATCTCCGCCGGTGCCACCGTGCCCGCCGCCGGCACCAGCGGTGGCGCCACTACACCCGGTCCGACTGGTGCCGGCGCCCGGGCCGGCCGTCCCCGCGTACCCCTGTCCATCGGCGGAGATCCGCGAACCCGCGTCCACCTGGACGTTGGCGGCGACAACGTCGACACCGACGCCCTGCCACTGGTCATCGATCGTCGTCGCCGTGTTCTTGCTCTGCAACAGCAATGTCGCGTTGCCGGTGACGATCAGATCGCCGGCGACGCTCAGCGTGGAGCCGCCCGCTACGCTCAGGGCGGCACCGTTGGCCACCCTCAGGCTGTCGATCTCGTAGTCGTCCTCCGCCCACTGCGTGTCCGTGTCGACGACGACGTCGCCGAGAACGGCCGCGCCGGACGCGGGCCTGGCGATCATCGGCGTCGTGAGCAGGGTGAGGACAAGAACAGAGCGAACCGTGGAGCTCATGCGTCGCCTCCGGGCCTCTGCAGGCGGAGAGGACGACAGAGAATTTCGTGCCACGTTCGTTCCCGAGCCCACAATGCCCGTAGCAGCACGGACGTCGCGCTGCGTCACCGGCAACGGGAACCTTCCCTGCCGCGATTTCCCGATCGAGGGAATCCGAGAACGAAAGGGCCTCGGGTACCGGTCGATACCCGAGGCCCGCATCGGCTCCGCTGCGAGCCGCCGTGTCGTGAGGAAGGTCAGGTCGACTTCCAACGCGCCGCCATCCGGCGGGCGCTCCCGACAGCGACGGCAACTGGGCCGCCGCCGCGCGCGCCCTGGGGCTGCACCGCAGCAACCTGCACCACCTCGCCGGCCGCCTGGGACTCCGCTGAGGCCTTTCGGGGACCTACCAGAGGCCGCGCACCAGACGCCACGGCGTTCGCTCCATGTAGCTCTGGTAGGCCGTACCACGCGCCACCATCAACTGCGCCTCCTCCACCGGGATGAAGGCGATGAAGGTCGCGCCGATCATCGCGCACCACAGCACCTGGGCGAAATGAGCGTGGATCACGATCGAGCACAGAGCCGCGAGCAGCGCGGCGCGGTACATCGGGTGACGCACCCTGGCGTACTGTCCCTCGGTCAGCAGCGGCGTCTCGCCGCCGTGCGAGAACGACATCGCCGCGCCCGGAACGGCGAGCAGGCCATCGAGCACGGCGAAGGTCGCCCCCTCGAAGAACGCCACGACGCAGAAGATGAACCCGACCGTCGCCGCAAACCGGAAAGGTCCGGCAACGGCGAGCGCGCCGCCGGGCAGCGGCCGGTGCAGCCACAGCAGAGCGAGCCAGGTGACGACGGTGATCGAGATATAGATGCGCCGGTCGGTCGGCGAGCCCGTCGGCGAGCCGTACACCGCCTGCTTGAACCAGCCGCGGGTCATGACCAGGTGCGGCGTGACCCAGGCCAGGTAGAGCAGGATATCGAAGAGGTAGTTGCTCCACGGCGCCCTCGGGTCGTAGCGAAAGCCGTAGAGCATGGCGCCGAAGATCGAGAACAATCCGAAGTAGCCGAAGACGCGATACGCGACGGCCATCACACGCCTCCCGCAGTCACGGGCACTGCCCTTGTTTTGACTGGATCGTAGGGCAGCCTCGGAACACCTGTCAACGGGCGATGACGGGAAACGGCCAGGACGGAGGCAGCGACCGACGCGCGTGGCGCCAGCAGCCGCCAGTGAAGTCACACCTCAAGGCCGACGGCGCGCATCAGGGCCAGCGCGTTGCTCTTGGTCACCACGCCGGGGCGCATGCGGTAGTCGAAGCGCATCCTGCCGTCTTCCAGATGATCCTCGAAGTGGACGTTGGCCGCGCGCGCGCCCAGGGACTCGGCCATCTGCGCCAGGGCGAGGTCGTGCGTCGTCACCAGGCCGATGGCGTTGCGCGCGACCAGCTCCTTGACCACCGCCTCGGCGCCGATGCGCCGATCGTGCGAGTTGGTGCCGTGGAGGATCTCGTCGAGCAGGAAGAGCAGCGGCACACCGCCCTCCGCCAGATCGACGAGCTGCCGCAGGCGGGTGATCTCGGCGTAGAAACGCGAGGTGCCCGCCTGCAGCGAGTCGTGCAAGCGAATCGAGGCGCCGACGGCGAGCGGCGACAGGCGCAGCCGTCGAGCGCGCACCGGCGCTCCGGCCTGCGCCAGCACGGCGTTGGTGCCGACCGCGCGCAGCAACGTGCTCTTGCCCGACATGTTGGAGCCGCTGACGATCAGCAGGCGCCGATCGCCGTCGAGATGCACGTCGTTGCGCACGCAGCGGCTGTCGGGAATCAGCGGGTGACCGAGCTGCTCGGCGGCAAAGCACGGCGGCGCGCCGATCTCCGGGAACGGATCGCCGGGGTGCTCGTAGGCATAGCCGGCGAGCGCGCACAGCGCTTCCATCTCGCCGACCACCTCGATCCAACGCGCGATCGCCGCGCCGTTGGCGCTGCGCCACGCCTCGATCGCGAGGGCGCACTGCGTCGCCCACAGCAGCAGTCCGGAGAGCGGCGCGAACAGCTCGTTGTTGCGGGCATAGAGCAGGTCGATCTGTCGCCCCAATCGCGCGATCTGCCGCGACGGCGGCAGCCCTCCGGTGTCGAGCGCCGCGCGCAGCGCCGCCAGACGAGGGGCCGCAAAGCGTTCCGCTTCGAGGCGCCCGAGCAGATGCGAGAGCAGCACCAGATCGCGCGCCGGCCGCTCGACCGCGCGGATCACCTGCCGCACGCGCGTGCGCAGAACGAGCCCGAACAGACCTTGCAACGACAGCGCAACCACGGCGAGCCGAGGCCCGAGAAGTCCGATTCCCCAGCCGAGCAAGGAGATAACGGACAACGTCACCAGCAGGGCCGCGACGACGCGCAGCCATCCGCCGCCGAGCTGCGGCGGCGCCGCACCCCAGGCGGCCAGGGCCTCCGGATGGAGGCCCGCGCGCACGTCGATCCCGATCGCCGCCAGGTCTTCGCGCAGATCGAGCCCCGGCCGCAGCTCGGCCACCGCCGCCTGCCGCGCCCGCACCTCGTCCGGAGTCGCGGGCGAGAGCAGCCAGTGGGCCAGCGCGTCCTCCCCGGCCCGGGTGCGCGCGGTGCACAGCAGCTCGAAGAGCGAGCCGGCGCCGAACAGATCGAGGTCCTCGCCGTAGGGATGCGCCTCGTCGCGGAAGCGTTCGCCGCTCTCGCCGCCGCCGCTCCAGCGGTCGGTGAGACGAGCGCTGCCGCGCTCGTAGAAGTCGACCGCCCGCTGCGCCCGCTCGCGCACCTGTCGCGTTCGATGATGCGCCACCACCAGCGCCACGAACACGGCGACGGGCGCGAGCAGCCAGAGGAACGAGGCCGCCCACAGCGCGTGCGCCGCCCACCACAGTCCGAGCCCGCCCAGTGCCACCAGCAAGCGGGCGCGGGAGACCGCCAGCTCGCGCCGCCGCAGTTGTCGCAGCTCGAGGTTACGGGACTCGAGCCGGCGAGTGTACTCGGCCAGAGGTGGCGAGCCGCTCGCCGGCGAACCCGTCGAACTCGCTTCCGTGCCCACGGCGACCAACCCGCGACGGCCCGGCTCGTCGTCACGAGAGCCAGTCGTGGCGCCAGGCACGGCGGCCCGGCGCCACGACTGGGCCTGCGTCACTTCTTGCCGGCCAGCTCCTCGTACATGCTGATCTCCGGGCGGCCGGCGAGCAGGGTGCCGACGGCGCCGAAGAACTGCTGCATCGCCTCGCTGCCGCCGTGGGCGGCGAACGCGCCTTGATCGGCGTACGCCTCGTAGAACACGAACTCGGTCGGGTCGGCGGTCGAGCGCAGCAGGACGTACTGCAAGGTGCCGGCCTCGTTGGCCTTGACGTGCTCGATCATCTTGTCCGCGGCCTGGCGGAAGGCATCCTCGCCGCCGGCCTTGACCTTCAGCTTTGCGATCACGTTCATCTCTTCACTCTCCCTTCGTCTTGTTGCCGAACCGATTCCAGTGCGTCACCTGCTCCAGCGGACGCCGGCGGCCGACGGTGAAAGGCTTGCGCGGCCGCCCCATCGGGATCAGCGCCACGATCTCGTAGCGCTCGGGAATCCCGCAGGCGGCGCGGACCTCGTCCTGATAGACGCGATAGACCGTGGTCAGCGTGGTACCGATTCCCAGGCCACGGGCCGCGAGCATGAAGTTCTGCACCGCTGGGTACACCGAGGCGAACGGGGTGCCGACGTCGAGCGGGCCCTGCTCGTCCTGCAGCGTCATCGAGATGTTCGGCATCAGCACCAACACCAGAGCCGGCGCCTCGCCGAGATGCTCGGCGAGATGGCGCGAGGCCCGCGCCATGCGCCCGACGCTCGCCTTCTCCTGCTCCGAACGAAACGGCGGCCGCGCGCGCAGCAGGGCGGGCTCGTAGCGATCGTAGGCGCGCCGGTAGAGGGCGCCGATCGCCCGCTTCCGCTCCGCCTCGGTCACCACCAGGAACTGCCACGGCTGAATGTTGCCGCCGCTCGGCGCCTGCATCGCCGCCCGCAGGCAGACGAGGATCTCCTCGTCGGTCACCGGCTCGTCGCTGAAGCGGCGCACCGCGCGGGTCGTGTTGATCGCTTCGAACAGATCCATGGCGTCAAGCAGAGTCGGAAAGGGGAAAGGTCAAAGTCGGAAAGCCAGAAGCTCAAAGTCGAAAGCGAAATGCAAGAGCTCTCTCCTTCTGGCTTTCACCTTTCACCTTTTACCTTTTCGCTTTTCCCTTTTCCCTCGCTTCTCACAACAGCGCCGTGTCGGCGTCGACGCCGAGGAAGAGCCGGCCGGTGAGCTCGTAGGTCGCCGGCGCCACCATCATGTGCTGGGTAACGACGTGAATGTCGCGGAAGCAGCGCTGCAGCGGGCTGCTGGCATAGATCGAGGTGCCGCCGCCGGCGTTGTACATCAGATCGACGACCCGAGCCGCCGCAGCGGCGGCGTTGCTGGCCGCCAGGCGCAGCAGCGCGCGCTGCTGGATGGAGATCGCCCCTTCCGTGCGCGCCGCCTGCCAGGTTTCGGAAATCGTCTGGAACAGGAAGGCCCGCGCCGAGCGCAGGCCCGCCTCGGCCTGCGCCACCTCGATCTGCGTCGTCGCGCGTTCGGCCAGGCGCTTGCGCGTTCCCGTGGGAGTCTTGTCGACGGCCAGCCGCACCAGCTCGTCGATGGCGTTGCGCGCAATCCCGAGCCCCACGCCGGCGATGCCGAGAGCGAGCAGGCCGAACACCGGGAAGGCGTAGAGCGGCCCGGGATGGCGCGGCCGATCGGTGATCAGCGACACCGCTCGGTTCGTCGGCACGAAGAGATCGCTGACGGCGATGTCGTGGCTGCCGGTGCCGCGCAGCCCCGAGACCGTCCAGGTATCGATGACCTGAACGTCGGCGGCCGGGAACAGCAGCAGGCGCGAGTCCGGTGCGCCGCTGGGCAGCAGCTGCGGCTTGCCGTCGATCGTGATGACACTGCCGCCCATCAGCCAGGCGCAGTGCTCGCAGCCGCTGGCGAACGGCCAGCGGCCCGACACCCGGTAGCCGCCGGCAACGGCCGCCGCCTTGCCGAAGGGGGCAAACACGCCGCCGGTGACGAGGTCGGAACCACCGGCGTAGATCTCGCTGGCCGCCTCCTCGGGCAGGTAGGCGCTGACGACGCCGCTGGTGGCGCCGATCATCACGCACCAGCCGGCCGAGCCGTCGGCATAGGCAATCTCCTCGATCGCCCGCACCAAGGTGGCGACGTCGACCTCGCCGCCGCCGAGGCGGCGCGGCACGCAGAGGCGAAAAAGGCCCGCCTCCGCCAACGCGTGCACCAGCTCGGCCGGCAAGCGGCGCTCGCGCTCGATCTGGTCCGCCCGCTCGCGGATACCCGCCGCCAGGGCACGGGCAGCAGCGATCACGGCAGGCTCGCCCTGCTCGTCTTGGATCCGTTTCTGTGCCACCCTCGCTTCCCCAGGCCATACCCTCCGAGAGGCAACGGACCATACCGAATTCCATGGCCAGCCGGTAGAGCGGGTCGGTGATGTTTTCGCTCGCGGCACTAGACGCGGCCACCTTCAAAGCATATGTGTTGGACTTCCTTGGTACACTGGAGGGAGTATGCGGACCGGAAGCTTGCTTTTCGTTGCGCTGTTGCTGTTCGGCGGCACCGTCGCTCTGGCTGAGCCGCCCACGCCTGGCCCCGAGGCCCAGGCCACGATGAGAGCTCGGCAAAAGGAATGGGCCGAGAAGTTGGCCCACTCGACCTGGTGGCGACGCTCGTCCCCCGCGCCGATGTCCGGCAAGGCGGCCGGAGGCGCCTGCCCGAGCGCCGAGCCGTGCCAGCTCACCTTCTCGCCGCCGAACGGGCAGATGGTGATCATCACCTCGGTCTGGTCGGCCACCAAGATCCAATGCGACGGCGTTGCCGCGGCGACGCCGCGCGGCGGCACTCCGATCGCTCCCCTGTGGCGCTGCGAAGAACGCGTCCTGGTGGAGGGACCAGGTGCCGGATGGACCGGGTTTTTGGTAACTAAGTAGTTGATTTGCAATTGACTTTTCCTCCCGCCGGTGTCACAAGGTGAGGTCGGAGAAGTCGTGGGCAGCCGCTGCTGTTGCGCTCTGCTCTCGGGTAGCAGTCGAGACCAGACCGCGCAGCGGAGAGGGGGCATCGGCCATGAAGGAACGACGGGACGGTTGGTTGGGTCGGCTAGGGTACTTTTGCGTTGCCGTGACCCTGATTCAGCTACTGGCGATCTGCAGCCGGGCGACGGCGCTGACCTTCGACGTCGATCGCACCGACGACCCGGATCCGACGACGGCAATGGCCTGCACGGGCGCCGCCAGTGATTGCAGCCTGCGCGGTGCGATCGAGTTGGCCAACAGCACCCCGGGCACGGCCGACATCATCAACGTGCCCGGCGGCCAGTACACCCTCGACGCCGCCCGCGGCAGCCTCGAGATCGACACCGACGTGACGATCAACGGCGCCGGCACCACCTATGGCTCCGGACTGTGCGACGCAACGGAGACGTGCATCGAAGCCAGCACGGCCCTCCCCGGCAACATGGGCGCCGCGGATTTTCCCGTGTTCGTCGTCACCGACGGCATGGTCACGTTCAGCCAGATGACGATTCGCCACGGCAGCAGCACCCTGGGCTCTCCCTTTGACTTCGGCGGTGGCATCGTTGTCGGAACCTTTGATCCCCCTTCTCCATCTCCAACCTTGACCCTCGACAATGTCTTCGTCGGCGACAACGCGGGCGGTTTCCTCGGCGGCAACGGCATCGCCAACCTGTCGGGCACGGTCCACCTGACAAACGACAGCCTCGTGGAAGACAACGTGCCACTCGACTACAGCGGTCCATTCAGCACCAGCAGCGGTCTCTGTGGTGGCGGAATTCTAAACTTCGCAACACTCACCGTGGACAACTCGTCGGAGGTGGCGTACAACGCGGCTGTTTTCGGCGGCGGTGTGTGCAACCTCTCCATACCGTTCCCCGGCGCTCCCGAAGCCTCGTTCACCCTGAGTAACTACAGCATCGTCGACGAGAACTTCGCGATCTTCGGCGGCGGAGTCTGGAACGACGCCAGCGTGCTGTTCGCGGCGTTGGGAATCCCGCTCGACGGCCACGTGCCCGTCGATGCCCGGCTGACGGTTCAAACCGGTGGCCTCTTTGGCAATTTTGCCTTAATCGGTGGCGGTCTGATCAACACGCGTTTCCCGTTCCTGCTGAACGATACCGTGGGCCCCGACAACGGCTTCGGCAAAGCCATTGCCACATTCCAAGACGACAGCGTGGTAGCTTTCAATGGAGCGTACATCGGCGGCGGCGCCATGAACGCCGGCTTCGTGCTGCCCCTGATCCTGGCGGAGGGGGGGGCCTACGGCGGCCTGTTCAACTTCACCTTGGGCCCGGGCAACATGCTCGACGGGGCGAACATCCAGCTCGGAGACCCCAACTCGCTGTCCCTTTCGTTCGACAACAGCCACGTGGACGAGAACGGGGCCTACCTCACCGGTGGCCTCAGCAACGTAGCCGGCGTCACCTCGCTGGTGGGCAGCACGGTCAACCAGAACGTCGCCGGGAACATCCCGTTCGACAGGTTGCCGCCGTTCGCCGCTCAGACCGACCTCAATGGACCGCCCGCGGCCCTGGATGGCCTCGTCGGCCCGGGTTCCTACGGAGGTATTTTCAACAGCTGGGGGACGGTCACCGTCGACACCACGACCGTTGACGACAACATGGCCTACGGTTCCGTTGGTGGCATAGGAAACGACGGCGGGGGGGCCCTGTTTACCCTGCTCGGCGGCCCGCCGACGTTCATCAACAATATTCCGGCGGACCTGCCGCCCACGACGCTGACCATCACCCGCAGCACGGTCAGCAACAATCAGGCGCTGAACGACAGCGCCGGGGTGGACAACTCCTTCTACTCCACGACAACGGCGACCAACAGCACCTTCTCGGGGAATATCGCCGGAGGGAACGCGGGCGCGATCGGCAACTACGTGGTGGGCGAGGTTCATCTCAACAACGTCACCATCTTCAACAACACCGCCGGTGCCAGCAACTCTCTCGGCGACGGCGGCGGCATCTTCGAAGAGTCGCAGAACGACACGATCTTCGTGAAGAACTCCATCGTCGCCGGCAACCACGACCTGGCCGGCTCGAATGACTACCCGGACTGCGCCAACCCCAGCGGCACCGTCATGTCCCTCGACTACAACCTCATCGGCGATGCCTCCGGCTGCGACGGCGACTTCACCGAAGCGAACGATCAGGCGGGTACCAGTGT
>CAZYMF010000024.1:25378-38489 GCA_964648215.1 uncultured Binatia bacterium (SeqCode) | reverse complement strand
TCCGCATTCAGATGACCTTGGCCTCGGTGTGCAGGAGGTTGACCAGCTCCTGCACCGATTCGACCACCTTCCCGGCCTCGCGCTTGGCCGGCGGCACGAGCGAGAGCACCTTCAGCTTGGGGGTGACGTCGACCCCGAGATCGGCGACGGGAATCTCCTTCAGCTCCTTCTTGCGCGCCTTCATGATGCCGGGCAGCGAAGCATAGCGCGGCTCGTTCAGGCGCAGGTCGGCGGTGACGATCGCCGGCAGCGGGAACGAGACGTCCTCGAGCCCGCCGTCGACCTCGCGCGTGACCGTGGCCGCCTTCTGGTCGCCCGCGAGCTCGATCTTCGAGGCGAAGGTGCCCTGCGGCCAGCCGAGCAGCTCGGCCAGCATCTGGCCGGCCTGGTTCGCGTCGTCGTCGATCGCCTGCTTGCCGAGGACCACCAGGTCGGGCTTCTCGCTGTCGACCAGCTTCTGCAGGATGCGCGCGACCCCGACGGAGTCCATCTCCTGCTCGGCGACGACCAGGATGGCGCGATCGCCGCCCATGGCCAGACCGGTGCGCAGCTGCTCCTGGCAGACCTTGGCGCCGATGGCGACGAGCACCACTTCGGTACCGCTCACCTTCTCCTTGATCCGCAGCGCCTCCTCGATGGCGATCTCATCGAAGGGGTTGACGACGTACTTGAGGTTGTCGGTCACGATGCCGGAGCCGTCCGGCTTGACCTTGATCGTGGCGTTGGGGTCGGGAACCCTCTTGACTGCAACCAGTATTTTCACGGAGTCCTCCTCAGGGCGGGAATTTCCAAAAAACGCGATTTTGTATCATTGGGGTCTGTGGGGGTCAAGGTACCCGGCTTCGCCCCGGCCCGCCGATGGCGGTGTAAGCCGTGGAGCGAGCAAGGGAAAACGCCGAAGCCCGCGAGCATCTTCGCGGATCCGGCCCAAGCAGAGCGGCGAGGTCACCTTGACTGAAGTAGCACGCCGTGTTAGATGCGCCCATCACGCCGGCGATGCGAATCATCTGCTGCCTGCCACGAACCAGAGAGTATCGGCCATGGAAAAGGATGACGCCATTCTCAACAGCAAAGATGTTGCCCGCATTCTCGATATGAGCCCGGACACCGTCAACGAGTTCGCGCGCAAGAGCATTCTGCCCGCGTTCAAAACCGGGCGTCAGTGGCGCTTTCGACGACGCGACATCGCCTCTTTCAAGCGCCAGCTGCACGGGGCGACGGCGGCGTGAGGCCCGTAGTTCGCTACTCTTGAACCATCTGCCTGGATACTGAGGTCCCGATGCCGTCGCTCGAACAAGCGCAAGCTCACGAAAGCAAGATCTACTACGAGTTCTCCCATCTCTACGACCGGATCTTCACCCGGGTCTTCTACCCGCGGATTGCGCGCGTCATTCGCGCCCTCGATCTGCCGCCCGGCGCGCGGGTGCTGGAGGTCGGGGTCGGCACCGGGCTGTCATTGCCGGCGTACCCGGATCACTGCCAGGTGACGGGGATCGACCTGGCGCCGGAGATGCTCGAGCAGGCGCAGGAGAAGATCAATCGCAACGGCTGGCGTCACATCAACGTGATGCCGATGGATGCGCTCGACCTGAGGTTCGTCGAGGACTCCTTCGACTACGTGATGGCCTTCCACGTCGTCAGTGTCGTGCCGGACACGGCGCGCCTCATGGGAGAGATGCAGCGGGTGTGTCGTCCGGGCGGGACGGTTGTCGTCATCAACCACTTCCGCAGCGAGAACCGCGTGCTGGCGGCCCTCGACCGGTCGATCGAGCCGATCACGCGACGGCTGGGCTGGCGCACGCTCAACCGCGGGGAGGTCTTCGACGGCCTGCCGCTGTACGTCCGTCGCCGGTACAAGACTTCAGCGCGGTCCCTGTTCACCATCGTGGTGGCCGAGAACCGCAAATAGCTCCGCTGGGCAGGCTCAGAAAAGATCTCGCCCCAGACCCGCGGTCGCCGCGCCGGCGCTCCGCCGCCGGGGCCGCCCCTGCCGTTCGGTTTCCCTGCGCCCGCGACCAACAACCCAATTGAGGCCCTGGTGCCCTTGGGCTATAATCCACCATCTTTGTCGAATCGGAAGGTGCGTAACTCTATGAAGACTTACAGGCGTCGACTGGCGCTGACGGCAATGACCGTCGGCGTGGTCGGAGCAGTGATGTTCGGCGGCCGCATGGTCGAGCGGGTGTCGGCGGTGGCCAAGGACACCTACGACAACATCGAGACCTTCACCGACGTGCTGGCCCTGGTGCAGAAGAACTACGTCGACGAGGTGAGCACCAAGCAGCTCATCGACGGGGCCATCACCGGAATGCTGAGCGCTCTCGATCCGCACAGCGCGTACCTGAACCCGGAGATGTACAAGGAGCTGCAGGTCGATACCCGCGGCACCTTCGGCGGCCTCGGCATCGAGATCACCTTGCGCAACGGTCTGCTGACCGTCGTCTCGCCCATCGAGGACACGCCGGCGTTTCGAGCCGGCGTCAAGGCCGGGGACCAGATCATCAAGATCAACGATGCGTTCACCAAGGACATGACCCTGGTCGACGCGGTCAAGCGCATGCGCGGCCCCAAAGGGACCACGATCCATCTGACGCTGCACCGCGAGGGAAAGCCCGGTCTGATCCAGCTCACGCTCACCCGCGAGGTCATCAGGATCCAGAGCGTCAAGTTTCGCACCTTGGAGAAGGGGTACGGGTATGTCCGGATCACTCAGTTCCAGGAGCACACCGACGACGATCTGGAGCGCGGCCTGAAGACGCTGGCCAAGGAGAGCGGCGGACGCCTGTCCGGACTGGTGCTCGACCTGCGCAACGATCCCGGCGGGCTGCTCACGCAGGCGGTGCGGGTCTCGGACGAGTTCCTCGACTCCGGTCTCATCGTCTACACCGACGGGCGTCTGGAGAGCCAGAAGCAGAAGTACTTCGCGCACAAGCAGGGCAGCCACATAGACTTCCCGATGATCGTCCTGGTCAACGGGGGCACGGCGAGTGCCTCGGAAATCGTGGCGGGCGCCCTGCAGGACCACAAGCGCGCGCTGGTGCTCGGTGAGCAGACGTTCGGCAAGGGCTCGGTGCAGACCATTCTGCCGATCGACGACAACGCCGCGCTGCGGCTGACCACCGCTCGCTACTACACGCCCAGCGGCCGCTCGATCCAGGCGCTCGGCATCACCCCGGACGTGGTGATGCCGACGGTGATTCCGGTGGCCGCCGGGGGCGAACGGCGCCTCCCCATGGTGCGCGAGGAGAACCTCCCGGGCCATCTCAAGGGTCCGGCGCAGCCGCAACAGAACGGGGAGGAGAACGCCCCGCAGGAAGTCGAGCCGCCGTCGCCGGAGAGCGATCAGCCGGCGGCGGAAGGCGGCGACGAGATCAGCAAGGATCCACAGCTGCACCGGGCGCTGGAGCTGCTCAAGAGCTGGAACGTGTTCAAAACGGTGGTGGCGCAGCGCCAATAGGAGCCGCCGCCCATCATGCCCATCGTTGACCGGAGAAGCCCCTTGCCACGCGGGGGCTTCTCCTCCGGCTCGGCCTGATGGCGCGCTCGACACGCGGGCGTGGCGCCGGCGGGCTCGCCTGGCTGCGCAGCCTGGCGATGGCGATCGTCGTCGGCGTGCTGCTCTTCGTGATCAGCCAGGGCATGCGCTCGGGGCACACTCCGGTGCTTCCAGTCGCCCCCACTTCGGAGTGTAGCGTCCGCCTCTCGCAGCTTCCGGAGCAGATACAGCAGGTCACCGCCGCGCTGGCGCAAAGCGGCTTGGCACTGTCGACGCCGGTCGAGGAACACCAGGGCTCGGGCTCGCTGCGCTGGGTGTTGCGGCGCTACGAGGCGCACGTCGCCCCGGACCTCACCGTCGACGGCCTCAAGCAGCGGCTGGACCCGATCGCGGCGCACGATCCCTGCGTTTCCGTCACCGTGACGGCGGAGGGACCGGGCGCACGCGTTCAGATCGGCATCGATGGCCTGCTGACGCACACCGTGCTGGTGCGCTCGGATACGCCCGTCCCGCAGCACGTGCGCGTAGCCGTGATCATCGATGATCTCGGCAACGACCTCCGCGTGGCCCGAGAGCTGGCGGCGATCGACGGCCCCATCGCGTTCGCCGTCATGCCGTTTCGGCCGTTCTCGCGCGAGGTCGCGGAGCTCGCCCACCTGTTCGGGCGCGAGGTGCTGCTGCACCTGCCGATGGAGGCGGATGGCGAAGAGGACTTCGGCGCGACGCGCGTCCTGCGTGTCGATCAGAACGAAGTGCAGGTAACCGGGATCCTGGTCGAGGCGCTGCAGTCGGTGCCCTACGTCGTCGGCGCCAACAACCACATGGGCTCGCGCTTCACCCGCGACCGCGAGCATATGGGTTGGGTGCTGCGCTGGCTCAAGGCCCGGCGCCTGTTCTTCGTCGACAGCCTGACGACGAACGGCAGCATCGTCGCCGACATCGCCGCCGCCGTCGGCGAGCCGATTGCCCGTCGCGGCGTCTTCCTGGACGACGTCGAGGACGAGACGGCGGTTCGCCAGCAGCTGGCCGCGGTCGTCAAGCTCGCGCGCGAGCAGGGCGCGGCGATCGCCATCGGCCACCCGCACGAGGTGACGCTCGCCGCGCTGCGCGCGGTGCTCCCCGAGTGGAAGGCCGCGGGCGTGGAGCTGGTGCCGGTCGCGCGGCTGGTCGAGGTGCCGAGCTTGGCCGCGCAGTGAGCGTTTGTTAAGGTCGCCCGCATGCCGACGGTCACGCCGTCCCTGCCGGTGCTGACGGTCAGTCAGCTGGTGCAACGCATTGGCGCCGTCCTCGACGTCGAGCTCGACGATTGTTGGGTTGCCGGCGAGATCTCCAACCTGCGCGTGCCGCCGTCGGGGCATCTCTACTTCAGCCTGAAGGACCAGCGCAGCCAGATCGCGGTGGTGATGTTCCGCTCCGCCAAGCAGCGGCTGAAGTTCCGGCCGCAGGACGGTATGGAGGTGATCGTGCGCGGCCGCGTCGGCCTCTACGAGGTGCGGGGCGACCTGCAGCTCTACGCCGAGGTGATGGAGCCGCGCGGCCGGGGCGCTCTCGAGCTGGCCCTCGAGCAGCTCAAGCAGCGCCTGGCCGCCGAGGGCCTGTTCGCGCCGGAACGCAAGCGTCCCTTGCCGGTGCTGCCGCAAGCCGTGGGGATCGTCACCGCGATCAGAGGGGCGGCGGTTCACGACATGCTCGCGGTGTTGCGCGAGCGCCTGCCCGGGCAGCGCGTCCTGCTGCGTCCGGTGACGGTACAGGGAGAAGCCGCCGCTCCCGACATCGCCGCCGCGATCCACGACCTCAACACCGTGGCCGCGGTCGAGGTCATCATCGTCGGCCGCGGCGGCGGCTCGCGCGAGGATCTGTGGGCGTTCAACGACGAGCGCGTCGCCCGGGCCATCGCCGCCTCGCGCGCGCCGATCGTCTCCGCCGTGGGGCACGAGATCGACGTGACCGTCGCCGACCTGGTCGCCGACCGGCGCGCGCCGACGCCGACGGCGGCGGCGGCGATGGTGGTGCCGGACCACCGCCAGGTGCGGATGGATCTGCGTCGCTGTGCGGCGGCGCTGGGGCGTGGATTGCGCCGCCAGGTGGAGCGCGAGCGGGAGCGTCTGCGCGCCTTGCAGCGGCACCTGCGCGACCCGCGGCACGTGCTCGCCGGGTGGCGGCTGCGCGTCGACGAGCTCGGCGAGCGCAGCCAGCGCGCGTTGGCAACGGCGCTGCGGCTGTCCCGCGAGCGGCTGCGCGGGGCGGGCGAGCGCCTGAACGCCCTCAGCCCGCTGGCCGTGCTGCAGCGCGGCTACTCGATCACCCGGCGCGAGGCGGACGGCGCCGTCGTACGCGCGGCCGGGGCGGTGAGCCCGGGGAGCGCCGTGCGACTGACGTTCGCGCGCGGCTGGGCCACGGCGCAGATCTCGGAAAGCCACGAGGACGAAGCATGAGCGAAGCGAAGGACGACGCCGGCGAGAAGCGCTTCGAAGACGCCCTCGGCGATCTCGAAGCCATCGTTGCCCGCCTCGAATCGGGAGAGCTGCCGCTGGAGGAGGCGCTCGGCGCCTTCGAGCAGGGCATCGCCCTGGTCCGGGTGCTCAACGACAAGCTCACGCGCGCCGAGCAGCGCGTCGAGGTTCTCACCCGCGACGCCGAGGGCTCCCTGCGCCTGCAGGCCGTCGACAACCTGAAGGACGAGGAATCGTGAACCTGCAAGTCTACCTGGAGCGGCGCCGCCGCCTCATCGACAAGGCTCTCGACCGCTATTTCCCCGCCGACAGGGGACCATCGCCGACCCTCGTCCGCGCCATGCGGCACAGCCTGCTGGCCGGCGGCAAGCGGATCCGCCCCATCCTCGCGCTGGCGGCGGCCGAGGCGCTGGCGGGCGAGACCAGGCCGGTGCTGCCGTTCGCCTGCGCGCTGGAGATGCTGCACACCTACTCCCTGATCCACGACGATCTGCCGGCCATGGACGACGACGACCTGCGGCGCGGACAGCCGACCTGTCACGTCGCTTTCGGCGAGGCGGTGGCGATCCTGGCCGGCGACGCCTTGCTGACCGAGGCCTTTCGCGTGATGGCCGACGCCGGGCTGCAGGCGGGCGTGAACCGAGCCCGCGCGCTGCGGGCCATGCGCGAGGTCGCCGAGGCCGCCGGCGCCCGCGGCATGGTCAGCGGCCAGGTCGCCGACATCGAGGCGGAGCGGAGCGAGCCGACCCTGGCTCTGGTGGAGTTCATTCACGTGCAGAAGACGGGCGCGCTGCTGTTGGCCTCGGTCCGCGTCGGCGCCGTGCTCAGCGGCGCCGGCGAGCGGGCGCTGCGCCGGCTGACGCGCTACGGCGAGTGCGTCGGGCTGGCGTTTCAGGTCGCCGACGACATCCTCGATGCCGCAGGCGCCACGCCGGTGACGGGCAAGCGCGGCGGCCGCGATCAAGTGCTGCAGAAGGCGACGTTCCCCGCCGTGATGGGAGTGCCGGCGGCCAAGGAGCGCGCCGGCGATCTCGTGGAGCAAGCGGTCGCGGAGCTGGAGCCGTTCGGGCGTCGCGCCGAGCCGTTGCGCCAGATTGCGCGCTACATCGTCGCGCGCGCGGTCGGCGGCTGACACTCGCATGGGACAGGCCGGTCGCGAGCGACTGGACAAGCTGCTGGTCGATCAGGGCCGGGTGGCCAGTCGCGAACGCGCCCGCCGCCTGGTGATGGCGGGGCAGGTGTTCGTCGACCGGCGCCGGGTCGACAAGCCCGGCACTCTGGTCGCGCTGGCCGCCGCGATCGAGGTGCGCGGCGACGACATCCCCTATGTCAGTCGCGGCGGCCTCAAGCTCGAGGCCGCCCTGCGCTGCTGGCCGATCGTGGTGCAGGATCGTGTCGCCGTCGACGTCGGCGCCTCGACGGGCGGATGGACCGACTGCCTGCTGCAGCACGGCGCGCGCCGCGTCTACGCGATCGACGTTGGCTACGGCCAGTTCGCCTGGTCTCTGCGCAACGACCCGCGCGTACGGCTCTACGAGCGCGCCAACATCCGCACCTTCGCGCCCGACTTCGACGAGCCGCCGACGCTGGCAGTGATCGACGTGTCGTTCATCTCGTTGCGTCTGGTGCTGCCGCATGTGGTTGCCCTGCTGGCCCCGGTGTCCACGCTGATCCCCCTGGTCAAACCGCAGTTCGAGGTCGGCAAGGGGCAGGTGGGCAAGGGGGGAGTGGTGCGCGACCCGCGGCTGCACCGTTCGACCATCGACGCCGTACGCGCCTGTGCCGAGAGCCTCGGCTTGCTCTGCCGCGGTGAGATCGCCTCGCCGATTCTCGGACCCGCCGGGAATCGCGAGTTCCTGCTCTGGCTCGAGAAGAACGCGGGCTGAAGCCCGGCCGCGCTCAGTTGATCGCCTGCGGATCGGCGCGGGCGATGAGGTCGCGCAGGCGCAGCGCGTGAGCGTCTTCGCGGTGGGCGAGATGCGCGAAGAGCCGGGCGATCTCCGGCTCCGTGCCGGCAAAGGAGATGGCCTCCTCGCGCAGGTACCGCGCGGTGTGGCGGTGGGCCTCGAGGTCCTGCCCCAACCGTCCCCAGTGGTTCAAGGCCCCCGGAGTGCCGGGGGCGTCGCCGTCGGCGTCCGGGGTCGCTCCCCGCGCGGCGAGGGTCTCGACCAGGCTCTGCGCCTGGGTCTCCTCGTCCTCGGCCAGCTGCGTCAGCTCGCGCAGGTTGAGCTCGTTGGGCGAGGCCTGCGCATGGCGGCGCAGCTGCCCCGCTTGGCGGGCGAGGCCGAGGTGTGCCCTTTGCAGCTCCGGGATCACCTCGTGAGGTGGGGTTTCGGAATCGCCGTGGATCAGCCGCGCCAGAGTGTCTCGCCAGGTCATGAGCGGCGACGAACGTACTGAGCGCGGGGGATCGAGTCAACATGGGGTCTGAAGCGCGCCGTCCTGCGGCCGCGGGGTTTGCTTTGGCCGGTGATTTCGCTAGACTCCGCCGCGGTAAGGGGGATCGTCGTAATGGCAAGAATCACGGTCGAAGACTGTCTCGGACAGGTGCCGAATCGCTTCCAGCTCGTCCTGCTCGGGGCCCGTCGGGCCAAGCAGCTCCTCAAGGGCGCCCGCCCCCTGGTCGACTCCGACAACAAAGAGGTGGTGACGGCTCTGCGCGAGATCGCGGCGGCCAAGGTGGGCATGCGCTATCCGGAAGAGGACGAGGCATAAGCACAACTCGGCCGCACGGCCGCCGTCGCTCTAGCGGGGCGCGGTCCTCCCGGAAAGCCATTCCCCCCACCGTCCCCGTCTGACCGGCTCCTCACGGTCGACCATGGCGAGCGAGAAGGCCAAAGATCTCTACGCTACCCTCGGCGTTTCGCGCGCCGCCAGCGCCGACGAGATCAAGAAGGCCTACCGCAAGCTCGCGCGCAAGTATCACCCCGACGTCAACCCCGGCAACAAGGAAGCGGAGGAGCGCTTCAAGAGCATCTCGCAGGCGAACGACATCCTGTCGGACCCGGAGAAGCGCAAGCTCTATGACGAGTTCGGCATGGAGGGGCTGCATGCCGGCTTTGACGCGGCGAAAGCGCGCGAGTACGCCGCCTGGCAGAGCCGCGGCGGCACCGCCGATTTCGGCGCGGCCGCGGGTCGCGGGGGCGGCGCCCAGTACAGCAGCTTCGAGGACATCTTCGGCGACATCTTCGGCGGTCGTGCCGCCCGCCCACAGGGCCCGCTGCGCGGGGCCGACGCCGAGTACGAGATCGAGATCGCGCTGCTCGATGCCCTGCGCGGACTGACGACCACGATCAGCCTGGAGCGCGCCGATACCTGCGCGAGCTGTCACGGCTCGGGCGAGCAGCCCGGCTCGCAGGCCACCACCTGCCCGGAGTGCAGCGGCCGTGGGCAGGTGCGCGCGGGCGAGGGCCCGATCGCCTTCACCCGCACCTGCCCGCGCTGCGGCGGCGCCGGGCGGATCGGAGTGATCCCGTGCTCCACCTGCGGCGGCAGCGGCCAGGCACGGCGCCACGAGCGCCTGTCGGTGCGCATTCCGCCCGGGGTCGACAACGGCTCGCGCGTGCGGGTCGCCGGCAAGGGGGGGGCCGGTCGCGGCGGCGGACCGGCGGGGGATCTGTTCCTGTTGCTGCGGGTGAAGCCGCACCCGCTGCTCGAACGGCGCGGCAACGATCTCTACCTCGACCTGCCGGTGACCGTCGGCGAGGCGACCCTGGGGGCCCAGGTCACGGTGCCGACTCCGGACGGGGAGGTGCGCGTCAAGGTTCCCCCCGGCAGTCAGAGCGGTCGCCAGCTGCGCGTGCGCGGTCATGGCGCGCCGGTGTTGTCGGGGCACGGGCGCGGCGACCTCTACCTGCGGCTGATGGTGCAGGTACCGGCGGACGCGGGCGAACGGCTCAAGCAGGCGGTCGAGGCGATCGAGTCGGCCTACTCGGGGAATCCCCGACAGGGGTTGCGGTTTTAGAGGATGACGACGCACTATCTCAAGCTGGCGGAGGTGATGGAGCTTCTCGGCGTCGACCGCGAGATGCTGCACCTGCTCGAGGCCGAGGACCTGATCCATCCCAAGCGCACGCTCGACGAGGAGGTGCTGCTCTCCGCCGAAGACGTCGATCGCATTCGCGTCGTGCGGATCCTGATCCAGGAGCTCGACGTCAATCTCGCCGGCGCCGAGGTGATCCTGCACATGCGCGAAGACATGCTGGCGATGCGGCACCAGTTCGACGAGATCCTCGTCACCCTGGTGCAAGAGCTGCGCGAGCGGCTCAAGCGGTGAGCCAGCTTGCCTCGGCCAAACAAAGCCGTTAACTTCGATGCGAAGAAACATTGCCGACCACAGAGGCAGCGAGCACAAAGAGAAGAGAACGAGGTCGCCGAGCGCCTTCCGATTGCCTCCGACCGGTGTCGGTGTCCTCTGTGCCTCCGTGGTTCACTTTCTTCCGCTTTGAGGCCGGCTGCAGTGGTATCGCGAACATGATTGACGATCCCAGCGAAGATCGTCCCAAGTCGGAGACTCTCCCGGAGGCGCCCGAGGTGCTGGCCGAGTCGGAGGAGCCGACCGAGGAACCCGACGGCGACGGCGCGGGCGCGCTGGTCTCGTACGATCCGTTGCAGCGTTACCTCACCGAGATCCGGCGCTACCCGCTGCTCTCCCGGGAGGAGGAGCACGAGATCGCCGTTCGTTACAAGGAAGCGGGCGACGTGAAGGCCGCCTATCGTCTGGTTACCGCGAACCTGCGTCTGGTGGTGCTGATCGCGCGCGAGTACCAGCGCGCCTTCCGGCAGATGATCGACCTCATCCAGGAAGGCAACATCGGCCTGATGGAGGCGGTCAAGAAGTTCGATCCCTACCGCGGCGTTCGTTTTCCATCCTATGCTGCCTGGTGGATTCGCGCCTACATCATTCGTTACATCATGAACAACTGGCGTCTGGTGAAGATCGGCACCACGCAGGCGCAACGCAAGCTCTTCTTCAACCTGCAGAAGGAGAAGCAGCGCCTCGAGGCCGAGGGTTTCCACCCCGGGCCGAAGCTGCTCGCCCAACGTCTGGAGGTCAAGGAGAACGAGGTGATCGAGATGGAGCAGCGGCTCGCCGCGCGCGACCTCTCGGTCGATACGCCGATCGACAGCGATGGCGGCGCCACCGTCCTGGACTTCCTGGCCAGCGGCGAGGCGACCACCGAGGAGAAGCTCGCCAACGCCGAGTACCAGCAGCGCCTGGCCGAGAAGATCAAGGAGTTCGGCGGCACGTTGAAGGGGAAGGAGAAGGTCATCTTCGACGCCCGCCTGATGGCCGAGGAGCCGTCGACCCTGCAGGAGATCGGCGAGCAGTACCAGATCAGCCGCGAGCGCGTGCGGCAGATCGAGGCCCGGCTGAAGAAGAAGCTCAAGGCATACCTGGAGAGCCAGTTCGAGGACCTGCGCGACCCGAGCATCGAGATCGGCTGAGGTCTCAGGACGCCTCCGGCGCGTCGAACCGCGGTGCTTCGCTGGCGTTGGCGGCGCCAATGACGGTCAGGGACGAGGCCAGCGGGCTGGCTTCGTCCCTCGATTGGAAGCAGAGCAGCCGGTCGCCCGTCGCCAGCGGATGGTCGCCGGTGGCGATGTAGACCTGGTCGCGTCGCCACAGCAGCAGGGCGAACTCGCCGGCGCCGTAGGTCAGCTCGCCCAGCCGCGTCTCCGTCTGCTCGGCGGCAAGCTCGTACTGCACCAGCCGCCCACGTCCGATCAGGAGCTGGCGATTGATCTCGTCGAGGCCGGGAAAGTCGCCCGGAAAGGGGGCGCGCTCGTGGTCGCCTTTCGGCGGGGCGCTGACCGCCAGCGTGCGCTCGACCCGGAAGTTGTCCTTGACAACCTGCACGATCAGCGCGTTGAGCTCCTGATTGGTGGTGGCGGCCAGCACCGTGTCGGCGTAGCGGGCGCCGGCTTCCTCCAGCACGTCGGCCACCAGCGCGTCGCCGTTGTAGGCGAGCAGGCCGTCGGCCTGCGCCATGCGGCAGTGCTGCGGGTTGATGTCCACCAGCACCACCTGGCGCTCCTGGGCGACCAGCAGGCGCCCCAGCAGACGCCCGAAGTAGTCCGCGCCGACGAGCATCATTCCCTGCAACGTGATCAGGTCGAGCCCGAGCAGGCGGGAGACGCTGCGGGCCGTGAGTCCCTGCACCGTCACCGTCACGCCGACGGTGATGAACACCAGGGCCTCGAGGCGCTCGCCGCCCGGGATCTGGGCGTCGTGCAACAGGATGCTGAACAGACCGGCGACCGACGCGGCGACGATGCCGCGCGGGCAGATCCACGACACGAACAGGCGTTGGCGCAGGTTCAACCCGCTGCCGATGGTGCACAGAAAGACCGCCAGCGGGCGGGCGACCCACGCCACCAGCGCCACCACCAGCAGCGCCCGCCAGCCCAGCGCTTGCACGGCCCGCAGCGGCAGCCCGGCGGCCAGAACGACGAAGATGAAGGAGAGCAGCAGCACGGTGAGCTCTTCCTTGAACTGGCGCAGCCGGCCGAGCTCGCGCAGCCCGGCGTTGGCCATCACCACGCCGAGAGCCACCGCCGCCATCAGCCCGGCCTCGGAGGAGACGCGGCTGGCCAGCGCCGCGACCAGCAGCACGACGCCGAGCACCGTCGGATTGCGCAGGTACTCGGGCACCCAGCGGCGGCGCAGCACGAAGGCGAGGGCCACCCCCGCCGCCGCGCCGAGGATGCCGCCGACGCCGAGGCGCACGAAGAGCAGCCCGCCGGTCTGCCAGATCGGGGAGCGGCCGAGGACATACTCGGCGGCGACGATGGCCACGATCGCTCCGACCGGATCGATCAACACGCCCTCGCTGATCAGGAGTTCGCGCACCGTGCGATCGATCGTCAGCCGGGTCAGCAGCGGCGTGACGACCGTGGGGCCGGTGACGATCATGAGGGCGCCGTAGAGGGAGGCGATGGGCCAGGGCTCGCCGAGGACGTAGTGGGCCGCGCACGTGCCCACCGCCATCGAGATCAGCGCGCCGAGGGTGAGCAGCAGGGTGAGGCTGCGCTGCTGCTGGCGCAGGTCCTCGGAGCGCAGCGCCAGCCCGCCTTCGAAGAGAATGACGGTGACGGCGAGGGTGACCAGGTCGATGCGGGCGCTGCCGAAGACGCTGGGGTCGAGCAGCCCGAGGCCGTC
>CAZYMF010000024.1:0-25278 GCA_964648215.1 uncultured Binatia bacterium (SeqCode) | reverse complement strand
CGCATCCTTGCCCCCTCTGGCACCGCGTCGTATAGTGCCTGGACTTTCTGGACCAATCTAGAAGCGGGAGTGAAGGTGAGCATGGCGATCATGCATGGCGGACGGTTGGTGGCCCGGGCCCTCAAGGCGGAGGGGGTCTCCTTTGTTTTCACGTTGTGCGGCGGCCACGTGATGCCGATCTACGACGGCTGCGTCGACGAAGGCATCGGGGTGATCGACGTTCGTCACGAGCAGACAGCGGCGCACGCGGCCGACGGCTGGGCGCGCGTCACCGGCCGGCCGGGCGTGGCGGTGGTCACCGCGGGGCCGGGATTGACCGATGCCGTCACCGGCGTCGCCAGCGCGAATCGCGCCAACGTGCCGATGGTCATCTTCGGCGGGCAGGGCCCGCGCCCGTTCGCCGACATGGGCTCGTTGCAGGACATGAACCACGTCGAGCTGATGCGGCCGATCACCAAGTGGGCGAGCGCGGTGCCGGAAGGGCGTCGGCTCGCCGAGTACGTCGCCACCGCCTTTCGCATCGCCACCACCGGTCTTCCCGGCCCGGTCTATCTGGAGATGCCGATCGACCAGCTCTTCAACACCTACGAGGAGGAGAAGGCCGTCTTCCCGACGCAGTACCGGACCGAGGCCGGGATCGCCGGCGACCCGCAGTACATCGAGCGCGCCTTCGAGCTGCTCAAGAGCGCGCAGCGCCCGGTGGCCCTGGTGGGGACGCAGCTGCGCTGGTCGCGCCGGCGCGAGGCGTACCCGAAGTTCGTCGAGACCTTCGGCATGCCGATCTACGTCAACGGCCTCGGCCGCGGCTCGCTGCCGCCCGACAACCCGCACTTTTTCTCGCAGACGCGCAAGGACGCGCTCAAGCAGGCCGACGTCGTGCTGATCTTCGGCACCCCGCTCGACTTCCGCCTCGGCTACGGGCGCGAGAGCCACTTCAACGCCGGTGCCAAGCTGATCCAGGTGGATCTCGACGGCGGCGAGATCGGCCGCAATCGCGCCATCGAGATCGGCATCATCGGCGACACCGGCATCGTGATGGAGCAGCTCGCGGCGCTGGCGAGATCGGAGGGGTTCTCGGCCGCACTGGTCAAGCCCTGGCTCGATCAGATGCGCGAGCGCGAGAATCAGAAGCGGGAGCGCATGCAGCCGGAGCTCAACTCGGACGCGGTGCCGATCAACCCGCTGCGCGCGTGCAAGGAGATCGCCGACTCGCTCGGGCCGGACGCCATTGCCATCGGCGACGGCGGCGACTTCGTCGCCACCGCCGCCTCGGTGCTGCGCATCCACCAGCAGGGGCACTGGCTCGATCCCGGGCCGTTGGGAACCCTGGGGGTCGGGCCCGGCTACGCCATGGCGGCCAAGCTGGCCAAGCCGCAGAGCCCGGTGGTGATCATCTACGGCGACGGCTCCTTCGGCCTCCACGGCCTCGAGTTCGAGGCCATGGTGCGGCAGAAGATCAACGTGGTCGGCGTCATCGGCAACGACGCCGCCTGGCAGCAGATCCGCCGCGGCCAGGTGCAGCTCTACGGGGAGGAGCGGGCCGTCGCCACCAAGCTCGGCTTCGTCCGCTACGACAAGGTGGTCGAGGCGCTCGGTGGGCACGGGGAGTACGTCGAGCGGCCGCAGGACATCCGGCCGGCGATGGAGCGGGCGCTCGCCGCCGGCAAGCCGGCGCTGGTCAACATCAAGCTCGGGGCCAGCGACTTTCGAAAGGACGCCATCTCGATCTGACGAGGGAAGCCGCAAACCTGGCGTGAATGAGCGCGACGCGGGACATGACGGCGGCGATCATCGTCGTCGGCAACGAGATCTTGAGCGGCAAGGTGATCGACACCAATGCCGCCTATCTCACCCGCGAGCTGCGACAGCTCGGCGTCGGCCTGCAACGGATCGTCGTGATTCCGGACGACGTGGACGTCATCGCCGCCACCGTGCGCCAGTACCGGCCCGCTTTCGACGTCATCTTCACCTCGGGCGGGGTGGGGCCGACGCACGACGACGTGACCATCGAGGGGATCGCCCGCGGCTTGGGCCGGCGCATCGTGCGCAACGAGCGGCTCGAGAGCATGCTGCGCGAGCACTTCGGTGACGAGGTGTCGGCGGCGCGATTGAAGATGACCGAGACCCCGGAGGGCGCCGAGCTCATCTTCGGGGGCCAGCTGAACTTCCCGACGGTGTGCGTCGACAACATCTACATCCTGCCCGGGATTCCCGAGCTGTTTCGCGACAAGTTCGAGAGCATCAAGCATCGCTTCTCGGGTGCGCCGTATTACCTGCGCGCGCTCTACACCTGCGAGTACGAGAGCACGATCGCGGAGTATCTCAATCAGACGCTGGTGGCCTTCCCGGGCTTGCAGCTGGGGTCGTATCCGAAGTTGAACGAGGCGGAGTACCGCGTGCGCATCACGCTCGAGTCGAAGGATCGTGACTACGTCGACCGGGCCCTGTCTCACCTGCTAGGATTGCTGCCGCCGTCGGCGGTGGTGCGGACGGAATAGGGGATTTGGGAGCTGAGGAAGGAGGTGTCCGATGAGGAGGATGTTGATCGTGGTGGCCCTGGTGGCCGCGCTGTTGGCGTTGGGGCAGCCGAGCTGGGCCGATCCGTCGAACGGGAGGAGCTACGGCGGCGATGCCGGCTACGGGCTGTTGGCCGTGGTCACCAACGTGCTCTACATGCCGTTCAAGGTCGTGTACGCCAGCGTCGGGGCGGTCACGGGGGGGTTGGCGTACGTCCTGACGATCGGCAACACGGACGTCGCCGAGGCGATCTGGAGCCCGTCGATGGGGGGAACCTACGTGGTGACGCCGGGGATGCTGCGGGGAGATCAGGAGTTCCTCGTCAACGGCCCGAGCCACCCGGCCCGCTGAGGCGCAGCCGGAGAGTTGAAGAGTCGAAGAGGCGGAGAGTTGAACAGTCGAAGAGTCGAAGAGTCGAAGCGTTGAAGAGTTGAAGAGTTGCAGGCGGGAAGCGGCTGATGTCGTGAAACGCGCATGCCGGCCGCCCGCCGTTCGGCTCTGGACCATCGACGATCGACTTCTACAGGCCCGGAGGAGACGATGAACAAGAAAACGATCCTGGCGGTTGTCGCAGCGGTGGTGGTGATCGTCGTGGGGGCGGGCGTGTACTGGTACATGCAGCAGCTGGCGCAGGCCCGGCTGTGGTCGGGCCCGCACAAGGAGATCGTCGCCGAGAAGGTGCAGAAGGACGGCAACGTCACCACCACCCACTACGAGTCGATCATTGACGCGCCGCTCGCCGCCGTACAGAAGGCGCTGTGGGATCCCGAGGACAGCTCCAAGACGGTGGAGAACATCACCCTGTCGAAGCTGATCAAGGCCGAGGGCAACACCAAGGTCGTCGAGATGAACGTGCGCGCCCTGAGCCTGCCGCTGCAGTACTACACGATGGAGTTCACCCTCCATCCCGACGAGCACCGCATCACCTTCAAGACGACGCAGTCGCAGGCGCAGGACCTCCAGGGCGAGTACATCCTGCAGCCGTCGCCCGACGGCAAGCGCACGCTGGTGACCTACAACTCCAAGAGTACGGACAAGATCGCGCTGCCGTTCCCGGACGCGGTGGCGGAGAGCGCCAACCGCGAGGTGTTCATCAACACCATGCGCGGGATCGAGAAGACGGCGAAGCAGGACGCCGGCGGCGCCAAGGGCTGAGCGCGCGTCGAGACGTAGGGTTCTCGAAACCCCGAACGTGCCTGCTTTGAGTCTAATTTCAACGAGTGGCCGCGGGGAGCGACCACCGGGATCGTGGGGCGAAGCCCCCATCTCGTCGGGCCCGCTGCCGCGCGCGGACTCGGCCCGGACGTGATGGGCTCGGGCTCGGTCTGGCTCTACGTTCACCCGCTGCTGGCCCTGCTGACGGTGGTGGGGCTTGCCTACGCGGCGGTGCTCGGCTTGCGCAGCCGCCAGGTGCGCCGCGGCGGACCGGCGCTGCTGCGGCGGCACGCGCGGCTGACGCCGGTGCTCTACTGGCTGGTGGTCGGCAACTGGGTGCTCGGGGTGTTGTCCGTCTGGCTCGGGCGCACCGACATCGATCTCTTCAGCACCGGCCACTTCGAGGTCGGCTGCTGCCTGGTGGCGACGCTGACCGCCGCTGCCCTGGTGTCTTGGTGGATGGACCGCATTCCGGAAGGCCGCACGCTCCATCCCCTGCTGGGCGCGCTCGCGGTCCTGCTGGCCGGCTTCCAGCTCTTCCTCGGTCTGCAGATCATGCCGAAGTAGAGGCGGGGCGTTTCGATGACGGCAATGACTCACTGAATCAGTGAGTCATTGCCGCCCCGGGCGTCCTCCATTGAGCTCTTTGAGCGTGCAGTGCGGAGGGCAGCGCTCCGTCGCTGCCGTGCCTGGGCCGCCGCGTCCGGCGCTGACGGAGCAGGGCCCTCCAGGTTATCCGCTCCGCGCCAGGCGTCGTAAGGCGAAGCGCTACGCCGGCAGGCGGTCGGTGAGGGGAAAGTTGGCGCAGAGGGCGACGACGTCGTCGGCGACGGCGCGCAGCGCGGCCTCGTTGCCGACGTTCTGCAGGGCGCGGCCGATCAGCTCCGCGATGACGGCCATCTCGGCCTCGCCCATGCCGCGCGTGGTCACCGCCGGGGTGCCGATGCGGACGCCGCTGGTGACGAAGGGGGAGCGGGTCTCGAACGGCACGGTGTTGCGGTTGACGGTGATGTGCGCCCGGTCGAGCGTCTCCTGCGCCACCTTGCCGGTGAGCTCGGTGTTGCGCAGGTCGAGGAGCATCAGGTGGTTGTCGGTGCCGCCCGACACCAGCCGAAAACCGTTGCGGACGAGGCCGTCCGCCAGCGCCTTGGCGTTGGCGACGATCTGCCGCTGGTAGGCCGTGAACTCCGGCGTCAGCGCCTCCTGGAAGGCGACGGCCTTGGCGGCGATCACGTGCATCAGCGGGCCGCCCTGGTTGCCGGGAAAGACCGAGGAGTTCAGGCTCTTGGCGTAGGCCTCGCGGCACAGGATCATGCCGCCGCGCGGCCCGCGCAGGGTCTTGTGCGTGGTGGTGGTGACGAACTCGCAGTGCGGCACCGGCGACGGATGGATGCCGGCGGCGACCAGGCCGGCGAAGTGAGCGATGTCGGCCATGATCACCGCGCCAACCTCGTCGGCGGCCTCGCGGAAGGGGACGAAGTCGACGGCGCGCGGATAGGCGCTATAGCCGACCACGATCATCTGCGGCCGGTGCCGGCGGGCGAGCTCGCGCATGGCGTCGTAGTCGATGCGCTCGTCCTCGCGCCGCACGCCGTAGGGAACGACCTGGAAGAACTTGCCGGAGAAGTTGGCCGGGTTGCCGTGGGTCAGATGGCCGCCGTGGGCGAGGTCCATCGCCAGGATGGTGTCTCCCGGCTGCAGCCGCGAGAAGTACACCGCCATGTTGGCCTGCGAGCCGGAGTGCGGCTGCACGTTGGCGTGGTCGGCGCCGAACAGCTGACGGGCGCGGTCGATCGCCAGCTGCTCGACGACGTCGACGTACTCGCAGCCGCCGTAGTAGCGCTTACCGGGGTAGCCCTCGGCGTACTTGTTGGTCAGGATCGAGCCCTGGGCTTCGAGGACGGCGCGGCTGACGAAGTTCTCCGAGGCGATCAGCTCCAGGTTGTGCTCTTGTCGTTGGGCTTCTCGGCGGATGGCGCCGAACACTTCCGGATCGGTCCGCTCCAGTGCGCTGCTCATTCCTTGCTCCCCGACCGCGTCGCGGCGGCAGTCGGGGCGGGGGGGGCTTCGGGCTCGCGCAGGCCCACCTCGCGCTCGATCGCCGCAATCTTGGCCAACCGCCGCTGATGGCGACCCCCCGCGAACGGGGTCTCCAGCCACACCTTGACGATCTCGCGGGCGAGGAACTTGCCGACGAAACCACCCCCCATGATCAGGATGTTGGCGTCGAGATGCTCGCGGCTCATGCGGGCCCCGATGGCGTCGGCCACCAGCGCCGCACGGACGCGAGGGTACTTGTTGGCGAGAATGCTCATGCCGATCCCGTTCGTGCACAGCAGGATGCCCCGGTGGGCCTCGCCGCGCGAGACCTTCTCGGCGACGAGCTTGCCGAAGTCGGGGTAGTCCACCGGCGCAGAGCCGTGGGTGCCGACGTCGAGGACGTCTTCTCCCTGCTGACGCAGGTACTCCACCAGGGAGTCCTTCAGCTCCACGCCGCCGTGGTCGCTGCCGATGACGATTCGAATCGGCACCGTTCTCCTACTGCTTGTGGGATTCGATGTAGGTGACGACGTCTTGCACCGTGCGGATCTTCTCCGCTTCCTCGTCGGTGATCTCGAGGTCGTACTCTTCTTCCAGGGCCATCACCAGCTCGACGATGTCGAGCGAGTCCGCGCCCAGGTCCTCGATGAAGGACGCGTCCGGCGTAACCTCATCCTGGCCCACACCGAGCTGCTCGGCGACGATGGTCCTCACCTTTTCCTCAACCGCTGACGCCATACCCGTTTCCTCCTGTACTTCACATGTAAAGGCCGCCGTTCACGCCCAGCACCTGGCCGGTGATGTAACCGGCATCCGGCTGGCAGAGAAAGGCTACGGCGGTGGCCACTTCCTCGGCCGTGCCCAGTCGCCCGGCCGGAATGATCTTCAGATACTCCGCTCGCACGGTCTCGGGCAAGCGCTGCACCATGTCGGTGTCGATGAACCCCGGGGAGACGGCGTTGACGGTGATGCTGCGGGTCGCCAGCTCGCGCGCCATCGATTTGGTGAAGCCGATCAACCCCGCCTTGGCGGCGGCGTACGCTCCCTGCCCGGCGTTGCCCATCTCGCCGATCACCGAGGTGACGTTGACGATGCGGCCGTAGCGCCCGCGGATCATGGGCCGGGCGGCCGCTTTGGTGCACGCGAACGCGCCGCGCAGGTTGACCGCCAGGACGCGGTCCCAGTCCTCGGGCTTGATCCGCAGCAGCAACGTATCCACGGTGATGCCGGCGTTGTTGATCAGGATGTCGAGCCGACCCAGGCGCTTGCTCATCTCGGCGATGGCGGCGCCGGCCGCCTCCGTGTCTGCCACGTCGAAGGACACCGCCTCGGCGGTGCCGCCGGCGGCCTCGATCTCCGCGACACAGGTGGCGGCCGCCTCGGCGTTGCTGACGTAGCCGACGATCGCATGCGCTCCGTGGCGCGCCAGGCGTTGCGCGATCGCTCGGCCGATGCCGCGCGAGCCGCCGGTCACCAGGGCCACCTGTTGCGCCAGCGATTCTTCCATGCGCAGCCGTCAGTCGGGTCGATGGCGTGCCATCGGGGGAGGCTCGGGGGACGAGCCGTCAGTCGCCGCCGCCCTCGATCACCTTGCGGCCACGATAGGAGCCGCAATGGCCGCAGGCGCGGTGGCGCATGGTAGGCTCGCCGCATTCCGGGCAAGTCGCCAGCGCGGGCGCGGTGAGGGCGTCGTGGGATCGGCGCTTGTTGCGCTTCGAGTGTGAGGTCTTCCGTTTCGGTACGGCCATGGATCGACTCCTCGTGAAGTAGGCAGCGCGTGCTGCCGGATGCAAGCGTTAGGCGTGAACCTTGAGTTTACGGAGGACGGCGAGCCGGGGGTCGCCCTCCTCGACGTGGCAGGTGCACTGGGTCACATTGCGATTGGCGCCGCAGATGGAGCACAGCCCGGCGCAGCTCTCGCCGCAGATCGGCCGCGTCGGCAACGCCAGGATAATCTGGTCGCGGAGCAGGGGGCTGAGATCGACCTCGTCGCCTTGGTAGAAGGTGAGGTCGGCGTCCTCTTCCTCCAGGTCGCCCTCGGTGCTGCGCTCGCTGTGCGGGGCGAAGACGAAGGCGAAATCCAGCGCCAGCGGGAAGGTGTAATCCTCCAGGCAGCGCGAGCAGGTGCCGGTGACCTCACCGTCGACGGATCCCTGGAAAAACAGGTCGTTACCGGCGCGGTAGTAGGTGACGTCGACCGTCAGATGGGCCGGCAGCCTGTAGTCCGCGACCGGTTGGGCGAGCAGGCTCGCGAGCTCCTGGGTCGGCTCTTCGTAGCGCAGCTCCTTGACCGCTGCGTCGATATCGTGGACGCGGAATTTCACCCTGGTATCCTGGACGGAAAAGCGGACGAAAGCTAGCGAACGGCCGCCGGGTCGTCAAGTTGGGGGCTGGGGAGTGAGTCACTGAATCAGTGAATCAGCGGATCATTGTCGTGGTGGGGCTGGAGCGGGTGGCAATGGCCCACTGATTCAGTGGCTCAGTGCCGGGCGGGGTGGCGCGGGCACGGCAGCGACGGAGCGCTGCCCTCCACTTTGGAAGAAGGAGAACGGGGGCGGGGCGGCGATGACCCAGTGATCCACTGATTCAGTGAATCACTGATTCTCACTGACTCGCTGATTCACTGGCCCCCCTTCCCTCCGGTCCCTACGGCGCGCTCAAGGCGGCGGACGCGGCGGAAGAGCTCGGGCAGACGGGGCAAAGCGGCCGACACGCGCCGCCAGACGTGGATCTCGACCGCGGGGTAGCCGCCGACGGTGGCTCCGGCGGGAACGTCGTTGGGGACGCCGCTCTGGGCTGCCACCTGCGCGCCGTCGCCGATGGTCAGGTGGCCGGCCGAGCCGACCTGGCCGCCGAGGCGGACGAACTGCCCCAGCTTGGTGCTGCCCGAGAGACCCACCTGCGCCGCCAGCATCGAGCCGGGCCCGATGTCGCAGCCGTGGGCGATCATCACCAGATTGTCGATCTTGGCGCCGCGCCGGATCACCGTGTCGCCGACCGCGGCCCGGTCGATGGTGGCGTTGGCGCCGACCTCCACCCCGTCCTCCAGGACCACCCGGCCGGTCTGCGGAATCCGCAGGATCTGACCGTCCTCGCCGAGAGTGTATCCGAAGCCGTCGCCGCCGACCTTGGCGCCGCTCTGAAGGACGACGTCGTCGCCGATCTGCACGCGCTCGCGGACGCTGACGAAGGGGTGGGCGGTGAAGCCGCGGCCGATGACGACGTCCTCGCCGATGACGACGTGGGGAGCGAGACGCGCCCCGGCACCGATTCGGGTGCGTTCGCCGACGACGGCGTAGGGGCCGATGGCGGCGTCGGGGCCGATAGTGGCGGTGGTCGCGATCACGGCCGTCGGGTGCACCCCGGGAGCGAAGCGAGGCGGCTGATAGAAGAGCTGCAAGGCCTTGGTGAAGGCGAGATAAGGGTCGTGGGCGCGAAGCGACGGAATGGCGGTTTCCTCGGTGTCGTAGCCGAGAATGATCGCTGCGGCGCGCGTCGTCGCCAGGAACTGGGCATAGCGCGGATGGGCGAGAAAGGTGAGCTGCCCCGGGCCGGCGGCATCGATCGGTGCCACCCCGTTGATCTCCACCGCGCCGTCGCCGCGCAGCTCGCAGCCGGCTCGTTCGGCAATGTCGGCGAGTTTCATCCGTGATCCTCCCGTCCGCGCGGACCCTCAGGGCGACGGTTGCAATTTTGATGATGCGTCGACCTAGGGTTCCTTCTCCCGGATGGGAGAAGGTCAGGATGAGGGGGATGAGATTGCGCGGCGAAGCCGACCGTCGTTCGGCTCCTCTTGCCGTGTGCGAAAACCGACATGGTGGCCTTCGGCATCGTTTGATTCCCCTCACCTCGATCCTCTCCCATCCGGGGGAGGATGCCTGTCGAGATACGTCACCGCACTTCTGGAAGGCTGTACTAGCGAGGCCCCCACCGAGGCGCAAATCGGCGCGGTCTCGTCGTTCGTGGAGGTTTCGTTGCGCCCCCCATATCGCTGTGTTACGAAGCGCCCCGGAGCGAGAAATGGAGCAACCGGATTTCGACAAGCGCGGCGGTCTGGTGACCGTCATCACGCAGGACGCGGACAGTGGCGACGTCCTCATGCTCGCCTACATGAACCGCGAGGCGTGGGAGCGGACGCTGGCCACCGGGACGGCGACCTACTACAGCACCTCGCGCAAGAGCCTGTGGCTCAAGGGCGAGAGCTCGGGCAACACGCAGGAGGTGGTCGAGGTGCGCGTCGACTGCGATGCCGACGCCGTCCTGCTCAAGGTGCGGCAGAAGGGGCCGGCGTGCCACGAGGGCTACCGCAGCTGCTTCTTCCGCGTTGTCGAGCCGGCCGGCTGGCGCGTGACCGCCGAGCGCATGCGCGACCCCGCCGAGATGTACGGCAGCAAGGCTTGATCGAAGACGAATGAACCAACTCAAGCTGGGTGTTCCCAAAGGCAGCCTCGAGGGCTCGACCATCGAGCTGTTCCGCAAGGCGGGGTGGAAGATCAGCGTCAGCGAGCGCAGCTACTTCCCCCGCATCAACGACGAGAGCATTCGCTGCTCCCTGGTGCGCGCGCAGGAGATGTCGCGCTACGTGGAGGACGGCACCTTCGACGTCGGCATCACCGGCCGCGACTGGATCCTGGAGAACGACTCCAAGGTCGAGGTGGTGTGCGACCTGGTCTACTCCAAGGCCAGCTTCCGGCCGACGCGCTGGGTCTTGGTCGTTCCCGACGACTCCCCCGTGCGCAGCGCCGCCGACCTGCGCGGCAAGCGCATCGCCACCGAGCTGGTGAACTACACGCGGCGCTACTTCGCCGAGCAGAAGATCCCGGTCGAGGTCGAGTTCTCCTGGGGGGCCACCGAGGCGAAGGCCGCCGACGGGCTGGTCGACGCCATCGTCGAGGTGACCGAGACCGGCTCGACCTTGCGCGCCAACGCGCTGCGCATCGTCAGCGAGCTGTTCGAGTCGAACCCGCAGGTGATCGCCAACCGCCAGGCGTGGCAGGACCCGTGGAAGCGGGAGAAGATCGAGCAGCTCAGCCTGCTGCTGCAGGGGGCGCTGGCGGCCGAGGACAAGGTCGGCATCAAGATGAACGTGCCCAAGCCGGGCCTGCAGGCGGTAATCGACATGATTCCCAGCCTGACGGCGCCGACGGTCTCGCCGCTGTATCCCACCGGCCAGCTCCACGGCGAGGAGTGGTTCGCGGTCGAGAGCGTGATCAGTGAGCTGGTGGTGCGCGAGCTGATCCCGAAGTTGATCAAGCACGGCGCCGTCGGCATCATCGAGTATCCGCTCAACAAGATCGTCTGAAGGGAGCCGCCATGAGGCTTGCAGGGTACGTGCTCGTCGGGCTGCTTGCGTTCACGGCAGCGGGTTGCAGCAAGCAGGACGCCGAGGAGCGCGCGCGCGAAGCGGCCGACAAGATCAAGGCCTCGATGCCCAACGTCGAGGAGCATGCGCTGGAGCAGAAGGTCACCCCGGACGAGGTCAAGACCGTCCAGGCCCAGCTCACCAAGCTCAACCAGTACCAGGGCGAGATCAACGGCAAGCTCGACTCGGTGACGGTCAACGCCATCGAGGCCTTCCAGCGCGAGAAGGACCTCAAGGCGAACGGCATACTGACCGCGGAAACCAGGCGCCTGTTGCAGGAAAGCGCCGGTACCGGCGGGGCGTCGTAGGGCCGGGTCCTCTGAGAAAGCCGAGCAGTAGCGTTATGATTTCAGATTTTCGCTCCCGGGTCCGGGGGTGACCTCCGTAGCGGTTGCCGCTGGGCGGAGATGATTTGCCAACCGATCGAGCAGCCGCAGATGGCGCACCTGATCGATCGATCCGATTGCACCCAGAAGACTGCTTTCGGGAAGGACGGCCAAGAAGCCCAAGCGGATGAGTGAGGCGGCCTTGAGCCCGCTCGCCTCAAAGTCCGCGTCGGCGGGACGAATCGGGTCATCGAAACCCGCGACCTCATTGTGCAACTGAGTACTGACGCCGCAGACGAGGAAATCCCCGTACGGTGGCATTGCGCGCAAGATGATGGCGGGGCGATTCTTTAGCTGCCCGTCGGCTTGCGGCAGCGGCGTGAGGACGACATCACCTTCCTTCAGCGCCGGACGTCAGCCAGGGTGTACTCCGGCTCATTGTCGGCGAACGCTCTCGCCAGTGCGGCCCTGCTTGCTGTGAGCCAGGTAACGCGATCACCGTTGCCCTGCGCTAGAACGGTCACCAAGAGCGCAGCGTTGGGCGCAAGATCGAACGGTTCGTCGAGCTGTATCCGCTCCCCGTCATAGTGGGCCTTCAAAGTTACGCTGGGCATGACCCTCAATTACGCCGTCCCGTCCATGCGAGCAAGAACCAAGGGAGTTGCGCGATCCCATTGGAAGGCCGCTCCGCGGCGCGCCACCTTACCACCTCCGGCGTCGATCGGTTTCCTCCGGGCGCGTGCGCGAGGGAGGTGAACTTGGCGGTGCCGAACCGGTCCCGGCGCGACGCCGGACCAAGGCCAGGGCGGCGACCAAGGTCTCTCGGCGATGATGCGTAGTCTCGCGGGTCGCGGGAAGGATCGCCTTCCACTCGGCTTCCTCGCGTTCTTGGCCGTCCCCTGGAACGGCGTGATCCTCTCGCCCGCTTGGCTCACTCCGGCGGCCCGGCGGCTCGCCGCGCGGCGAGCTCCGCTTGCACCCGGGCCACATCTTCGGCCTCGAAGCGGAAGCGGCGGAAGACGAGGAAGCCGATGAGATGCACGACCGCCTGCGTCGGCCCCACCATGATCACCAGCCACCACATCGTTGCCGGATCCTGCGGCTGATCGGGCACGTAGCCGACGAGCTGCAACGCGGCGCCGCTCAGGAGAATGCCAAAGGCGCTCATCGTCTTCAGCCCCAGAGTCCAGATGCCGAAGTAGGCGCCTTCGCGGCGCTCGCCGGTCTGTAGCTCGTCGAAATCGACGACGTCGGCGGCGCTCGAGATCACCAGCGTCAGCGAGCCGGTCAGAATGCCGGCGGCCACCATGAACACCAGCATCGCCATCCGCTGTCCCGGTTGCACGATCAGCCAGCCGAACGGCGCCACACAGCCGAAGCCGAGCCCGGTCAGCATCGCCCGCCGCTTGCCGATCCGTTGCGAGAGTCGCAGCCAGAACGGAAACGAAGCGGCGAAGCTCAACGCGAAGGTCAGGGCGATGACGGGGAAGAAGTCGTACATCTGCAGCCAGTACTTCACCACGATCAGCTGAATCGCCTGGCCGAGCGAGGTCGCCATGGTCATCAGGCAGAAGGTGAAGAAGACCACGCGAAAATCGCGATTGGCAAAGGTGTGCCGCAGGCCGACGAGGAAGCGCGCCACGCTCGGCGCGGCGGTCGCCGCGAACGGGCGCTCGACGACGCCCCAGCCGGTGAGCAGGCCCGAGGCCGTCATGAGGACGGCCAGTACCGCGGCCATCACGGCGAAGCCCTGGCGTTGGTCGCTGAACGATTCCGCGATGGCGATCGGCGCGGTGGCTCCGATCACGCCACCGATCACGCCGAACAGGCTGCGAATCTGCACCACGGTGGTGCGCTCGTGATAGTCCTGCGCCAGCTCCGCCCCCCAGGCGATGTAGGGGGTGGCGTAGACGGTGAAGAAGGCGAACAGCAGGATGTACACGATCAGCAGGTACGCGAACGTGGCCACGGTGCCGGCCACCGGCGGGCTGAACAGCAGATAGAAGAAGAGTCCCAGCGGGATCGCGCTCGCCGCGACGTAGGGCCGGCGCCGCCCCCAGCGCGAACGCGTGCTGTCCGACAGGTAACCCATCAGCGGATCGGTGACCGCGTCCCACAGCTTGCCGATGAAGATCGCCGCTCCCACCAGCAGCGGCGAGAGGTGAACGACGTCGGCGTAGAAGAAGAGCAGAAACTGGTTGAGCGAGGTGTTCTTGGCGCTGACCGTGATCTCGCCGCTGCCGTAGAGGAGCTTGGTGCGAAGGGGGACCTCGGGGGTGCGCTGCATGGTGGCTTCTCCCGCCTCAGCTCGATCCGGGCGGGACGGAGAAGAGAATGGAGAACCGGGAACAGGGAATGCGGAACGGAAAACCGGTCAATGTCCCCCCCTTGGTTCGCCGCTCCCCTGATGCTCGGACGGTGGCGGCGTCAGCGCGGCGGCGTGCCGCGCTCCTGCAGCAGCGTCTCGACGTAACGGGCGATGATGTCGGTCTCGATGTTGACCGAGTCGCCGGGTTTCTTGGAGAGCAGACCGGTGTGCTCCTGGGTGTACTGCACCAGTGACACCGCGAAGGAGGTCTCGGTCTTGTCGATGATGGTCAGGCTGGCGCCGTCGATCGCCACCGGGCCCTTCACGACCATGTAGCGCAGCAAGTCCGCCGGCGTGCGGAAGCGGGCGATTACCGCATCACTCTCGGGCGTGAACGACTCGACGGCCGCCATGCCCTCGACCACGCCGCGGACGATGTGCCCGCTCAGGCGATCGGTGGGCCGCACCGAGCGCTCGAGGTTGACGCGACCGCCCGCCTTCAGCTCGCCGAGGTTGGAGCGGCGATAGGTTTCGGGCATGACGTTGGCCGAGAAGCTGTTGCCGTCCATCTCGGTCACGGTGAGATCGACGCCGTTGATGGCGATGGAATCGCCCGGCTTGGCGTCGGACAGCACCAGCGGCGCGCGAATCCGCAGCAACCCGCTCCCCGCCTCAATGACCTCGCCGACTTCTTCGATGATTCCGGTGAACATATTCTCCTCCAATGATGTGCGGCCGAATCGGACGAATTGAAGAGAAGACGTACAACGGATTGAACGGATTAAACGGATTTGAGTGGAGCTTCTGAGACATAGAGCATCTCCTCAGCCCGTAATCCGTTCCATCCGTTTAATCCGTTTAATCCGTTGTAAACCCTCCGTTCTTTCCCATGCGGTCCGCGATCTCGGCGAGCAGGATCGCCTCGGCGTGGCAGTGATGGTGCCAGTCGTCGAGCTGCAGGCTCTCGTCTTCGCTGTGGATGCGCGAGCCGGGATCGGACGGGCCGGTGAGCAGCGCCGGCGCGCCGCCGAAGGCGGCGGCAAACGGACCGACGAACGGGATCGACCCGCCCACGCCCATGTACACCGGCGGCACGCCGAAGGCCGCCGTCAGCGCCGCCTCGGCGGCCTCGAAGGCGGGTCCGGTCGGCTCGCACACCCACGCCGGCGCCGCCTCGCGACTGGGATCGATCTCGACCGTGACTCCCCACGGCGCCACGGCGCGCAGGTGGTGGGCCAGCACTTGCTGGCAACGCAGGGGATCCTGGCCCGGCGCCAGCCGTACGCTCACGCGCGCCGCCGCCTCGGCGAGGATCTGGTTCGAGGAGCCGGCGATCGGATGCGAGTCGATGCCGACAACGGTGATCGCCGGCTGCATCCACAGGCGCTCGAAGAGCGACTGCTCGGGGTCGCCGACGAGCTGCGCCGAGCCGACGAGCCCGGCGGCGCGGCGAAAGCTTCCCTCGTCGAAGCGCAGCTCCGCCAGGCGCGCGCGCTCCGCCTGCGTCGGCGGCCGCACGTCGTCGCACAGCCCCGGCACCGCGATCGCCCCGCGCTCGTCGACCAGACTGCCGAGCATCTTCGCCAGCGCCAGCGCCGGATCCGGCAGCACGCCGCCGAACATGCCGCTGTGCTGCGGCGCCGCCAGGGCGCGCACGCGCACCGTCAGATCGGTGAGACCGCGCAGCATGTAGGTCAGCGCCGGGCGGCCGACACTCCAGTTGCCGGCATCCGCCAGCACGATCACGTCGGCGCGCAGCTCGTCGCCGTAACGGGCGAGGAACTCGGCGAGGTGCCCGGAGCCGATCTCCTCCTCGCCTTCGATCAATACCTTCACGTTGCACGGCAGGGCGCCCGTCGATCCCAGCCAGCCGTCGATGGCGGCGGCGTGGATGACCGCGCCGGCCTTGTCGTCCGAGCTGCCGCGGCCGTAGAGTCGTCCCGCCCGCTCCACCGGAGTGAACGGGTCGCTGCTCCAGCGCTCGCTGTGCCCCGGCGGCTGCACGTCGTGGTGGGCGTAGAGCAGGACCGTGGGCGCGGCGCCGGCCTCGAGCCACTCGGCTGCTACGTAGGGGTGACAGCCGTCGATCTGCAGCAAGCGCACGTGGCGCAGGCCGACCCGGGTGAGCAGGGCCGCTACCGCCTCGGCGGAACGCTGCACCTCGGCCGGCGGGAAGCCGGGGGCGCTCACGCTGGGGATGCGGATCAGCGATTCCAGCGCCGCGCGGTGGGTCGGTAGCTCGCGGTCGATGCGTTGCAGAACGGCGGCAAGGGCGCTGGCGTCGGCCATGGCAGCGACCGTACTGGCGCGACCGGACATCGTCAAGGTGGGGGTTGTGCGTCCTCGCAAGCCGTGTACCAGATCGAGGCCAGCAGCGTCGCCGCCTCGCTGAGCTGTCGCTGGGCGATGGCATGGAGTGCCGCATTCATGCGGTGGTAGTAGAGCGGTCCGTACGGCCACAGCGCCTGCTTGGCGTCGCGATCGGCCTTCAGGATCTTGTCGATCACGGGATAGGTGCGCTTGAAGTCGTCGAAGAGCATGCCGCGCAGGTCGGTGATGCGCTTGGCCGGCGCGAGGTGCCCGTGCAGGTCGCGGGCGTACTCGTCGATGCGGTCGTCGACGACGCCGACCTCGAAGCGGAGGTGGACACCGTCGTTACCGCTCTTCTGGCCGTCGTAGTTCTCGGTCAGGTGCAGCGGCTGGAAGGCATCGGCCACGTAGTGGCTGAGGTAGCCGGCCTTCTGCACCGTGGCGTCGGTGTCGTGCCGGCGAACGGCCGCTTGCAGCTCGCGCTGCATGCGGAGAATGACCCAGGGCAGGACCCCCCGCTGCTCGACCGCGCGGCGGCCGTAGCGGCGCACGGCCTCGCGATAGGTGCGGGGGAAGTCGTCGAACGGATACGGCATGTACGCATCGAGATCGATGTAGTGCCGGATGGCCTCGCGATGTCCTTCGCGCTGGCGCAGCACCGTGTCGGGCTCGACGCAGAGGTTGAGCAAGCGGCGGCGGTTCTCCTTGAACAGCGGCGCGCAGTGGCCGGGAACGATGTCCACGGCGAGATCGGTTACCAGACGATGCGCCCGGGCCGCCCAGCCGAGCGCCGGCAGGGGGGCGGCCAGGAGGAGCAGGGCGGCGAGGACGCTACGGCAGAACGCGGGCATGACCGCTCCACCACAAGGCGACGAAGAGCGCGGCGACGGCGACGGCGGCGGCCAGAGCGAGCACGTCGCGGGCGAGGAACGGGTACTGCTCGTAGCTCGAGCGCGGCCGTGCCGACTGAAAGCCGCGTGCCTCGAGCGCCATCGCCATGCCGTCGGCGCGCCGCAGCGCGCCCATGAACACGGGAACCAGGACGGGGACGTAGCGTCGCAGGCGCTGCAGCAGGCCACCTTCGTCGAAGTTGAAGCCGCGGCTGCGCTGCGCCTGCACCACGGTGAAGGCCGACTCGACGAACACCGGCACCAGACGGAACGCCAGCGTCATGGTGAAGCCGAGCTTGTACGGCAGGCCGACGCGGGTGAGGGCATAAGCGAACTCCTCCACCTTGGTGGTGGACAGGAACAGGACGCCGACGGCGAGGAAGGTGGTGAGCTTGAGCGCCATGCCGAAGGCGAACTCGAGCGCGGCGGCGCTGATCCGCACCGGTCCGATGGACACCAGCGGCGTGCCCTGGCCGTAGAAGAAGGTCCAGATGATCAGCGTCATGGTGAAGACCATGACGAAGAGGAGCCGCAGCCGGCGGACGTTGCCCAGCGCCCCGGCGCGTTGGATCAGGACGAGCACCGCCAGCGCCAGCGGGATCAGCAGCGCCGGGCGTTCGGTGACGAAGGCGGCGGTGAAGAAGCACAGCATGGCGAACACCTTCACCGTCGGGTTGAGCTCGTGCAGCGGCGTGCGACGCTCGAGGTAGAGGTACAGGCGCATCGGAGGCTCTCACGCCTGCTTTGACACACGAGACACGAGCTCGTCCACCGACAACGGAGTGAAGCCGAGACGGTTGCCGAGACGGGTGGCGTCGGGGACGCGGAAATGACAGCGCTCGAGCAGCGCCTCGTCGGCGAACAGCTCGCGCAGCGTGCCGTCGAACAGGACCTGCCCGTGCGACAGCAGCACGCCGCGACGGGCGTACTCCGCCACCACCCAGGGGCTGTGGGTGATCATCACCAGCGTCATGCCCTGCGCCTGCAGCCGGGCGACCAGGTCCATCATGTGGCGCTGCTCGGCGTAGTCGAGGCCGGTGGTCGGCTCGTCGAGCACCAGAACCTTGGGCCGCAGCGCCAGCAGCGAGGCCACCGCCAGTCGCTGGCGCTGGCCCTTGGCGAACAGAAAGGGATCCTGCTCCTCGCACCCGAGCAAGCTCACGGCCGCCAGCGCCTCGCTCACGCGCTCGGCGACGGCGTCGTCGCTCAGACCGAGGTTGCGCGGGCCGAAGGCGACCTCGTCGCCCACGGTGGCGGCGAAGATCTGGTGGTCGGGGTTCTGGAAGACGTAGCCGACCTCGCTGGCCACGCGGGCGAGCGGCAGCTCGCCGATGGGGCGGCCGTGCAGCCGCACCGCTCCCTGCGCCGGCGCCAGCAAGCCGTTGAGCAGCTTGGCCAGGGTGGTCTTCCCGGATCCGTTCTGCCCGATCAGGGCGATGCTCTCGCCGGCGTGAATCTCCAGGCTCACCTCGGACAGCGCTTCCTTGTCGTTGTCGTAGCGGTAGGCGACGCGATCGGCGGCGAGGATGGGGGTGCCGGCCGCCGCGGCCGCCGCCGTCTCGCCCGAGCGCGCGGGCTGCAGCCGCAGTCGCAAGGCCGACGCCAGCTCGTCCACGGCCCTGACCGGCAGCGACACGTGCAGCCGCGCGGCGACGGCGTCGAGGTCCGCCGGGCGGATGGCGTGGCGTTGCAGCAGATCGACCTGGGGCAACACCTCGCCGGGCGGCGCATCGGCAACGATGCGGCCGTGCGCCATCAGCACGACGCGATCGGCGTTCTCCGCGGCGGCGATCTCGTGCTCGATCACCAGCATCGTGCAGCCCTCGGCGCGCAGGCGGTCGAGAACGGCAAAGATCTCCTGCTTACCGAGCGGATCGAGATCGGTGGTGGGCTCGTCGAAGATCAGAACGGGCGGGTGCAGCGCGAGGACGGCGGCGATGGCCAGCCGTTGCTTCTCGCCGCCGGACAGGGTGGCCGGATCGCGGCGCTCGAAGTCCGACAGGCCCACCGCCGCGAGGGCGGCCGGCAGGCGCTCGCGCATCGCGGCGGGCGCGAGGCCGAGCTGCTCCATGGCAAAAGTGATCTCCTGCACCACGTTGGTGGCGAAGAGCTGGGCCTCGAAGTCCTGCGACACCAGGCCGACGACGCCGGCCAGATCGCCGACGCCCTCGTCGCGCAAAACCGTGCCGAGGACGCTGATCTCGCCTTCGAGCCGGCCGGGCTGGAACGCCGGGATGATGCGGGTGAGGCACTTGGCCAGCGTCGACTTGCCGGCGCCGGTCGCTCCCATGACGGCGATCAGCTCGCCGCGACGCACCGAGAGGTCGATGCCCTGCAGCGCCGGAGTCGCGGCGCCCGCATAGGTGAAGGATACGCCGCGCAACGAAAGAGCGATCTCGGCCATCGGTGTCGTCAGAGCAGCGCCAGGCCGAGGAGGAGAACGGCGACGACGGGGGCCAGGCCGAAGCCGACCTCGGCCGCGCGTGTCGTGCTGGCCAGGGCGGCGGGCAGGAACGGCAGCGACAGCGAACCCGTCGACAGCAGGGTTCCCAGCACCATGCCGCCGGACAACGCCGCCACCACCAGAACGAGACCGACGGCACGCACCGCGACCGGCCGCGGCGGCCGGCGGCCGAGAATGTCGGTGTGGCGTAGCTTGGCGCTCTTCACCCGCGGGTAGATCACCGCCAGGAGAAACGGGCTGAGCACGGCGGCGACGACGAAGTTGTTCACCAGGATGATGTTGGCGAGCACCGAGAACGGTACGAAGCCGAGGAGGTTGATGCCCCAGCCGATGGTGAGCGCGCAGGCGGCGCTGGACAGGGCGACGGCGCCGACGAACACCAGCCATTGCAGCAGCGTTTTCGGCACCGGATCGCGGTCGCCCATGACGGCCATCCAGACGCGGTAGGGCACGTAGCCGTAGAGGAAGTTGCCGACGAAGCCGAACAGATCGCCGGGGCCGATGCCGCCGAAGAAGTCGCCGATGACGTTGCCGATCGCCGCCCCCCAGGCCCCGGCCGGGCCGAACAGGAACGAGCACACCACCGGAACCGCGTTGGCGGGGCGGAACTCGGTGACCCCGGGGATGATGGGAAGGACCTTGAAGGGAATGAGGATGGCGGCGTACAGCGACGCGCTCATGGCGGTGAGCACCACCATGCGCGTGTTGCCCCACATGTCGACCACGTCTCGCATCCGCGCCCCCGGCGGGTCTAGTGCGAAGTTGGACGGTTGGGCGTGTGTATTGGGTCAGGGTTCCTTCTCCCGGATGGGAGAAGGTCAGGATGAGGGGGATGAAATTGATCGGCGAAGCCGAGCCTTATCATTCTTGTCGCTATCCCGTGACAGGGGTCCGTCAGGGTGGCCTTCGGCATCATTCGATCCCCCTCACCTCGATCCTCTCCCATCCGAGAGGAGGCCCAGCAAAATGCACTGTCTTTCGGCAATACAGCACTCTGGTCGGACCTAGCTACCCCGCGCTCCGCGCCACCGTCAAGGCGGCCGCCCCCCTTCCTTTTTCGGCCAATCGAGGCTAATTCCCCTCCGTGGCATCGACGTCTCCGGTTTCATCCCCAGGACATCGCTCGGGATTCGTTGCACTGATCGGCCGGCCGAACGTGGGCAAGTCCACTTTGCTCAACGCTCTGCTCGGTCGCAAGGTCGCGGCGGTGACCCCCAAGCCGCAAACGACTCGCACGCGCATTCTCGGCATCAAGACGCTGCCGCAGGCGCAGCTGCTGTTCCTCGATACCCCGGGGCTGCACAAGGCACGCGGGCTGTTGAACGTGCGGATGGTGGACGTGGCGCGCCGCGCGCTCTCCGAGGCCGACGTGGTGTTGCTGCTGGTCGATGCCGAGGCCGGCATCGCCCCGGCCGACCGCCGCGTCCTCGAGCTGGGGGTTGCCAGCGGCAAGCCGTTGCTGCTGGCCGTCACCAAGATCGATCTGGTGCCCAGGGATGCGCTGCTGCCGTTGCTCGACGAGCTCGGCCGGCTCTGCCCGGATCGGGCCGTCGTACCGGTGAGTGCCATGGCCGGGGAGAATCTCGAGCGCCTGGTCGACGTCTTGGCCGCGGCGTTGCCCGAAGGCCCGGCGTACTACCCGGAGGAGGAGATCACCGACCAGAGCGAGCGGGCGATCGTGGCCGAGATCGTTCGCGAGAAGGTGATTTTGGAGACGCGCGAGGAGGTTCCGTACGCCGTCGCCGTTACCATCGACGAGTTCACCGAGAGGGCGGAGAAGAACCTGGTGGTGATCAAGGCGACGATTCATGTCGCCCGCGACTCGCAGAAGCCGATCATCATCGGCCATCGCGGCAATCGGATCAAAGCCATCGGGCAGGCGGCGCGCCGCGACATCGAGGGTGTGCTGGAGCGCCGCGTCTTTCTCGAGCTCTTCGTCCGCGTGCAGGAGGACTGGACCACCAGCCCCACGCGGATCAAGGAATTCGGCCTCTGAGCCGGGACGGTCGCGCATGCCCGAGATCGTTGCCGACGCGGCCGCGCCCGCCGGGCCGGCACCGCGACGCAGGTTGCCGGTGGTCGCCATCGTCGGCCGCCCGAATGCCGGCAAGTCGACCCTGTTCAACCGGCTGGTGCGGGCGCCGGTGGCGGTCGTGGACGCCAGGCCCGGGGTGACGCGCGATCGCAACGAGGCCCGCGCGCGTTGGCAGGGGCGCGAGTTCCTGCTGGTCGATACCGGCGGCGTCGACGAAGAAAGCGGCGACGCCGACGCGCTGCTGGCGGCGGTGCGGGCGCAGACCGTGCGCGCCACCGAGGAGGCCGACGCCATCGTTCTGCTACTCGACGGGCGCGCCGGCTTCACTCCGCGCGAGCGAGCGCTGGTGCGGCTGCTGCAGCGGGCGGCGAAGCCGGTGTTCTTCGCCGTCAACAAGCTCGACACCCCGACGCTGGACGACGACGCGGTGGATTTCTTCCGCCTCGGGGTCGATCGGGTGTACGCCATCTCCGCCGCCCACGGCCGCGGTGTCGACGACCTGATGGAAGACGTGCTGGCCGCGCTCCCCGCGGCGGAGTCGACGAAGCCTCTGGCGAAGTCGACGGCGCAGGCGACGGCGAAGGTGGCGCTGGCGATCGTCGGGCGCCCCAACGTCGGCAAGTCGTCGCTGCTCAATCGTCTGGTGGGTGCCGAGCGCGCCATCGTCTCGCCGATCCCCGGCACCACCCGTGACCCGCTCGATTCCGAGGTGAGCCTCGCCGGCCGCCGCTACGTGCTGATCGACACCGCGGGGATCCGCCGCCGGCCCAAGGTGTACGAGGGGATCGAGCGTGCCAGCGTCGCCCGCGCCCTGCGCGCCCTCGACCGGGCGGAGCTGGCCCTGCTCGTCCTCGACGCCGGCAGCGAGCTGGCCGAGCAGGACGCGCGCATCGCCACCTATGCCTGGGAGCGGGGGCGCGGCTTGCTCCTCGTCGTTAACAAGTGGGACGCCGTGCCGGCGGGCGAGCGCGACCAGAAGAAGTTTCGCGAAACTCTGGCCTGGCGCTACCCGACGTTGGCCGAAGTGGCGATGGTCTTCGTCTCGGCGCTCACCGGCGCCGGTGTCGGGCGCATCGTCCCGGCGCTCGAACGGCTGACGGCGGCCCACCGGGCCGAGCTGCAGACCGCGACGCTCAACAAGGTGCTGGCGGACGCCGTGCGGGCGCAGGCGCCGCCGAGCGTGCAAGGAAAGCGGCCGGCCTTCTACTACGCCACGCAGACGGGCACGGCGCCGCCGACGATCGCCATCTTCACCAACGCGCCGCGGCTGGTCGGTGAGAGCTACGAGCGTTACCTGCGCAACCAGTTCTGCGCCGCCTTCGATCTGCACGGCACGCCGCTGCGGATCCGCCTGCGGCTGCGCCCGCGCGACCAGAACCGCGCGCGGCCCGCCCGACCCCGGACCGCGAAGACCCGGCGGCCGCGGCGCCCGCGCGGGCGGTAGGGAAGGACGGGCAGATAGGCGACGGGCGAGCGGCGAGTCTACAGACCCTGCGCCCGGTAGCGCTGCGCGTTGTCGACGTAGTTCTGCGCCGACTGCTGCAGGTGGGCGATCTCGTCCGCGCGCAGCGCCCGCACCGCCGTGGCCGGGCTGCCGAGGGCGAGGTGGCGCGGCGGAATCTTCGTCCCCGGCGTCAGCAGCGAGCCGGCGCCGATCAGGCACTCGTCGCCGATCTCGACGCCGTCGAGGACGATGGCGCCGATGCCGATCAGGCAGCGGTCGCCGACGGTGCAGCCGTGCAGCACCACGTTGTGACCGGCGGTCACCTCGCGTCCGATGATGGTGGCGAAGCGATCGCGGGTGACGTGGACGGTGGAGTTGTCCTGGATGTTGCTGCGCTCGCCGATACGGATGTGGTGGACGTCGCCGCGCACGACCACGTTGGGCCACAGGCTGGCGTCGGCGCCGATGATCACATCGCCGATCACCTGCGCGCTGCGGTGCACGTACACCGAAGGATGGAGCCGGGGCTGCTTGCCCTCGAACGGGAAGTTCATGGCGCAGGCATAGCAAACCGGCCCGGTGCGTCTCAACGGCGCGCGTCTCCAGGACCACAAGATCTTGGGGCCGCGCAAATGGACTTGCCACACCGGTAGCGTTTTGCTACGAGAGCCCATGGTTCCTGACAAGTTCGTTCGCGTCGTCGTTCGAGGGCCCGCCTGTAGCTTCGGTGGGCCTTTGTGCATGCGGGACCAGGGGGGATGGATGCGCGCCCGCGGCGCGGTGGGAGGAGAATGATGTTCACCTACGACATGCCCGAAGGGCTCACGTTCGACGACGTGCTGCTGGTCCCCGGGGAGTCGACGTTCCTGCCGCGCGAGGCGGACGTCAGCACGCTGTTCTCGCGGCGCGTGCCGCTCAACATCCCGCTGGTCAGCGCGGCGATGGACACGGTGACCGAGTCCGGGGCCGCCATCGCCATGGCCCAGGAAGGCGGCCTCGGCATCGTTCACCGCAACCTCACCATCGAACACCAGGCCCGCGAGGTCGAAAAGGTGAAGAAGTCGGAGAGCGGTATCGTTCTCGACCCGGTCACCGTGCATCCCGATCAGCGCATCGCCGAGGCGCTGGATGTCATGCATCGCTACCACATCTCCGGCTTGCCGGTTACCAAGGACGGCCGCCTGGTCGGCATTCTCACCAACCGTGACCTGCGTTTCGAGAAGCGCCTGGATCGCAAGGTGAGCGAGGTGATGACGAAGAACAATCTCATCACCGGCAAGCCGGGCATCGACCCCGAGGAGGCCAAGGATCTCCTCCATGCCAACCGCATCGAGAAGCTGCTCATCGTCGACGACGACGGCCGCCTCAAGGGCCTGCTGACCGTCAAGGACATTCAGAAGGCGGCGCAGTTTCCCAACGCGTGCAAGGACGACTTCGGCCGCCTGCGCGTCGGCGCGGGCGTCGGCACCGGCGACGACCGCATGAAGCGGGTCGAGGCGGTGCTGCGGGCCGGGGCCGACGTCATCGTCATCGATACCGCCCACGGCCATTCGGACAACGTCATCGCGACGCTCAAGGAGATCAAGGAGGCGTACCCCAAGACCGACGTGGTGGCCGGTAACGTGGCCACCATCGAGGGCGCCCGGGCGCTGGCGCGTGCCGGGGCCGACGCCATCAAGGTCGGCATGGGGCCGGCGTCGATCTGCACCACCCGCGTCGTCTCCGGCGTCGGCGTACCGCAGCTCACCGCCGTCGCCGACTGCTGCAAGGTCGCGGCCGACTACGGCATCCCCGTGATCGCCGACGGCGGCATCAAGTTCTCCGGCGACGTCACCAAGGCTCTGGCCGCCGGGGCGCACTCGGTGATGATCGGCAGCCTGTTCGCCGGCACCGAGGAGAGCCCGGGCGAGACGATTCTCTACCAGGGCCGCACCTACAAGCTCTACCGCGGCATGGGATCGCTCGAGGCGATGCGCGAGCGCGAGGGCAGCCGCAACCGTTACATGCAGGACGACGAGCTGGAGCAGATGAAGCTGGTGCCCGAGGGCATCGAGGGGCGCGTGCCGCACAAGGGGCCGCTCGCCTTCATCGTGCATCAGATGGTCGGCGGCCTGCAGGCCGGCATGGGCTACTGCGGCTGCCGCACGATCGCCGATCTCCACGCCCACGCCCGCTTCATGAAGGTGACCAACGCCTCGCTGCAGGAGAGCCACGTCCACGACGTGTTCATCACCAAGGAAGCGCCGAATTATCGAAGAGAGTAGCTGGAAGTGGAAGGGCGAAAGCCGAAAGCCGGAAACGGGCGTGGAGGTGATGTGGTGAGGCGATCTGGTTGCAGGCGTCCTTCTTCAACCACCGACTATCGACCATCGACCGTCGACTTTCATCACCCATGATTCTCATCCTCGACTTCGGCTCCCAGTACAC
>CAZYMF010000023.1:19339-38693 GCA_964648215.1 uncultured Binatia bacterium (SeqCode) | reverse complement strand
CGAGGTTCGGCTTTGCCGCTCGATTTCATCCCCCTCATCCTGACCTTCTCCCATCGATCGCAGACAGCTCGAAGACGAGCGTGCGCGCCACCGTTTGCACCGCCGCGAAGCACTCTCTAGAATGCGCCACTCATGACCTTCCGGCGCAGGAGTGAACGAGATCCGGGGCCCTCCCGCAGGGGCCGGCGCCAGGTCTCGGGCGGATTCCGGCTGCTCCGGGTCACCGCTGCCGTCTTGCTCCTCAGTGCCCAGTTGGCTGCTGCCGTCCACTCGCATCCCGGTTCCCTCGTCCAGGAGACGGGCATCGCCGGCCAGATGAAGACCGAGACAGGGATCTGCCCGCTCTGTTTGCTGGCCTTCCATCTCCCCCTCAGTCCCGCTTCCTCCCCCGCCCTCGCGGACCTGCAACCCGAAGCCGCCGCTGCCCATGCACCGGCGGCGCGCAGTGTCCCGTCCTTCCTCCGCACTTCCGGTCTCACGCGCGCACCGCCCGCAACCGCCTAGCCCTCTCTCGCCGGCGGCGCGCGGGAAGCGCGACTCACAGTACGTGCGAGTCGCGCTTCGCCGCCAGCCGCCCCGAACGACTGGACGAGGAACGGTCGGCGAACCCGCGGTTCGAGACGGCGCCTCGCCGGTCGAAGCCCTACCGGGGAAAGAACGAAACGGTTTGGCCATGACCTCGGCTGCCGCGCGCTGTGCGTGCCGCAACCGGCAGGCCAACAGAGGAGTGTGTCGATGAGGCAGTGCGTCGGATTGATGGTGGTCATGCTTCTGATCGCAGCATGTGCATCGTCCGCCCACGCCGGGGATGACGGCCCGGCGCGGACGGCCCGCGAGAACGTCCAGTTGAGAAGGCAGGTGCGCGAGATGCAAGCGCAGCTCAAGCAGATGCAGCAGCGTCTCGAGGCGCTCGAGGCGCGGCTCGGTGCCAGCCCGGGCGCAGCGGCGGTTGCAGCGGCGCCGGGGCCCGCGGTTGCCGGCAAGGCAGCGCCTGTCACACCGGCGGCGGGAGCGCCTCCACCGGGAATCGTTGCGGCGGGCGTGCCGTTACCCGAGCCCACGCCGGCCGGGGTGACCGTCGGCGCGGCGCTCAAGGGCTTGCTGCCCGGACCCGTGTCCGGCCCGACCTCGCGCCGCATCGGCACGGAGGCCCGCGCTGCGCCCCCGCCCGAGGGCGTCATCATGCCGAGCCTGCAGGGTGTTCCGAAAGTGTTCATTCCGGATATCGGCGCCGTCGGCGATTTCACCCTGCGGCAAAGCGACCTGCATCGAGGAGATCCGCGCTACGATTCGGCGAACGATCAGTTTCGCGTCCGCGACACGCAGATCATCCTGTTCTCGCCCATCGATCCGTATACCAGCGCGCAGGTCTCGATCGACAAGCCCGATCAAGGCTCTTTCGATGTCGAGGAGGCGTTCCTCGTCTTCAACAAGCTCCCGGGGGACTTGTCCTTACGCGCCGGCCAGTTTCGGCCAAACTTCGGCCTGATCAACGAGACCGACACCTTTCAGCTGCCGATGATCGACCGCCCGCAAGCCCTGGCGCAATACATCGGCGATGACGGCTTCGTCATGCCCGGCGTCAACCTCAGCACCTACGTGCCCAACCCCTGGGACGCCGACCTCAAGGCCGACGTCAACATGCTGAGCGGCGGGAACACGCCGGCGTTTCCGCGCTCCAAGAGCTTCGACTTCGCCTACATGGGCGGCCTGACGTACTCGCGCGACCTGTTCGGGTCGGGCGCCATGCTTGCCGGCGTGAGCGCGGCGGGTGGCCCCGGACCGGGCGGGCAGAGCTATCTGCAGGACCCGTTCTTGCAAATCCAATACGCACCGACGCAGCGCCAGGTGTGGACATGGAGCAACGAGGCGCTGCTCGCCGAACGCCAGGGCGTAGGGGACCATGGGCTGAAGCGGGGTTTCTACTCGCTGCTCGATTACAACTTCTGGCTGCGCTACCACGCCGGCTTCCTGCTCGACATGGCGGACGTCCCCGGGGTGCCGAGCGGCACCGAGGTCGGCGTCTCCCCGATCTTCACCTACTTCGTCTCGGACAACACCCGCCTGCGCTTCCAGTACACACATCGGACGGGGAGCGGCGCGGAGCGCGCGGCGAATTTCTTCTACGGCCAGGCGACGTTCTCGCTCGGCAATCTCAAACCACTGGAGTGAATCACGATGACGATACGAACCAAGCACAGTAGGAAGCGGCCGCGGACGCATCGCCGGGGCCTGACCCCGGCCGCGATTTTCGTCGCATTGCTCGCGGCTGGCACGTGCGTGCCGGCCGTCCCTGCCGTCGCCGCCGGTCCGTTGCGCGTGGTGACGACCACGACCGACCTCGCCTCCCTGGCCCAGACCATTGGTGGCGACAAGGTGAAGGCCGAGGCGTTGGTGCCTGCGGGATTCAACGCCGACCTCTACTCGCCGCGGCCGAGCGATCTCTTCAAGATCCATCGCGCGCGGCTGTTCATCCAGATCGGCCTGGGGCTCGAGGAGTGGGCGCGCGATCTGGTCAACGAAGCCAACAACTCCAACCTCATCAAGGCGCAGACCTCCGTGGGCATTCCGTTGCTCGATGTTCCGCAGGGGCACGTCGACTACAGCTTCGGCGACATCCACCCGTACGGCAATCCGCACTACCAGCTCGACCCCGAGGCCGGGCGCATCATGGCGCGCAACGTCTGCAACGCCCTCACCTACGCCGATCCGGCGAACAAGGCCTACTACGCCGCGAACCTGGCGGCGTTCGAGAAGCGCCTGACGGCGGCCGAGGCCAAGTGGCGCGCGGAGATGGCGCCGTACGCCGGCGCCAAGTTCATTCCCTATCACGAGTCGTGGTCCTACTTCGCGCGCGCCTTCCGGCTCGACATTCCGGAGAACGTCGAGAGCAAGCCGGGATTCGTGCCGTCGCCGCGCCGCATCCAGGAGGTCATCGAGTCCGCCAAGCAAACCGGCGTGAAGCTCATCGTGACCGAGCCGTACTACGACGTGTCGATCGCCCGGCTGATCGCCAAGCAGGTGGGCATTCCGTATCTCAACCTGACCATCGACGTCGGAGGAAACCCGGCGCAGAAGGACTACATCTCGATGATCGACTACATCGTCGACCAATTCGTCAAGGCGCTGAGCGGCCATGCCCAGTGAGCTGCTGCGAGCGCGCGGGGTGACGCTCGGCTACGGCCGGCGCGCGGTCCTGAGGGGGCTCGACTTCGCCATCGAGCGCGGCGACTTCCTCGGGGTGATGGGGCCCAACGGCTCGGGCAAGAGCACGTTGCTCAAGGCGGTGCTCGGCCTGCTCAAGCCGCTGGCCGGGAGCATCGAGGTGTTCGGCCAGAATGGCGGGCCGCCGCGCTTCGGCTACGTGCCGCAACGCGAGCGGCTGGACACGCACTTCCCGCTCTCGGCGCTGGAGGTGGCGATCATGGGGCGCTTCGGCCGATTGGGCGCCTTTCGCCGGCCCGGCCGTGAAGACGTAGCCATCGCCCACGCCTGCCTGCGGCGGGCGCAGATGGAGCCGTTCAGCCACCGCCCGTACCGCGAGCTGTCGGGCGGCCAGCAGCAGCGCGTGCTGATCGCCCGTGCCCTGGCGGGCGAGCCCGACGCGCTGCTGCTCGACGAGCCGACCAACGGCATGGATATCGAGTCGGAGCGCGCCATCATGGAGCTGCTGCTCGATCTGCAGCGCGAGAAGGCGACCACCATCGTGTTCGTCACCCACCTGCTCAGCGCCATCGAGCATTTTGCCCGGCGGGTGGCGGTGATCACGCGCTCGGGCAGCATCCTCGTCGGCGACAAGGCCGAGATGCTGGCGCCGGAGAACCTGGCGCGCGCCTACGCGGGAGGAGACGCCTGACATGGACCTGCTGACCGTTCCCTTTCTGCGGCACGTCCTGCTGGCCGGAGTGCTGGTGGCCCTGGGCCTGGCGCCGCTGAGCATCTACGTCGTCCTGCGACGCATCGTCTTCGTCGGCGCGGCGGTGGCCGAGATCTCGTCGGCCGGCGTGGCGCTCGCCATCCTCTTCCAGCTACCGCCGTTCGCCGTGGCGCTGGTGCTCACCGTCGTCACCTTCCTGGCCTTCTCGCGCGCCGCCGATTCGCCGCGCCTGCCGCTGGAGGCGCTCATCGGCATGCTCTACGCGGGCGGCTCGGCGGCCGCCGTGCTGCTGATCGTCAAAGCGCCGCGCGGCGAGGGGAGCATCCTGAACGTGCTCTTCGGCAACATCCTCACCGTGCCGCTGCCGCTCCTGTGGGGGATGGTGATCGCCTTCGCCATCGTGCTGCTGATTCAGTACCTGGCGTACAAGGAGTTCCTCATCATCGCGTACGACCCGGACATGGCCCGCGCGCTCGGCATCCGGGTCACGCTGTGGAACACGATCTTCTACGTCGTCGTCGGCGTCGCCGTGGCGATCGCCATCCGCGGCGTCGGTGCGCTGCTGACGTTCACCTTGCTGGTGGCACCCGGGGCCGCGGCGCTGTGCATCGCCGAGCGCCTCGGCCGCGCCTTCGGCCTGGCGACCGGCTTCGGCGTGCTCGCCAGTCTGATCGGCATCTTCGGCTCCTACTGGTTCGATCTGCCGACCGGCCCGACCATCGTGGCACTGCTGGCGGCGATCTTCGCGGCGAGCTACGCCTATGCGGTGCTGCGTCCGCGGTGAGGGTGGGTGCCGGGACGGGAACAGACCAGACGGATGGATGAAGCAGTCGAGCGCAGATCGAGGCGCGGGGGGAGCCCTCCGCCTCGGTCGCCGCCCCGCTACGGCTTCAGCTCGGCTCCGTGCAGGCCGACCCCGGCGTGGTCGAGGCCGGCAAATGCCGGCACCTGTGCGACGATCTCGGCGAACACCGCCGGCGCCGACGGGTGAAGATCCCATCCCGCGACACGGCGACCGAGCCGCGACAGCAGCGCCCAGCCCTCCTGGACGTCACCCGGGGGCACGAAGGCCTGCCGCGCCAGCTGCACCCGGCGCGTACGGTTGGTGAACGTCCCCGTGGTCTCGACGAACGTGGCCACGGGCAGCAGCACGTCCGCCGCCTCCGCCGTGGGATGGCCGTCGCTGTCCATCACGACCGTGAAATCGAGCTTCTCGGCGACGCGGTCGAGCCATTCCTCGCCCTGCGAGCGGGCGAGATCGGTGCGAAACAGCACCAGCGCCTTCAGCTCCCCGGCCTCCGCGGCGCGCAGAATCTCGCCGGCGTCGAGCTCCAGACCCAGGGCCCGCAGGCCGTTGCTGTTGGGGTTCTTGTCGGCGTCGATGAGAAAGTCGTCGTGATGGCCGTCGGCGGGCGACCAGGAGAGGCCGGCGCACCTGGCGCCGGGAAATCCGTCGCGGAACAGGCGGGCGAAGAGAAAAGCCTCCTCGTTGCTCGCCGCCGCGGAGATCAGCGCCCCGATGCGCTCGGGCCCGTGGCCGTCGCGAATCTGCGCCAGCCGCTGCGCCACCGTCTCCAGTGCCGCGTCCGGCGGCGCCGGCGCCCAGGCATCGGCCTGGCGCACCATCGCCTGCAGCAGGCGCCGCTCGCCGTGGAGCTGGCGGAAGCTGGCGCGGCCCTCGTCGCACATCCAGTACCGGTTGACCGCCTCGTTCTGGCGCGGCCGGAAGCGGTAGACCTGGCCGCGGCGGTGGTGCACGTCGATGTTGCAACCGGTGGCGCACTGGGTGCAGACCGACGGGGTGTGGTCGAGGTACCAGACGCGTGCCTTGAAGCGAAAATCCTTGTTGGTGAGGGCGCCGACGGGGCAGATGTCGACGACGTTGCCGGAGTACGGGTTGTCGACCCGCTTGTCGGGAAAGATGTCGATCTGGCAGTGGTTGCCGCGCTGGAAGACGCCGAGCTCGCCGGTATGCGTCACCTCGTCGAGGAAACGGACGCAGCGCGTGCACAGGATGCAGCGCTCCTGGTCGAGCATGATGATGCGGCCGACGTCGAGCGCCTTGCCCTTGTGGACCTTCTCCTCGGCAGCGATCCGGCTCGGGTGCCGGTCGTAGTCCATGTAGTAGTCCTGCAGCTTGCACTCGCCGGCCTGGTCGCAGATCGGGCAGTCGATCGGGTGATTGAGCAGGAGGAACTCGAGCACGGCCTCGCGCGCGTGCTTGACGCGCTCCACCTGGGTGCGCACGATCATGCCCTCGGTCGCCCGCGTGTTGCAGGCGATCTGGAGCTTGGGCATCTTCTCGATCTCGACCAGACACATGCGGCAGTTGCCGGCGACGGTGAGACCGGGGTGATAGCAGTAGTGAGGAATCTCGATCCCGGCGAGGTCGGCCGCCTGGATCAGGTTGGCACCGTCCGGGACGGTCACCTGCTTGCCGTCAATCTCGAGTGTAGGCATGCGCTTGCGTCCGGATTCTGATCACGAGGCCGCACGGACGCGCTCGCCCTGGAGCAAGCGGGCCGCCACCGCGTTCCGTTGCGGGCAACCGCCGGAGCGCAGGTGCTCTTCGAACTCGCCGCGGAACTTGGTCACGAAGCTCTTGACCGGCATCGCCGCGGCGTCGGCGAGCACGCACACGGTGTTGCCCATCATGTTGTCGCTGACCTGCAGCAGCAGATCCACGTCCTTGGGATCGGCGCCGCCCTCTTCCAGGTGGGTCATCAGACGGTAGAGCCAGCCGGTGCCCTCGCGGCACGGCGTGCACTGGCCGCACGACTCGTGGCGGTAGAAGCGTGAGATGACCTGCAGCGCCCGCACCATGCAGGTGTCCTCGTCCATGACGATGACGCCGCAGGAGCCGAGCAGGGAGCCCGCCTTGGCCACCGAGTCGAAGTCCATCGGCACGTCGATCTCGTCGGCGGTGAGCACCGGCACCGAGGAGCCGCCGGGGATGACGGCCTTCAGCTTCTTGCCGCCGCGAATGCCGCCGGCGTGGTCGTAGATCAGCGCGCGCAGCGGGGTTCCCATCGGCCCCTCGTAGACGCCGGGGCGCTCGACGTGGCCGCTGAGGCAGAACAGCTTCGGTCCGGGGCTCTTCTCCGGGCCGATGGCCTTGAACCAGGCGGCGCTGCGGTTGACGATGGGGACGACGCAGACGAGCGTCTCGACGTTGTTGACGATCGTCGGGCAGCCGAACACGCCGTAGGTGGCGGGGAACGGCGGCTTGACCCGCGGGTAGGCGCGCTTACCCTCGAGCGACTCGATCAGACCGGTCTCCTCGCCGCAGATGTACGCCCCGGCGCCGCGGTGCACGTGGATGTCGAGATCGTACCCGGTGCCGAAGATGTTCTTGCCCAGATAGCCGCGCCCACGCGCTTCCGCCAGCGCTTCCTCCAACCGTTTGGCGCCGAGGGCGAACTCGCCGCGGATGTAGATGTAGGCGGTGTGACAGCGGATGGCGAAGGCGGCGATGATCATGCCTTCGAGCAGCAGGTGCGGGTTGTGCTCGATGATCTGCCGGTCCTTGAAAGTGCCCGGCTCGCTCTCGTCGGCGTTGCACAGCAGGTAGGTCGGCTTGGGCGAGTCCTTCGGCAGGAAGCCCCACTTCATGCCCGTGGGGAAGCCGGCGCCGCCGCGGCCGCGCAGCCCCGAGTCCTTGACCTGCTCGACGAGCTCGGCCGGCTGCATTTCGGTCAGCGCCTTGCGCGCGGCGCGATAGCCGCCGTCGCCCTCGTACACATCGACGCGCCGGAGGTTGGCTACCTCCTCGTGGCGCAGGAGAATCTTTTCGCTCATGGGTCCCTACGGTCCGAGGTGACCTGGTGCTCAGCAGGGTTCGGTCACTTCTCCGATCAGCTTCTGCTTCTGCCGCTGGATCTTGCGCTGCAGCGCCATCAGGGCGTCGAGCACGGCCTCCGGGCGCGGCGGGCAGCCGGGGACGTAGACGTCCACCGGAATGATCCGGTCGATCCCCGGCATGGTCGAGTAGTTGTCGTAGAACCCGCCCGTCGAGGCACAGGCGCCGAAGGACATCACCCACTTGGGCTCGGCCATCTGCTCGTAGACCCGCTTCAAGATCGGTCCCTGGCGCACGGTGACCGTGCCGATCACCATCAACAGGTCGGACTGGCGCGGCGTGAAGCGCGGCAGCAGGGCCCCGAAGCGGTCGATGTCGTACGGCGACATCGACAGCGACATGTACTCCATGGCGCAGCAGGCGGTGGCAAAGGGGTAGGGAAACAGCGAGAACTTGCGGGCCCAACCGAGCGCCTTGTCGACGGTGGTCAGCACCACGCTGTCATGGAGCAGGGTCTCGGGCCCCGTCCCGATCGGTTCGATTTGCTTGGCCATCCTCGGCTCCCTGCGGGTCGCGCGACGACCCGAAACTCAGCCGCGGACCTTATCATTTGACCCGTCGTAGTCAACGCGCGGGGGCCGTTCGGCTTTGTCGTCCCCGCCGGAGGTGGTACAGAGAAGAGAACGGGAGCGCCCACCATGGAGGTCTTCAAAAACGCGCGGGAGCTGATCGCCTTCGCGCCCGCGAAGATGAAGAAAGTGAACCTGTTCGAGACCGAGCGCATGTTCTGCGACGTCTACGGCCTCGAGCCGGGCCAGGAGCAGGCCGCTCACGCCCACGGCGGCAGCGACAAGGTCTACTACGTGCTACAGGGCACCGGCCGCTTCCGCATCGACGAGGAGGAGCGCGAGTTGGCCGCGGGCCATGCCGTCTTCGCTCCCGCCGGCTCCAGCCACGCCGTGGCCAATCCCGGGCCGGGAAGGCTGGCCCTGTTGGTTTTCATGGCCCCGAAGCCGTCGCCATGAGCTCCGCCGAGGGCGAGATCACGGCGGCGAACCGCCGCTTTTACGCCGCCTTCGAAAGCCTCGATGTCGAGCGCATGGAAGAGGTGTGGCTGCGGGAGAGCCACATCTCGTGCGTTCACCCCGGCTGGGGGCCGCTGTTCGGCTGGGGCCCGGTGATGCAGAGCTGGCAACGGATCTTCGCCAACACCCACGAGATGCGCATCACGCTGAGCGACATTCGCGTCCGGGTCGCCGGCGACGTTGCCTGGGTTCTGCTGACGGAGAACCTGCGCACGCGACACACCGAGGGCCACTCGGCCGGGGTGGTGCAGGCGACCAACGTCTACGAACGCCGCGGTCACGGCTGGTTCCTCGTTCACCATCACGGCTCACAGGTCGTTCGCCCCGGGGACAGCGGCGGCGAGCAGCTGCAGTAGATTCCCCGCCCGGCGCGCATCCGTCCGGGCTCCTCGGGACCCTGGCGCCCTCCGGGCGGGCGTTGCGGCCTCCCGGCCTCGATGCTAGAAAACCGGCGCAGATTGGCTCGCTCGCCCGCGCGCAATCTCCATCATTTTCGACGGAGGCAACTGTTCGATGCTGATTCCCGCCACCCAGCTTCGTGCCGGCATGATCATCAAGCACCAGGACGACCTGTTCCGTGTCACCAACGTCGTCCACGTCACCCCGGGCAATTGGCGCGGCATGGTCCAGACCAAGATGCGCAACATCCGCTCGGGCACCGCCACCGAGAACCGGTTCCGCTCGGAGGACAAGGTCGACCGCGTCACCTTCGAGCAGCACGAGATGGAGTTCCTCTACGGCGACGGCGACTCCTATCACTTCATGAACACCGAGAACTACGAGCAGATCGCCCTCACCGGCGAGGATCTCGGTGATGCCGTTCAGTACCTGACGTCGAATCTCAAGGTGCAGGTAGAGTTCTACGAGGAGAAGCCCATCGGCGTGGCGCTGCCGAAGACGGTCGACCTGACCGTCACCGACACGGCGCCCGGGCTGAAGTCGGCCACGGTGACCAACGCGCTCAAGCCCGCCACCACCGAGACCGGGCTCGTCGTCCAGGTCCCGAACTTCGTCGACGTCGGCGAGGTCATTCGCGTCGACACCGAGAACGGCGAGTACCTGTCGCGCGCGAAGTAGGCGCCGCCGGCAGCGCTGGTCCCGATCACCAGCCGAAGAGGCGACCCGCCCGTTCGGCAATCGCCTCGCCGATCGACAGCGACGCCGTCGCGGCCGGCGACGGGGCGTTGAGAACGTGCACGACGCCGGCGCCCTCCTGGATCGAGAAGTCGTCGACCAGCGCGCCGCTCGCCTCCAGCGCCTGCGCCCGCACGCCGGACCCCCCGGGCTCGAGATCCTCCCGGCGCAGCTCGGGCAGGAGGCGCTGAAGAGCGCCCACGAACGCCGTCTTGCTGAAAGAGCGAACCATCTCGCCGAGACCCGTCCTCCAATACCTGGCGGCCAGCCGCAGGAAGCCGGGGTACGTCAGCGCCTCCCAGGCGTCGCGCACGGCGAAATCGGTCTTGGCGTACCCCTCGCGCTTCAAGCTCAGCACCGCATTGGGGCCCGCTTCCACGCCGCCGCCGATCATGCGCGTGAAGTGGACGCCGAGAAAGGGGAAGGCGGGATCGGGCACCGGGTAGATCAGCCCCCGCACCAGCGACTCGCGCTGGCGTACCAGACGGTAGTACTCGCCGCGGAACGGGACGATGCGCACCGGTGGCTCGAAGCCGGCCAGGCGCGCCACCCGATCCGATTGCAGCCCGGCGCAGTTCACCAGATTGCGGGCGCGCACCGTTCCGGTGGTCGTCTCGATCACCCAGCCGGCGCCCTCCCGGGCGACGCCCACCACGCGGGTCGCGGTGCGGACTTCGCCGCCCCGCTCGCCGATCAGCCCGGCGTAACGATGAGCCACGGCGATGTAGTCGACGATGCCGGTCGCCGGCACGTGGAGCGCCTGGAGGCCGGCGGCGTGGGGCTCGATCTCGCGCAGACGTTCGGGGCCGATCAGCTCGACCTGCACGCCGTTGGCCTCGCCCCGCCGCCGCAGCTCCTCCAGGCGGGGAATCTCCGCGGCGGTGGTCGCCACCACGACCTTGCCGCAGACGTCATGGGCAATCCCGTGCTGCCGGCAGAACTCGACCATGCGCCGCGCGCCGGCCACCGTCATCCGCGCCTTGAGCGAGCCGGGGCGATAGTAGAGCCCGGAATGGATCACGCCGCTGTTGTGGCCGGTCTGGTGCCGGGCGATGTCGGCTTCCTTCTCCAGCACCAGCGGCCGCGACGCGGGGAAGCGCTCGGCCATGGCGAGCGCGGTCGCCAGCCCGACGATTCCGCCGCCGATGACGGTGACCTGCGATTCGTCCGACACGGCAACTCTCGCTAGCGCCGGCCCCCGCCGGCGCGACGGACCGGAAACCACGCGGGCGCGTTCACGCCGGCGCGTGCCCCGGCCGGAAGATGACCTTGTTGTCCTTCACCACCAGCTGTTCGTTGAGAAAGAGCTGAACGGCCTGCGACAGAACCGCCCCTTCGAGCGCCACGCCGCGCGCCTTCACCTCCTCGAGGCTGTCCTCTCCCACGCGGATGTGAAACACGTCTTGCAGGATCACCGGACCCTGGTCGAGCTGCGCGGTGACGAAGTGCGCGGTGCAGCCCGATACTCGCACGCCGGCCTCCCAGGCCTGCTTATAGGCGTTGGCACCCGGGTGGTAGGGGAGCAGGGAGGGGTGGATGTTGATGATCCGATTCGTATAGCGCGCCACCACCTCGGGCGACAGGATCTGCATGTAGCGGGCGAGCACGACCAGATCGGCCTGATGTTCGCGCAGCTTGTCGAGCAAGAACGCCTCGTGGGCCGGCTTGTCCGTCGACGGCTGCCACAGAAACGGCAAGCCGTGCTTCTGCGCCAGTGGCCGCAGCACCTCGTGGTTCGACAGCACGACGACGAGCTCACCGTTGATCAGGCCGGCGTCGCGATCCGCGACCAGCTTCTCCAGGCAGTGAGGCTCCTTGCTGACCAGGAGGGCCACCCGCTTGCGCGCCCGCTCGCCGCGCAGCCGAATGGTCACCTCCATGCGAATCTCTTCGCCGATGCGCTTGAGGCCGAGGATGAGCTCGTCGAGGGAGGTCGACAGCTCGGTGAGGTCGACCAGCATCGTCATGATGAACAGCCCCTCGAGCACGCGCTGCTCGATGTCCTCGATGTTGACGTCACAGCTCGCCAGATAGGTCGAGATGCGCGCGACCACACCCTTCTGATCGCCTCCGATCACGGAGATGACGGCAAGATTCTTGGCCATGACGATTAGTCAGACTAGGGCCAACGCGAATGCACGTCAATCGGGCCCCGGCCGTATTCCCCCGGCCTCCCGATGGTGACATACTGACTGCGCAGGTCGAACGCAGGAGCCGGACCATGCGCAAGAAAGATCGCGAAACGCTTCACCGCCGGCTACGCGAGCGGCGCCAGCGGCTTTTCAAGGAGGTCGCCGACACGGAGACGGATCTGGAGGTGCTCGAGGGCACGCGCGAGATCGAAATCGAGGAGTCGGCGCAGGACGAGCGCATGCGGCGGCTGCTCGACCGGCTCGACCGGCGCGCCAAGGCCGAGGTCGAGGAGATCGACGCCGCCCTCGGTCGTCTGGCCGCGGGGCGCTACGGGATCTGTCTCGAGTGCCGGCAGCCCATTGCCGTGGAACGGCTCATGGCCCTGCCCGCCACGCCCCACTGTGTCGATTGTGCCCGAGCCCTGGAGCGCGGCGCGGCGCCGGCGACCGAGGCCGGCGCCGCAGAGGAGTCCCCTCGCGCCACCCTGCCCCCGGACTACGCCCTGCTCACCGACCGCGAGCTGCAGCAGACGGTGCGCGAGCATTTGGCGGCCGACAACCGCCTCGACCTCGAGGAGCTGCGGATCGTCTGCCGCCACGGCGTCGTGTATCTGGATGGCGAGATGCCCAGCAGCACCGAGCACCAGATTCTCCTGCACACGGTCACCGATGTGATGGGTCTCACCGAGGTCGTCGATCGGCTGCGCATCCGGCAGGAGCCGTGGCAGCGCGAGGAGCGCACCCCCGGAGAGGTGCCGACCGAAGCGCAGGCTCCGTGGGACGAGCAACCGGCAACGGAGGACATCGCCGAGGCGTCGGAGAACGGCGCCGAGATCGACGCCCCCGATCGTCCCACCCCGGACGAAGAGTGAGCCGCGTTCAGTTCCCCGTCGCCGGCGTCAGCGCCTCGGGCGGCGGGGTGAGAAAATCGAGCCCCGCCTGACCCACCACCCCTTCGTCCGCCGCCGACAGGGTCAGCTCGGACCCATTGTCGAGAAGGGCGGTGAGCCGATACTGCAGCAGCTGAATGTCTCCCGCTTGCAGCGGTCGATCGGCGAGCACCCCGGCGGGATCGTACGGACCCGGCGCGGCCGCGGCGCGCTCCAGCGTGCCGGCATCACGTGGCATTCCACCAACCGGGTGCGCCAGCAGCTCGAGGTGCAGCCGGTGCTGCTGCGCCCACGCGCCGGCGTCGGCGGCCACCTGCGCGCCGGTACGGCCGGGGCGGAACAGGGGGGCGAGGGCGCCGCGTGCCTCGACCAACGCCGAGAACACCCGGCGGATGTCGGCGGGCAATGCGCGGCGCGAACCGCCCTCGATATAGGCGGTTCGCTGCACCACCGCGGCAACTCCGGCATAGCGGAGATCGAGCTCGAGCAGCACGAGGTCGCCGGCGTCGATGGCGCTCGGCGAATTCACCCCCAGCCACGGCCAGCCGAGATGTTCGGAGTCACCCGGCCGAATCAGGAACACGCGCGGCACCGACTCGCATTCCAACCGGGCGGCGCGGATCTCCGCCCGTGTCGTCCACGCCAGCTCGGCGGCCGTGCTCTGTCCGGCACGAATTCCGGCGCGCAGCACTCTCTCGGCGACCTCGGCCGCGCAGCGCGCCGCCTGCCGGGACAGCTCGGTCTCCTCGGCGGTCCGGGTCGCGCGAAAGGAGACGGCCAGCGCCTCGGCGGAACGGAAGCTGCCGGCGTAGCGGCGTCCGGCCAGCCACGCCGCAAACTGGCGCGTTCCCGTGGCGATGCCGTCGCCCAGCGACACGCGCGCGGAATAGTTGATGCCGATGCGACGCGGCCGGAACTGGCCGAGAGCGCCCCTGACCGCCCGCGGGGTGAGCGGCAAGACACGCTCGAACAACCTCGATTCGGTCATCTGCCACACCACCGCCGGAGAAGAGGCAAAGGCAACTGCCCGCGGCTGCGTTCCACCGCCGTCGAGGAACAGCACCGCCTTGTCGCCCGGCTCGGTGATCCCCAGGCTGTCCATCATCGGGTCGCGCTGATAGTCGCGCTCCACCATCAGCCAAGCGTCGAGCTCGGCCTCGTGCAATTCGGGGATGATCAGCTCCCGAACCTTCTCCCGGACCGCGCTGCGCCGCAGGCGCCACTGATCGCTCTCGTCGGGGAGCCAGGCGCAGGGACGTCCCGCCGCCTCGACGCCGATGGCCGCGCTCCGTGCGCGGGAATGATCCCCTCCCATGTAGCCGCAGCCGGCGAGGACGGCGAACGCAAGAGCGACGATGAGCGTTCCGGGTCGCGCCGTCACCGGGAGATCCCTGGGGTCGGCGACGCCGCCTGCGCTCACGATTCACCCGCGCCGTTCGGCGCGGCCGCCTCGACGCGGCGGCCGAACTGCTGCAGCGACCAGACGTAACCCTCGTCGTTGATGGCGCGCAGGCCGACGACGCTGTACGCGGCCAGCGGCGTCTCGAAGCGGATCCACTCCCACGGCACCGGAGAAATTCCCAGCAGATGAGTCAGCACCACCCCGTTGGTGCCGCCGTGCGCCACGACGCCGATGCGCAGCGTCTGCGCCCGCGCCGGGGCCGTCCACACCGAGAAGCCGTCGGTCGGCTTCGGCTGCGCCCCGTAGCGCGCGAGAACCGACTCGATCGCCGGGACCACGCGGCCGTGGAAATCGCGGAAGTGCTCGCCGCCGGGAAACCCTTCCCAGTGGTCGCGCAGCGGCCGCCGCGCCGCGCGGGCGAAATAGGCGTCCACGTCCGCTTGCGAGACGGCGCGCAGGTCGCCGATGCGGATCTCGGCCAGGCCGTCCACCACCAGCGGCGCGATCCCTTGCGCCGCCCCGATCGCCGCGGCGGTCTCCCGCGCGCGCGCCAGCGGGCTACAATGCAGCGCGGCCAGCGGCCGGGCCCGCAGATGCTTCGCCACGGCAGCGGCCTGCCGGCGACCGAGCGCCGTCAGCGCGGGGTCGGACGGATTCCCGGCGCGGCGCAACGACTCGTAGTCGGGCTCGGCGTGGCGCACCAAGACCAGCTCCAGTGGCACGTTCGAACGGGCGCGCCGCTCGCGCTCCTCCAATCCCTGTTCCGCCATGCCCTGACTCCATCCGAAGACGGGATCATACGAAATGAGACGGCGGACGCAACCGTGTCACGCATCCGCGGTTGCGCCCGCTCGCCACGATCGTCGTCAGAGCCAGCTTGCGCCGGTACGGACGGCTTGTTACGACACGGCACCCAGCGGAGGTCCCATGCCGGAATCGTTTCTCGACGACGTCGACCTGGAGGCGATTGCGCGCCGCGTCGCCACGCCCTTCTACGTCTACAGCGCCGAGGTGCTGCGACGGCGAATCTCCGACATCCGCAAGCTCACCGATCACCCCCACCTGCAACCGCGCTACGCGATGAAGGCCTGCTCGGCGCGCCGCGTTCTCGAGGAGATGCGCGAGCAGGGGGTCTGGATCGACGCCGTCTCCGGCAACGAGGCGCTGCGCGCCCTCGCCGCCGGATTCGCCGCGGGATCGAACCCGCCGACCGTTCTGTTCTCCGCCGACGTCTTTCGCGACAACGCGCTCGAGGTGATTCAGCAGAACGGGCTGCTGCCCAACATCGGCTCGCCGGCGATGATCGCCGAGCTGCAGGCAGCGGGCTATCGCGGTCCGATCGCGGTGCGTCTCAACCCCGGCTTCGGTCACGGCCACGTCAGCGCCTGCGACACCGGCGGGCCGAGCTCGAAGCACGGCATCTGGCACGAGGACGCCGACGCTCTGCGGCGGGAGGCGGAGCGAGCGGGATACCCGATCGTGTTGCTGCACGCGCACATCGGCAGCGGCCCGGCCATCGACGAGTTCACCGCCAACATGGGCAAGCTGACCCACTTCTTCGCCGAGCGCGTGCCGGACTACCCGGCGCTCGAGGCGGTGAACATGGGCGGCGGCATTCCTCATCCCTACCGGCCGGAGGCGGTGGCGATCGACCTCGCCCCCGTCGGCCGGGCCTTGCGTGAAGCACAGAGCGAGCTCAGCCGGCGCGCCGGGAAGACGCTGCGCGTCGAGGTCGAGCCGGGGCGCTACCTCGTGGCTCCGAGCGGGGCGCTGGTGACTCGCGTTCGCGACAGAAAGACGACGCGCGCCAACGAGAAGGGCCCGGGGCACACCTTCGTCATGGTCGATGCCGGCTTCGTCGATTTGATACGGCCGGCGATGTACGGCTCGTATCATCACATCACCGTGCACGGAGCGGACCCCGCCGCCGAGCGATCTCCCGTCGTGGTCGCCGGCCCCCTGTGCGAGTCGGGGGACGTGTTCACGCGCGACGCCTCGGAGTTGCTCGATCCGCGCCCGCTGCCCCTGCCCAAGCGCGGCGATCTCATCGTCCTCCACGACGCCGGCGCCTACGGCGCTGCCATGAGCTCGCACTACAACTCCATCGGCCGGGTGCCGCAGGTGTGGCTGGAAGGCGGCCGGGCTCACCTGATGTCGCGCCGCGAGAGCGTCGACGACGTGACCCGCGCCGAGTGCTTCGAGCCCCTGTAGAGAGGCCCGAGGCGGGCAAGCAGTTTCACAGAGCGGCAGCGGGCCGGACGATCTTCTCCCCCAGCCACTCGACGGCGGTGCGAACGTCGTCCGCGGACTCCGAGATCGGCAGCAGCAACACCACCTCGCCGACACCGGCTTCGCGATAGCGCTTCATGGCGTCGAGATCACGGGTCGGCTGCGTATACGGCGAAACGACCAGCGAAACGTCCGACAGCCGGCGGCCGCCGCGCTGCAGCAAACGGCCGAGCGTCTCGATGCGCTCCGCCGCCACGTCCGGGGTCACGTTCCAGCCGAACCAACCTTGCCCCAGGGTCGCCACGCGGCGCAGAGCGGCGTCACTCTCGCCGCCGAAGACGATCGGCGGGTGCGGCTTCTGCACCGGCTTGGGGGCCATGTGAACCGGCGGCAGCGTGTAGAACTCGCTCTCGTGCTGGGCCACGTCGTCGGCCCACAGGCGACGCATGATCTCCAGATACGCGCGCGTGCGCTGCGCCCGTCGCTCGAACGGCGCCGCCACGGCCGCGAACTCCTCGGCCAGCCAGCCGATGCCGACGCCGAAGTCGACCCGGCCGTGCGACAGCACGTCCAGGCCCGCCACCTGCTTCGCCGTGTACACCGGGTTGCGCTGGGGCACCAGACAGATGCCGGTACCGAGCCGTACCCGGTGAGTCACGGCGGCGAGGTAGGCGAGGACGGTGAACGGATCACCCAGGCCCCCCTCCGTGGGATCGAGAGGAAAGCGCCCGTCCTCCGCGTAGGGATAGGGCGAGACGTACGATTCGGCCAGCACCACGTGTTCCGGCGCCCACAACGTCGCAACGCCCACCCGCTCGGCCGTCTCGGCCAGGGCGCGCAGGAACTCCGGTCGATGGCCGGGGCCGAAGGTCGGCAGGAAGAGCCCGATCTTCACTCTCGATCTCCACTCGACCGTCGGCGATGAGCGAGGATATCGAGCACCTGGTCGTGCACCAGCCCATTCGAGGCGACCGCACTGCCGTTGTAGATCGTCGGCACGCCCCTGAAATCGGTGAACCGGCCACCGGCCTCCTCGACGATGATCTTCAGCGCCGCCATGTCCCAGGGCTTGAGATCGACCTCCAGCATCACCTCGGCCTGACCGCGGGCGACGAACGTGTGTCCGAAATAGTCGCCGTAGCCGCGCTGTCGCGCGGTAACCTCGACTAGCTTCTCCAGCGCGGGCCAATGACCGGTCTGCCGCAGGACGTTGAGGCCGCCGAAGACCATCATCGATTCGGCCAGCGTACGTCGCTCGGAGACATGGATCCGGCCCGATCGATCGAAGGCCCCTTCTCCCTTGCGGGCGTAAAGCAGGTCATCCACGGCGGGCGCGTAGATCACCCCGAGAGTGATCTCGCCCTCCTCCTCCAGTCCGATGAGGGTCGCGAAGTAGGGAATCCCGCGGATGAAGCTCTTGGTACCGTCGATCGGATCGACGATCCACCGCGCCCCGGCCCCGGGGCGCGTCCCGAACTCCTCGCCGACGACGCCGTAGTCGGGAAAGGCGCCGGAGAGCACCTCGACGATGCGCCGCTCGCATTCACGATCCGCCACGGTGACCGGCGAGTGGTCCGCCTTGCGCTCGACGACGAGGGCGGTGCGGAAGTAGCGGAGAGCGACCTCGCCCGCGGCACGGGCGGCGGTGATGGCGGTCTCTAGTCGTTTGTCCATCGGCTGGGCGCCACCGATCGGCCGAGCGGGGGGCGTCTCCTCACCCGCGCTCATCAGGCCGCGGGGCCGGGCTCGTCGGCTATCGGCTGCTGTTCGCCTAGCGGCTGCTGTAAGGTGACGCGCACGAGCGGATGGTTCTCCAGGCCCAGCGCCGCCACGATCTCCGGTTGGAGCAGCCCGGCATGGCGGGCGTTCTTGAGCAGGTGAGGCAGCTTGCGTCCCGAAAGCAGGGCGGCGTCCTCGGCGGCGTTGAGCTCTTGTTGCTCGTGCAGCAGACGGGGCGCCAGGGCTTCGGGGCGATCGACCCCCGCCGCGCGCAGGCGCTCGATCAGGCGGCTCAACAGGATCGGTCCCGGCCGATCACCGACCGCGCCGAGGATCTGGCCGAGCCAACGCCGCGCGAAGCGAATCCGGCCTTCGAGCGGCTGCCGGCGCAGCCACTCGGCGACGTAGAGAACACCGAACCCGATGTGGCGGCTCTCGTCACGGGTGATGAGCGACACCATGCGCTTCAGCAGCGGGTGGCGCGCGTGCTGCACCAAGCCCTCGAAGATTCCCATGGCGAAGCTCTCGAGGAAGAACTGCTCGGTGGCGACCAACTCGAGAGGATCGTCGGCGGCCAAGAGGGAGTCGAACATCATCTCGGTACCGCCGTCGATGTCCTCGACGGGATCGTCCATCTTGGCGAGAAAACGACGATAGGCCAGGTGGTGGCGGGCCTCGTCCATCGCCTGGGCCACCGCATGGTTGCGGTAGTCCTCCTCGTGCACCAGCAGAGCGAGCTTGGCGCAAACGTCCTGGGCGACGCTCTCGCCGACCTGGAGGATGTTGAGGATACGACCGAGGCCGCCACGGGTGACACGGACCTGCACCACCTGCGGCAGGGAGCGAAACGTCTGGGTCTGGCCAAAGGCGTTCCAGTCCGGGTCGACGAGCGGATCGTCGGGCGCAACCCGCTGCGTCCAGTCGACGTCGTTCTCGATGTCCCAATCCGCCGAGTGGGCCTTGGCGAACAGGGCGTTGATCCCGGGATGCCCGGTGTTTCGCAACGTGAGCAGCTCGCGGGTTCGCATCGGCCGTCCTCCTGCCGCGAAGGAGTTACCGTGCCGCCACCGTCGATGCAAACGCAGCC
>CAZYMF010000023.1:0-19239 GCA_964648215.1 uncultured Binatia bacterium (SeqCode) | reverse complement strand
ACAGAGCAGAGGAGCGGGCACGTATGGCGGAGTTTGTTCGTGTGGCGGCAACCGGCGACATACCGGTCGGTGAGGGACGCACCTTCGAGATCAAGGGGAAGAAGATCGCCGTCTTCAACTGCGACGGCGCGTTCTACGCCATCGACGACGGCTGCAAGCATCAGGGAGGGCCGTTGGGCGAGGGCGAGCTGGACGGCACCACCGTCACCTGCCCGTGGCACGGCTGGACGTACGACATCACCTCGGGCGTGTCCCCCGACGATCCGGACTGCGCCGTGGCCCGTTACGAGGTGCAGACGGACGGCGACGGCATTCTCGTTGCCGTGTAGGCGGGGAGAACCGACCCGCGGGTCGCGGGTGGGCTTGGCTTGTCGGTAGGGAGTGTCTAGCCGCGGTGCACGATGAAGCCGTGCGTGGGATCGTACGGAGAGACGGCGACCGTGACCCGGTCACCGGGAATCACCTTGATGTGAAAGCGGCGCAGGCGCCCGCTGATACGGGCGGTGAACTGGCGACCCTTCTCTCCCTGCACCCGGAACTGGCCGCCGGCAAGCGATTCGGTGACGGTACCCTGAAACTGGATCAGATCGTCCTTGGCCACCTTCGTTGGCTCCTCGATCAAGCCCCGCCGCGCACGCGCATGATCCGCGCCGCCTGTCGGCGCCGACGCCGGATGGCCTCGCGGGTCTTCCGGCGCTTGCGGTCGCCGGGCTTCTCGTAGTGCTCGTGACGCTTGAGGTCCTTGAGCAGACCTTCGCGCATCACCAGTTTCTTGAACGTCCGGAGGGCCGACTCCACACCGCGATCATCAACCGTCACCGTGAGCGCCTGCGCGCGACGTACGGGAACCGGGGCACCGTCCCCGCCTCGATAGCCTTGTGACGGCGCTTCCTCGCGCGGCTCGCTCTGTTCGACCATACTTTTCTACCTCCGTCGTCTGACTTTCCCGCCCGCCCGGTGGCCGGCGCCCTTGGTTTCTTCGCTGATCCCCTCGGCCCCACCCGGTCAGAGCTGCACCGCGATCGAGGCCGCTGGGCGGATGAATGTGTTCACGGCGACCGTATCCACCACACGGCCCACGCCGCTGTCCGCGCCCATTCGGCGCGACGCAACGTCCAATTACGTAGCAGTTTCGGGGCACTGAGTCGAGAGCGCCGACGGGCCCCGTCTCGTCGGCGAGTCGCGTCAGCGGCGCTGCCACCCCCCACGCGGTCCACCCCGGCCACCTCCACCGCCTCCGCCTTCGCGCTCACGGGCCTCACTCACCTTGATCGCCCGCCCGCGCACCTCCCGGCCGTTGAGCTCCTCGACGGCTCGCTGTGCTTCCTCATCCGAGCTCATCTCGACGAAGCCAAAGCCCCGGGATTGACCTGTAGCGCGATCCATGATGACCGCCACCGACTCGCAGGTCCCGACGGTGGAGAACACCTCTTTCAGGTCCTCCTCCGTCGCATTGTACGACAGGTTCCCGATGTGGAGCTTCTTACCCATGACTCTCTTTCCTTTCTGAACCCGGAGCTTCGACCTGATCGAGGCCGCGCGTTCGGAGATCCATAGCTCGGCATCAAGGTACACCACCGTGTCGGTTGTCTCGACGACACGTGCAGGTGTCGGAGACGCCGCAGGCTGCGGCCGCAGGGCAGGCTGCCGAAGGCAGCAAGGACGCAGTGGCCAATGGCGCCTTTTAGCACTGTCGCCAGCGCTCCCGCAAATCGAAATTGGGCCCTCCGCGGCCGCCGGTGCGTTAATCGGACCGCCGGCGCCGCGCCCCGCGGAAATCGGGCTTGCGCTTCTCCACAAACGCGTTGCGGCCCTCCATGGCCTCCGGGGTCTGGTAGTAGAGTTCGAGGGCGCTGAAGCCCATCTCCGTGATCCCGTGAATGTGATCGGTGTCGGCGTTGAAGGAGTACTTGGCCAGTTGCAGAGCCGTCGGACTCTTCTCCAGCAGCTCGGCGCACCAAGCCTCGACCTCGGCCCGCAGCTGATTCGCCGGCACGACCTTGTTGACGAGGCCCATCGCCAGCGCCTCCTCGGCCGTGTATTGCCGGCACATGTACCAGATTTCGCGCGCTTTTTTCTCACCCACCACACGCGCGAGGAAGGCGGTTCCGAACCCGGGATCGACGCTGCCCACCCGCGGACCGGTCTGCCCGAAGATGGCGGTGTCCGCCGCGATACTGAGGTCGCAGAGGACGTGGAGGACGTGGCCGCCACCGATCGCATAGCCGTTCACCATGGCAATCACCGGCTTGGGAATATTGCGAATGACGGCGTGCAGCGATGCCACGTCGAGCCCGATGCCCTGTTCGGCCTCGCCGTAGCCCGAGTCGCGGCGCTCCTTCTGGTCGCCGCCGCTGCAGAAGGCCTTGTCGCCGGCGCCGGTGAGCACCACCACGCCGATGTCGGGATCGCCCCAGGCCCGGCGAAACGCCGCCACCAGCTCATCCACGGTCCGCGAGCGAAAAGCGTTGCGCACCTGCGGGCGGTTGATGGTGATCCAGGCCACCCCGTCGCGGCCTTCGTACAACACGTCTTCAAAGGGCATCGATTTCTCCTGTCCGACCGCCAGCATCTCAGCGACAAAGGGAGCCCCCTGTCAAGCCCGTACGGCCCCGTCCCGGCCACCCCACCGGCCGCGGCCGCCGGTGAGGATTGTCCTTGACGTTACTGTCGACTCTCATGATAGAAGCCTGGCCATGAAATCATCGGTGTTGGGTCGGCGCCGGCGGCCGTGTGCCGGCGTTCGGTTGGTCCGCACAGCGGTCCTGGTGATGACGGCGTACTCTCTGGCATTCGCGTCCAAGGCGAACGCCAACGTGACCATCTCTTCGGTCGAAGGGACTTTCTACAAGAACAGCTCGCAGAGCTGCACCTTCGACCCGACCAATCAGAGCGTGGCCTTCACGCAGCAGTTCAGCGGGCTCAACTTCAACCCGCCGGTCGGACTGATTGCGGGCTCGACGGTGGGACCGACCACCATGCCTCTGACCAACGCCGTGACGGATGCCAGCGGCGCCTTCCTGAGAAGCCAAGTGGCGACCGGTGGCGGCTCCTCCGCCGGCAGTGGCTTGCTGACCTACTTCTTCGCCACGTTCACCGGCACCATCGTCGTCGACGGCTCGCAACAGGTCAGCTTCGACGTCTACCACGATGACGGTTTCGTGTTCGGCATCGGCGGCAACGCGCAGCGCATCAAGGGCACCCTGGTCGCCCCTCCCTTGAGCGGGCAAACCGCGGCCCTCGCCCTGCCGGTGGTTGGTTCGTACAATCACTCGACCAACACGCGCCAGAGCAACGTGGTGGTGCAGTTCCCTCGCGCGGGCGAATACGACTTCGAAATCGACTACACCTCGTGCAAGGGGACCACGCGCACGCTGACGCTGTTCGCCGACCAGCAGTTCATTGCGGTCATCGCGCCAACCCCAACGCCGACGGAGACGCCCACGCCAACCGAAACGCCGGAGGCGTCGCCGACTCCGAGCGGCACGATCTCTCCCGGCATGGTGACTCCGTCCAGCACTCCCGGAACACCGATCTCCACGCAGACGCCGACGGAAACGCGTACCCCCACCGTCACCCCTACCATCACCGCGACGCCGACTCCGACCGAGCCGCTCGGGGTGCAACTCATCATGGGCGAGGCCAGCGGGAACCCGGGAGACAGCGTCACACTGAGCGTCGAGTTCTTCCCCAGCGCCTCGGATGGGCGGCCGTTCGGCCCGGACGAGATCGCCATCCTCGATCTGGTGCTCGCCTTTCCGAACCTCGATTTCGACCCGACGGACGCCGACGGCGATGGTATCCCCGACGCGATCGTCTTCAACCCGGGACAAGACCCTGCCCTCGATCCGTTCACCGTCAGCACCTTCAACGTCGACATCTCACCGACGACTCACATGCTCGATCTGGAGGTCGGCTCGGTCGACGAGGGGGACGAGATCCTCCCCGGCAGTCTCCTGATGACGATCACCTTCACGATCCCCGAACGCACCACCGGCGGGGATCTCCAGGTCCTGCCGACGACGGTGCGCGCCTCGGACCTGCAGAATGCCCTGCAACCCGTCTCCCTCATCGTCCCCGGCGTCGTTCACTCTTCACCGCCGTTCACGTTCACCCCGGTGCCGGCACAGACCGTCACCGTCAACGTCAGCACCAAGGGTGGTGGTTGCCGGATCGACTCGAACAACCCGTGGCTCCCGGCGCCATTGCTGGGAATGGCGGCGCTGCTCTGGCTGCGCCGGCGCGGTCGCAAGAAGGTGACCGAGTAGCCCCCGGCCGGGGAAGGTGTTGCGATCTCGAGGTGCGCCAGGAAACACCCGTGAGCGAGTTCACCCACCATCACCTCGAGAGCAACGGCATCCGCATGCACGCGGTCGAGGCCGGGACGGGGTTCCCGGTCCTGCTGTGTCACGGCTTTCCCGAGTTGTGGTACTCATGGCGCCATCAGATGCAGGCCCTCGCGGCGGCGGGGTACCGTGCCATCGCCCCCGACCAGCGCGGCTACGGCGAAACCGACGCGCCGGCCGCCGTGTCCGACTACACCGTACACCACCTCGTCGGTGATCTGACGGGACTGCTCGACGCGCTCGGCATCGACAAGGCGGTGATCGTCGGCCATGACTGGGGGGGGCTGGTGGTGTGGCAGATGGCCCTGCTGGCACCGCACCGCGTGGCGGGCGTGGTCGGCGTCAACACGCCCTTCTTTCCCCGGCTGCCGATGCGCCCGCTGACGATGATGCAGGCTGCGTCCCAAGGCAGCTTCAACTACATCCTCTACTTCCAGGAGCCGGGTCGGGCCGAGGCCGAGCTCGAGCGCGACCCGCGGCGCACGCTGCGGGGCTTCTTTCAAGATCCCGACCGCGAGTCGCTGGCGCGCTTGCTCGACAATCCGTCAGACGTGCTCGGTGCCGCCGGGGGGGGACTGCTCGACCGGCTTCCCGATGGTCCGCACGGCGCCTTTCTGGCCGACGCCGACTTCGAGGTGTTCGGCGAGACCTTCGCCAGGACCGGCTTTCGCGGCGGCCTCAACTGGTACCGCAACTTCGACCGCAACTGGGAGCTGACGGCCTATCTCAACGGCGCCAAGGTAATGCAGCCGGCGTTGATGATCACCGCCGAGCTCGATCCGGTGCTGCGCCCGGAGATGGCCGACGGCATGCAGGCTTGGGTGCCGAATCTACGCCGCACGGTGTTGATCGAGGGATCGGGACACTGGACCCAGCAGGAGAAGCCCGCCGAGGTGAACGCGGCCCTGCTGCACTTTCTGGCCGAATTCGAGCCCTGAGCTCGACGCCGGCCGCCCCGGTCAGCCTTCGGCAGCCTCGCGGATCAACGCCTGCACCTGCTCGCGCAGCGAGCCACGTCGCGCGCCGAGGCGTCCCCGCGTGGCCAGCGCGACCTCTTTGCCGACGATGTCCGCGGTGATCACGTCGCCGATATACTGACAGAGCGCGCGGCGCATCTGCTGACGGCGCGCCTGGACACGCGCCTCGCGCTGCGCCGGGCTGAGCCCCGTCTCCCTCGGGTCCGGCAACGTGTCCGCGTGCAGCTGCCGCAGCACGCGGCGCAGGCGCAACTCCCATCCGGGGGGCAGCGTGAGAACGAGCTCGCCGTGCTTGCGACCGGGGCGTGCCTTGACGGGCTGAGGACGTGCCATCTTTCGTGACGATCCGACTCGGGGCCATCGCGTAGCAGGAATCGCCCGTACTTGTCCATGGGGCGGGTCGACAACTTCGCGCCGTCCTCGGCGGGGTTTCGTGCTACGCTGAAGCGATCCCATTCCTGGAGGAGGTCTCATGCTCCATCTCGTGTTCTGTCTGCGACGGCTGCCCCAGCTGACGCGCGAGGAGTTTCAACGCTACTGGCGCGAAACCCACGCCCCCCTGGTGCGCGCCAACGCCGCGCGGCTCGGTGTCCGGCGCTACGTGCAGGCCCACACCGTAGAGCATCCGGTGACGCAAGCGGCCCAGGCCGGGCGTGGCGCCCCGGAAGCCTATGACGGCGTCGCCGAGCTATGGTTCGACGCCGATGAGTTGCTCACGCGGATGCAGACGGCCGAGGGCATGGCCGCCGGCCGCGCTCTGCTCGAGGACGAGCGGCGCTTCATCGACCTGAGCCGATCGCCCATCTTCTTTGCGGAAGATGTCGAGGTCATTTCCTGAACGACACGCGTTCAGGCCGCGGCTCTCATCATGCGGACGGCCCAGGGGAGGATGATCAGCAACTGAATGCCGTCGAATACGCCGTGGGCAACGATGCACGGCAGCAGCCGCTGGCGCTGTCGCAACGCGTACCCGATGAGCAACGAGATGGTCAGAACGCTGATCATCATGAAGGGCAGGCCGTAGCCGGCGTGGGCCAGGGTGAACAGCAGGCTCGACCAGACCAGCCCGATGCGCCGCTGCAAAAAGCCGCGAAAGAAGAGCTCCTCCACCGTCATGGCCACGAAGATGACCACCAGCTTGCGGGCCAGCGACAGACCGGCGAGCCAGGCGATCAGCGCCGGCACCTCCTGCGGTGGTCGGACGACGCTCGCCGGGGTGATCAGCGCCGCCAGCATGGTGACGACGATCGTGATCCCCCAACCGCCGAGACCGAGCCAGACCCCGTAGCGCATGTCCTCGGCTACATGATCGAGCGCCAACGCGACGAAGGCCCGCGGCGACGGGCGGCGCTGCAGCTGCCACCAGCCGGCCAGGAACCCGACGAGGAGGATGTGGGCCGAGAACAGGGCGGGAAAACGCGGCAACGCGGGGTTCTCGGCCGCGCTGGGGCCGCCGGCCACGGGATAGAACACGACCAGCATCAGGATGGCCGCGAGCATGAGAACGGCGACAGCCCGGCGCCAGAGCGCGGCGAAGTCCAGGATCAAGAAGCGCAGTCGCCCGACGAGCGCCAACGCCGCCAGGCATGCGACCGTCAACAGCGCGGCCAGCTGGAGAGGAAACACGATGGGGAGGAAACCGGGATTCCCGAGCGCCGTCAAGTGAGTACCCGCGCAGCGGAGAGTTCCTCTCGCCGCTGCGCGGCGCGGACAACGACGGCGCGGGGTCCGGCATGCCGGGCTCCGTGCCGGAAGACGGCTTACGGCCGAGCGGCAGCGTCCCGCTGCAGACGACGGTCGAGAGCCTCGAGCGCGCGCGCCCGGGCCCGTGCGCCGAGGTGAGTTCTCACGGTCTCGACCAGCCGCGCCCGTGACACCGGCCGGGGAAGGAAGTCCACCAGGCCCTCGGCCATCGCCCGCTCGCGGTTGGAGAGGTTGTCGTGACAAGTGAACAGCACCACGGGAATCGGCCGCGACGCCGGATTGGCGCGTAGCGCCTCCAGTGTCGCCCAACCGTCCATCCCCGGCATGCCGAGGTCGAGCAGAATCAAATCGATCGGCTCGCGCGCCACCATCTCCAGGCATTCGACGCCACCGGTGGCCGTGCGGCAGTGGATTCCTTCTCGTTCCAAGGAGAGCACTGTAATGTCTAGGTTCGCCGGCACATCATCCACCACCAACACCGTTCCGGAATCTGCTACTCTCATGAGGCCTCCTCAAACCTGCCTGCGTCACCCACCATACAACGTTCGTGCCGCGTCAAGCGGGCAAGACTCGATGTAGGGGACACCGCACGGATAGCAGCCCGCGCGCGCAAAATGTTGGCACGGCTGCCTGCCCTGCTGACGCTGGTGCCACAAAGCAGCAGAAGGGACACCGGGACGTGCTCCGCAAGTGGCCCAGCAGGTGCTACTGCGTCGCGAAAACGAGCGGGCTGGCACCGCCGCTCTCAGCCCGCCCACAGGCCAACGAGCACGTCAATGAGGAGGTAGACCAGGAAGCCGAGCCCGGCGATGAAGGCGCCGCGCCACCGCGAGACGGAGAACGCAGCCTGGGTGGCAACCACGGCGGTAGCCAACAACCAGAACCCGACGACGAACCGGATGAAGAACCCGACCGTCGGCAGCACGCTCAACAGGCTCAGAACGGCAGGGATGTCGGCGAAGCCGAGACAGCACGCCAACGTGCGAAACGGGGTCGGACCGCCGCGCAGGATGCGAACGCCGATGAGGTGGATGATGGCCGTGAAGACGAGCCAGCCGACGACGCTGACGACGATGCCCAGGACCGCGCCGACCACGCCGAGATGGAATCTCGCCATCCCGTTGGCGATTCCGGCCAGCATCACCACGCCGATCGCCTGCGAGAAGGCCGTCGAGTCGGCGGCCACCTCCTCGTAGAGCGTGCGGTCAAGGATGAGGGCGCGGATCAGCCGCTCCATCACCTTGTTGCGAACCTTGAAGTCGAGCGATCCGGGAGAGATGGCCACCGTGCTCCCTTTAGCGACGCTGGTCGGAGGCTTCAACCGCGCCGCTGGAAGATGACGCAGTCCGCATCCTCGTAGACCCGCTGCATCTCCGGGTCCGCTCCGAGAGCCGCGATGAATTGGGCGTGCGAGGGATCGCTGAGAACGACGCGCGTCTGGAAGCGAGGCAGGAAATGCGACGGCGGCACCGCCTTTCCGGCTCCGAGCTGCTGGTAGAGGAGGTACAGCGACCGGTCGCTCTGCGCCAGGTAGCTCGGGTCGAGACCGACCACGTAGCGATTGTGCTGGTCGTGGAAGAAGAGCAGCGGAAAATCGTCCCAGTCGGGCGTGAACACGATGGCTCCCGCCGGCGTGTGCCCGACCAGCCACGCGGCACCGCCGGCATAGCGATCCGGGCTGGGTCGGCGGCGCAGCTGCCGCGCGGTGAAGAGCGTGCTGACCCCGAACCCGACGAGCAGCACCGCCACGAGCAGCCGGCGCCAGGAGGGCGCCAGGAGCCGCCACCGCGCCTCGACCCAGCCATCGAGCGCCGTCGCCAGCGCCATGGCCACAAAGGGCGCCGCGTACTCGATGAAGCGACGCGATCGCCACACCAGGACGAAGAACACCGCCGCGATCAGCAGCCACGCCAGCGTTGCCACGTCCAGCTGCCGCCGGGCACGGAAGGTGACAACGCCGGCGGCGGCCAGAGTCGCCGCGGCCCCTGCCCAGCCCAACCACTGCGCCAGGGGATACGGGTACCACTCGGTTCCCAGGTGCATCTGGGTGCCGATCTCGGCCTTGCCCAGATAGTGGTGAACGACGAACCAGACGTTGTTCGGGAAATACGGATTGACCAGCAGCCCCACGCCGATGCCCAGGGCGGGATAGATCACCGCACGCCACTCCAGGCGCCGCTCGAGGACAGCAATGGCAACGACCACCAGCCCCGCGATCAACAGGAGGAAGGGGAAGGCATCGTAGAGCCAGGTGTAGACCGCCGCCAGCGGCAGCAGCCAGACGAATTGCCGTGAGAGCAGAATCTCGATCGCCGCCAGCAACATGACCAGGGAAACGGCCTGAACCCGGGGCATCTCCATCCGGTAGAGGAAGTCCGGGGCCAGCGCCATCATCGCCAGCAACCACCAGGCTGCCCGCCTGACCCCGCGCCGCCGCAACGCCGCGTAGACCGAGAGCAGCGCCAGCGCAGCGAACACCGCACTCGCCCACTTGGCGCCGCGCACCACACCGAGAGCGGTGAACGGAGCCAGCAGGACATGAAAGAGCATGTGGTGGTCGTAGTAGCGGTCCGCCGACAAGATGGTCAGCGGCAGCCAGGGAAAAGCCGGCGGAAAGCCCGACAGGCCGCCCTGCCGGATCAAAGCAGCGTAGCGGGCGTGGAAATAGCCGTCGATGGAGCCCAGATGCGCGGTGGAAAACTGCACGACGAGGGAAAGGATCGCCAGCAGGAGCGCGGCCCCCGAGTACTGCAGCCAAGCGCTTCCCGAACTCCGTGAGCGTGCCCGCACCCGCGTTCCATATCTTCCCCCCCGGCGACAGGCAACGTCGCCATCGCCGTGCCCGAGCAGGTAGGCCGCCGACACCCAAAAGGTACACCGGCAACACAGCACCCCTGCGATTTATTCTAGCCGTCCGTTCCGCAATCGTTATCGGGTTGTCGCCGGATGACAGTCGGTGGCCACTTTCCCTTGTAGCCAATCACAGAACGTTCGACTGTCCGCTACTGACTCCGTGGCATCTGCTTTGCTGCCCGAGGAGGTGACCTAACAACGAGCTCACCGAGGCAGCCAGTGGCAGAAGACGCCAACCCTCTCACTCGCAAGCGTGCGTTCCTGCTGCTCCGCTATGCGTTCATCATCGCGGCGGCGTACCTGATTCTGTTCGAGGGCCCTCAGGTCCAGCTCGACTCCGCAGTTCCGTACCTCATCATCGGGGCGCTGGTGTCGAACCTGCTGCTCGGCGCCGTACCCGAGGCATACCTGTTCGGCTGGGCGATCCAGGTACCGGTCCTGGTCGCCGACACCCTGTGGATCGCCTACAGCCTCTCCCTTCCCGGACAGATCGGCCAGCAGTTCTTCCTGCTCTACTTCTTCGTGCTCACGCTGGCCGCGGTGGGCGAGAGTCTGACCATCGCGCTGGTGGGGGCGGTGATGATCGGGATCGTCGACTGCTACTTCTCGGCGCACGGCGAATCGTTCTGGACCTCCCCGTCGCTGATTCGGATCCCGTTCTTCTTCACCCTGGCGCTGTTCTACGGCCACGTCGGCACCCGCGCCCGCTCGGAACGCGACCGCGTCGCGCGCGACCAGGAAGTGGCGCGGCAGTTGGAGCGACTGGTCGAGATTCGCACGCAGGAGGCCAACGCCAGGGCGGAGGCCATGGAGGCCCTGTACAAGCAGGCGGAGGAGGCCAGTCGGCTCAAGACGCAGTTCGTCGCCACCATGTCGCACGAGCTGCTGAGCCCGCTGCACGTCATCCTCGGCTACGGCGACCTCCTGAGCCAAGGGGTCTGGGGCAGCCTCGATGTCGGCGCGCAGGAGCTGGTCGACCGGATGCGGCACAACGCGCGCCGCCTGCTGGCGATGGTGACCAACGTTCTCGATCTGGCCAAGGCCGATGCCGGCACGACCCCGTTCTTCATCGGGCCGGTGGATCTCAATGAGCTGGCCGAGGAGCTGACCGATGCGATCAACTTGCCCCGGCCGTCTCACATCCGGGTCGCCACCGAGCTGAGCTCCGATCTGCCGCACCTGGTCACTGACGGGCACAAGCTACGGGTCATTCTCGGCCACCTCCTGAGCAACGCGGTGAAGTTCACCCACACCGGCAACGTCAGGCTGTCGATCACCCACGCGCCGGGCGAGCCGGAGGTACGCTTCCGCGTGCGCGACACCGGTATCGGCATGCGCCCCGAGGACATCGAGACGATCTTTCAGGACTTCCGCCAGGTCGACGGATCGTTGCAGCGGCGCTACGAAGGCCTGGGGATCGGGCTGGCGGTGGTGCGCCGCTACACCGACATGCTCAACGGCACTCTCGGCGTTTCGAGCGAACCCGGCCGGGGCAGCGAATTCGTCCTCTCGCTACCCGCCACGCCCCTGGAGCAGACCGCGACGGCGGCGGACCGACAGGTGGCATGACCCCGGATGTGGTGGCACCCCGCGAGCGTCGGCACACGTTCCTGCTGGTTCGCTACGTCCTGATCATCGCCGTGGGCTCGGTCGCCGTGGTGCAACAGCCCGGGCCGGTGCCGCTCCGCACCGCGTCGATCATCCTGGCCGCGTTGCTCTCCAACCTCGCCTTGTCCCTGGTGCGGCCGGAGCAGTTCTTCCGCTGGTGGGTGCAGGCGCCGGTCTTGATCGTCGACACGGCGTGGGTCTGCGCCGTGCTCGTCCTGGTGCACATGGGCCAGGACTTCTTCCTCTTCTTCTTCGTCCTGTTCCTCGCCGCCATCAGCGAGAGCCTGAGCCTGCTGGCCGTCGGGGCGCTGCTCATCGGCGGGGCGAGCATACTGCTGGCCGGCTCCGAAGCCATGACGCCAGCCTCGCTGATCCGCGCGCCCTTCTTCTTCGCCACCGCCATCTTTTACGGCTACATCGTCGACTCCGCCAAACAGGACCGGCGCGTGGCACTCGAGCGCGGCGCCTGGGCGCAGCAGTTGGAGCAAGAGGTCCGGCGCCGCACCCGCGAGCTGGAGCAACAGAGCACGCGGCTGCGCGCGTTGTACAACCGCGTGCTCGAGGCCAATCGGTTGAAATCGGAGTTCGTCGCCAACATGTCCCACGAGCTGCGTTCGCCGCTCAATGTCATCATCGGGTACAGCGATCTCCTGATCAGCGGCGATTTCGGTGACCTACCGCGGTCGGCCGTCGACGTCTGCGGTCACGTGCATCACAGCGCCGCCAAGCTCCACCGGCTGTTGGAGAACCTGCTCGATTTCGCCAAGCTCGAGGAGCACCAGACGATCGTCCGCGCCGCCGAGGTCGACGCGGCGAAGCTGGTGCGCCAGCTGCTCACCCGCGCGCGTCAGCCGCATCCCCCCGACATCAGCTTCCGGATTCAGGTTCCCGCCGATCTTCCGCCGATTCTCACCGACCCGCAGAAGCTGGGGGCGATCCTGGAACAGCTGCTGTCCAACGCCGTGAAGTTCACCCCCGCCGGCGGGCGCGTTACCCTGTCGGCGGAGAACCTTCCCGCGGCGCGACGCGTGCGCTTCACGGTCGAGGACACCGGCGTGGGCATCAGCCCGGAGCATCTCGAGCTGATCTTCGAGGACTTTCGTCAGATCGACGGCACCGCGACCCGCGCCCACGGCGGCCTCGGCCTGGGCCTGGCCCTGGTCCGTCGCTATCTCGGCCTGCTCGAAGGCGAGATCATCGTGACCTCCGAGGCCGGCCGCGGATCAACCTTCAGCTTCACCCTGCCTCATCGCCTCGCTCTGCAAGAAGCTCCAGTGGCGGAAGCGCCGGCGGCGCCGGAGGAAGAGCCGGCAGCGAGCGCGGCTGAACCGGAACCGGTGGCGCCGCCGACTCCGGCCGATCTCGCCAGCGACGTCGCCCGCTGAGAGCGTGACCGGCGCGCCGGCGATCAGCGGCCGAACAGCTTGCGCAGCCCCTGTTCGAGCGAGTTGCTCGGCGGCGGGGCCCCGGGCGTCGCCTTGCCGCGAGCCTTGTTGCCGAGGAGCTTGTCGAGCAGCTCACCCGCCGCGCCCCGCGTCACGGCACGCTCGAGCAGGCGGGTGAGATAGGCCGTATCGGGCTTCGGCTTGGCGTGACCGAGCTTGCCGCGCAGCTGAAACGGGATGGCCAGCTGCCCGTCATCGAAGAAGTAGCGGGCTTCCTTCACGTCCGCGGCCACGTCGTCGCTGAAGCGCCGCGACATCCGCAGCGTGCCGCTCATGTCGACGTCGCGATCGAGATTGAACCAACCGGCGGCTCGCACGCCGAAGTCTTCGGCCACGACGGTCATGTCGTCGGTGTCGGCGCGGCCCTGGGCGACGCGGAAGCTCGCCTGTGCCTTGTCGAAACGCGTCTCCTTGCCCTGGAACAGTCGAGCGTATTTGGGCTTGAGGCGATCGGCGATCAAGCGTGTCAGCCCGGGCAGGCCGGAGACGCGCGCCAGCACCTCGTCGACGAGATTGAAGTCGCGAATCGCCCCCTGGCCGGCGTCGACCGCCACCGTCCCCATCAGCGAGCGCAGCAGGTCACCCCCGGTGACGCCGCGCAGATCGACGCGGAGAGATCCGCGTCCTTCGATCGCATAGGCCGAGCCCTCCCCCCGCAGCGAGACGAGCTGCTGCAGGCTGATTCCACTCAGCTCGCCCGCCAGCCGCACGGGCCCACCCGTGCCGAGCGCGTACTCGCCGGTCAGCCCGAAGGTTCCGGACAGCGCGTTGCCGCTGATCTGTTCGAGCTGAACGGCGTTCGGGGTCAGGAACGCCCGCAGGTCGAGGCCGTCCACCACGGCGTTGAAACCCGGGAACGGCCCCAGGGTTCCCTGCACCGCCAGCGGCAGATGGGTGCGCTGCGCCAGCGGCCCGGCCAGCCCGCGCAGCTGCACGTTGGGCTGATCCCCCTGGAGCGCGGCGCGCAGATCGAAGCCGATCGGATGATCGGTGCTGACGTCGTGCAGTTGCAGGGCAATTTGCCGCACCCAGGTGACGGACTCGGGGCTCTGTCCGCGGTCGACGAGCACGACCGTTCCATCCCTGATCTGAACCGATTGGACCAGGAAAGAGAATGACGCCGGGGCCGCCTCGCCGGCAGGCGTGGCGGCGGCGACCAGCACGATCCCGCCGCCCGCCCGGGCCCGCGGCCCACCCTGTCCCAGAGTCTCGTAGTTCCACCGCCCGGCCTTGCTGCGGACGACGCGAACCGTCGGCGACTCCAGGGTGATACGGCTCACCTCGAGGCGACGATCGAGCAGGGGCCACAGGTCGACACGAGCGGTCAGCTCGCGCGCGCGCAGGAACGGCTCGGTGCCGAACGCCGGATCCTCGCCGATCTCGATCCCGGTGAGCCCGACACCCAGACCGGCGGCAAAACGGACGGCGATGTCCTGCACGCGGACCGGGCGACCGACGGCCGCCTGCACCCGAGCCAGGATGAGATCGCGGTTGGCGGCGATGATCCGGTTCAACGACAGGACCGCGGCCACCGCGGCCAGCACCAGCAGCACGACCAACACGGCCACGCCAATCCACAGCTTGCGCATCTCGGTACGCTACGAACAGGAGGTGCCGATGTCAATTTCCCCACCGCCGGCCGCCCGCGCTTTGACTGGGCCCCGGGCCGCCGGTACAACCGGCGGCGCCGACATGAAGAGCCGAGGAGAAACGACATGGCCTACGAGCACATCACCCTGAGCCGGACCGACGACGGGATCGCCACTCTGACGCTGAACCGCCCCGAGACGCGCAACTCGATGACACCGGCGATGGGCGCGGAGGTCGTCGCCGCCGTCGACGAGATTCGCGGCGACCCGAGCGTGCGGGTGTTCGTTCTGACCGGCGCCGGCAAGGCCTTCAGCTCCGGCGGCGACCTCGGCATGTTGGCACGCGACAGCGGCGCGGTGCAGGACGCCGGCGCGCCGAGCATGGCCGGCTCGCCCCGCGGCTTCTACACCCGCTTCCTGGCCATCCGCCAGCTGGAGATACCGACGATCGCGGCGATCAACGGCCACGCCATCGGCGCCGGCCTGTGCCTCGCGCTGGCGTGTGATCTGCGCCTGGCGACGAGCGAGGCCAAGATGGGGATGACCTTTGCCCGGCTGGGCCTTCATCCCGGCATGGGGGCCACCTACTTTCTGCCGCGTCTCATCGGCACGGCGCGGGCGGCCGATCTCTTCTTCACCGGCCGGATCATCGACGCCGCCGAGGCCGATCGGCTCGGTCTGCTGACCCGAGTCGTGCCGCGCGAGCAATTTCACGACAGCGTGGCCGGCCTCGCGCGCGAGATCGCCGGCTGCGCGCCGATCGCCGTCCGCATGACCAAGAGGGCCCTCTACCGCGGCGTCGAGCACAGCCTCGAAGACATGCTCGACTTCGAGTCGCTGCAGCAAGGCATCACGTTCACCACCGCCGACGCCCGCGAGGGCGTCCTGGCCGTGATGGAGAAGCGGCAACCCCGGTTTCGCGGCGCGTGAGGAACGGCGGCGCGCTCACGCCGCCGCCTCACTTGATGATCTTCTGCACGGTCTTGAACTCGGGTGCGGCGGCCGTCCGCACCCATTCCAGGCCGATCATCTCGACGCTGCTCGGGATCGCCCCGGAGCCGATCATCTTCTCCCACGCCACCCGATAGTCGCTCTCGAAACGCGAGGAGATCGCGTCGTGCGGGAGGTGAACCTGGTATCCCTGATCGAGCAGGTCGTGGACCGTCTGGTTCACGCACGCGTGCGCTTCCAGACCGCAGACCACGATCTGGCGGCGGCGGAGCCGGTCGAGGGCGGCGGCGAAGGTCGGGGCACCGCAGCAGCTGAGAGAGAGCTTCTCCACCACCTCCTGCCCCGGCGGGAAAAGCCCGGTCAGCTCGGGCAGCGTGTGCCCGAGACCTTTGGGGTATTGCTCGGTCACCAGCAGCGGCACCCGCAGGGCCACTGCAACCTGCAGCAGACGGCCGAGGGCACGGACGACACCGTCGTAGCCCACCGGAACACCACGATAGGCCTCCTGCACATCGATCATCACCAGGGCGCTGTGTGCCCGGTCGAGAGCACGCCAATGGGACATCACTCGATCCGATCCAGAAGGGCCGTGTCAGAAGGTAGATCGCGCACCGCGCCGCAATCCGTGGTGGAACCCGCGGGAAGACAATGGGCTCAAGCTCGGGCCGAAGGCGGTAAAGCGGTCGCGGGCAAAGACACCGGGCTGGTGGTGGTGCTGGAACTTCGCCCCGAACCGCCTGCGGTGCAGGCGATGGCCCGAGCGGCCGTGACGGAAGGTCGTGGCCAGCAACGGGTAGTGGTAGAGGGGGTAGGAGTCGTAGGGCGGATAGTAGTACGGGTCGTAGGGATAGTACCCGATGGGAGGCGGAGCCGGCATCCATCCTCCGCTCGCGGCGACGACGGCAAGCGGCGCGTTGATTTGCAGCGTGTTGCCCGCCCCCGCGGCCAGGGCCAAGCCCTGTTGCAGACCTTCGACGTACGCGTCGCGCTCCGCCGAGTCGTCGTACACCACCAGTGCCTCTCCTTCCGGCTCGGACACGACCGGCGCCGTCGTCGCCGGCTCCGCCGATACCTCCGGGTCCGTGACCACCACCTGGATACCGTCGGCCACGGGAATCTCCGACTTCTTGTTGGTGAAGTGACGGGTGCCGTCACCGTCGCGCCACTCGAAGATGTCCGCCCGGGCAACGCCGGCGATCAGCACGAGCACTCCGGCAGCCAGAAGCACCCCGGACTTCATGCGTCGCATCCTACGCCAAACCGGACAGTCAGTCGACAACGCCGTGGCTCCCCTCGACCGCCCGCAGCATCGCCGCCGTATCGGCGTAGTCCTGCAACACCAGCCGCGCTCCCGCGCGCCGCAGCCGCGCGCGGCCGCGCTCGCTCTCGTTGATGCCGATGAAGCGCAGCCCCAGGTCGCGCGCCGCCTCGACGTCCCAGGGGCCGTCCCCGATGCTCACCACCTGCGCCGGCGCGAAGCGGCGGTCGTAGTGCCGTTCGGCGGCGCGGATGGCGCGGGCCACGATCTCCGAACGACGCCGCTCGCCGGTCGAGAATCCGCCACAGGCAAAGAACGGCTCCAGTCCGGCGTGGCGCAGCTTGAGCCGGGCCGAGGGCTCGACGCAACCAGTGGCGACGGCGATCGGCGCCCGCCGCACACAGGTCGCCACGAACCCGGCCGCGCCGGCGACGGCGCGCAGAGACAGCGCACCGCTCACAATTCCCCGCTCCAGGTGTGCCACGAAGCACCTCACGACCTCGTCCAGCTCGTCCGCCGCGGCGCGCCGCCCGGTCGCGCGTTCGACGACGGCGGCGATGAAGCTGGTGTCGCTGGCGGTGATGTCGCTCGGCCAGCTGACATCGACACCGTCGCCGTAGAGCTGGCGGAAGGCGCCGGCAAAGGCGACTTCCTCGGCCACGTGAACCAGGGTGCCGTCGATGTCGAAGAGGACCAGCATGTCCTTCACGCACCACCTCCGGCGGGTGCAGCGGGGCTGGCGGGCCGCAGCAGGAGAACGATCCCGACGGCAACCGAAGCCACGCTGAACCACTGCGCCGTCGTCAACCCCAGGATCCACGCCGGGTTGCGACGGACGAACTCGATGCCGAAACGCGCCACCCCGGTACCCACCAGGTAGATGCCGAACTGCGACCCGACGGGTGGATCGTGATGGCGCCGCCGCCACAGCCAGGCGAAGAGAAGCAGGCTGGTCAGCATCTCGTACACGGGCGCGGGATGAACCCTCTCGGTGGTGGGCACGACACCGTGGGGGTAGCTCATGCCCCACGGCAGGCTGGTCGCCACACCGTAGTCGCCGTCCCCGGAGAGCTGGCAGCCCAGGCGGCCGAAGGCCAACCCCACCGCGAGCGCGGGCGCCGCAATATCGGCCAGGGTCACCAGGGCCAGACGCTCGCGGCGAGCCCACGCCGCCACCGCCACGGTGCCTCCGATCAGGCCGCCGTACCAGACCCATCCGCTCGAGGCGGTGAGAAAGCCGATCGGATCGGCGGTGAACTGCGTCCAACCCGTCGGGATGAGGAACAGACGCGCCCCCACCCAGCCGCCGACGTAGGCCCACAGCGTCATGTCGTAGGCCAGGCGGGTATCCATCCTCCGGCGCCGCAGCTCGGCCCGCGCCAGCAGCATCGCCACGAGGAAACCGGAGAACGCCGTCACCCAGAAGCTCGGCACGGCGTGGCCGGCAATGTGGAACAGCACCGGTCGCATGGGTTACGCGGCGCGCGTCTCCAGCCGCCAAGGTCGCACGCAGAGCGCCAGGCCGATCACGCACGAGGCGATGCTCAGCAGCTGCGGCAGCGTCAGGCCGAGGGCGAGCACACGGTTGATGCGCACGAACTCGACGGCGAACCGAGCACAGCCGGTGCCGATCAGGTACAATCCCAAGATCACCCCGGGTCGATATCCCCGGCGGCGCAGTCGCCACAAGCCCCAGAAGATCAGCGTGTAGAGGAAGGCTTCGTAGAGCGGCGCCGGATGCACCCGCTGCAGCGTCGGCACCACACCATGGGGATAGCTCATCCCCCACGGCAGCGAGGTCGGCGTGCCGTAGTCTCCGTCACCGGCGAGCTGGCAGCCGATGCGCCCGATCGCCTGGCCGATGGCCATCGCCGGGCCGGCCACGTCGCCGGCCACCAGCAGCGACAGGCCCTTGCGCCAGCAGCCCCAACCAACGGCGATCGCCCCTCCGAGCACCCCACCCTGCCAAACCCAACCACTGCCGGAGAACAAGAACTCGAACGGGTCGCGCGCGAACACGTTCCACGCGCTGGTGAGCAAGAACAGGCGGGCACCGATCAGCCCGCCGACGTAAGAGTAGAGGATGAAATCGTAGGCCCAGCCCGCTGGGTAACCGAGCCGTTCGAACTCGGAGCGCACCACCCGCAGCGCCACCAGGAACCCGAGGAACAGCATCACCCAGAAGCTCTCGACCGTGATCGGGCCGAGACGAAACAGGACGGGATACATCTCCACCCGTCTGCCTGAGTGCTGCCGGCGGAGCAAGCACCGGTCCAGTCTGGCACCAGGGCGAGGGCAACCGTGCCGGCTGGCTTGCGCCCGATGAGACCCGGCGCCGGCGGGGACCGCTCAGGAGCCCGAGCGCTGCGCGTGCGCGGCGGCGTGCTCCGATTCGTGCGACTCGGGCGCGGGAGACAGATCCTTCCCGGTCGAGCGCAGCCCTCGGGACGGCTTCGAGGGCTCGTTCAAGCCGGCGACCCCGTGGAGACGAAAGTGCTGCAGCCAGCG
>CAZYMF010000022.1:13179-39022 GCA_964648215.1 uncultured Binatia bacterium (SeqCode) | reverse complement strand
ATCGAAAAACGCGAGTTGGCTCAGGCTGGTTCTAGTTTCAAGGGCTGCCCCCGGTTCGGACGACCCTGTCGCTCTCCGGCCCGGCAACGGCGTTGGCGGTCAGCAGCCTGTCCCAGCTCGCCATCGGTCGCGGCCACGCCGCGGAGGGAGCGCCTACGCGCCGGCGAGCACGACCTCGAACGGGCTCGGGTGCTCGTAGGGGCGCCGCCCGATGTCGGCGATTGCGGCGGCGATGTCGACGCGCGGCACCGGCTGCGGCTGGCGGCAGTAGACGTAGGCGGTGGCGCAGTAGTCGTCGACGCGCTCGGCGATGCCGCGCGCCAGGACCCCCGGCTGCGGGTTGCGCTCCCAGCCGGCGCCGGCGGCGGGGTTGGTCTGCGCGTAGCGGGCGAGCTCCTCCTCTTGCCCCTCGGTGAAGAGCGCGTAGCCGATCTGCTGGATCGTCACCCGCAGCTCCTCGCGGTAGACGATCGGGTCGGGCACGTGCCAGCGATAGAAGCCGACGAAGTCGGGGCGCGCCGCGTGGGAGGGATCGTGAACGTCGAGCGGAGCGCCGGCATAGAAGGCCGCGTGCGGCCCCATGCCCCACGCCGTGCCGACGTAGTCCTCCAGGCCGGTGCCGCAGATCGTCGGGTAGTCGCGATCACCGTCACGGTAGACCTTGACCTCGCCCTCGCCGTACCAGAAGCCGGGATCGATGACGCGCACGCCGACGGCGCAGCCGAGAAAGCGTCCCGGTCCGCGCAGGCCGTCGGCGATGACGAAATCGCGCTCGCGCGTCGTCGGGTTCTCGCGGCCGAAGACGGCGTGCAGGTAGCCCGATTCCTCCGGGAGGTCTTCCTCCAGCGTGTAGTCGATCTGGTAGTACAGCACGGTCGTTCGCGCGCCGGCGTTGGTCAGCTCGACGCGCACGCGACGACGAAACGGCATCGGGAAGTAGGCGTTGAACCCCCGGCCCTCGTGGACCGAGACCAGCGCCGAATCGAACGCTGCCGGGCGGCCGTGGGGCGAGGCGAAGAAGTCGAGACAGGGCACCGATACGCTCGGCTCCTCGGCGCCGTCGTAGAAGACCTCGAGCACGAGCGAGCGCATCGCCTCCGGCGGCGCCGGTGGAAAGGTCATCCAGATGTGCCGCAGCGTCCCCGGCCCGGCCAGATCGGCGAGCACGACGCGCTCCCCGGCTGCCACACGCCGCGACGGCGCCCCCTTGCGCCCGCGATGACTGCGCCCGCCGGCCCCCCGCTCGCCCGTCGGATTCTCGAAGGTCACCGCCCGACAGTCGAGACCGAGATCGATCACCGAAGCATCGAACAACCCCTGCCCTTTCATCTTCACCCCCGTCGTCTCTCCCTTTCTCTTCGCCTTTGACCTTCAACCTTGGACCTTGAACCGCTCTTCCTCACCCCTCCGTCTGCAACCTTCTCTCCAGCTCGCGCAGACTCTCCGTCTGCCCGATCAGCACCAGGCGATCGCCGGCCTCGATGCGGACGTCGGCCACGGGATTGAACATCATCTCCCCGCTCGGCTTCTTGATGGCGATGACGATGATGCCGAGCTTCTCGCGGATGCCCGACTGCTGCAGCGTGCCGCCCTCGCCGAAGCCGCCCTTGGCGACGGTGACCTCCTCGATCTGCAGCTCCATGCTGCGGTAGTGGGTGGCGAGGTCGATGACGTCGAGGACGGCGGGGCGCAGCAGCGAGTGCGCCATGCGATAGCCGCCGATGACGTAGGGCGAGACCACGCGCGTGGCGCCGGCGTGCAGCAGCTTGCGCTCGCTGCGGTCGTCCTCGGCGCGGGCGACGATGAGGAGATTCGGGTTGAGCTCCCGCGCGCTGAGAACGACGTAGACGTTGTCCGAGTCGGTCGACAGCGCGGCGACCAGCCCGCGCGCGCGTTTGATGCCGGCTTCCTCCAGGACGCTATCCTCGGTGGCGTCGCCTTCGACGCAGGGGTACTGGTCTTCCTCGAGGTAGCGGAGGGCCTCCGCCTGCCGCTCGATGACGACGAACGGCGACGGCTTGGCCGCCAGCTCCTTGCAGACGATGCGGCCCATGCGGCCGAAGCCGCAGACGATGAAGTGGTCGTGCATGTGAGAGATCTGTCGCTGCACCCTACGCCTCCCGAGTGTTCGCTGAATCTCGCCTTCGATCACGTCGCGCGCGAAGATGGTGACACTGTAGAAGACGATTCCCAAGCCGGCGCCGATGAGGCCGACGGTGAAAAGCCGCCCCGCCGTGCCGAGCGGCCGGACCTCGTGAAAGCCGACGGTCGACAGCGTGATCACCGTCATGTAGAGCGCGTCCATGAAGCTCATGCCGGTGATCGTCATGTATCCCAGGGTACCGACGATATTCAGCGCCATGAGGGCGGCGATGGCGGTGAGCAGGGCGGGCCGGCGCGGCATGGGCGCTCTTCTAGCCGGGAACGCGGCGCATCTCCAGGGAAGCAGTAACAGGAGCCGGGGCGTGCGGGGTGAATATGCCCCATGGGGATCAAGGAGCGTTTCGAGAGAAGGTTCCCTCCTTTGGCAAAGGAGGCCCAGGGGGGATTTGAGTGCACAGCGGACAATCCCCCTCCATCCCCGTTGTCCAAAGGGGGAGGCCGGAGTGTTCTCTTCAGCAAAGGAGCTCGCTTCAGGTAGAGGAAAAAAATGAAAATTCACGAGCTGCAAACCCCGGCGTTGCTCGCCGACGCCGAGGTTCTCGAGGGCAATCTGACGGCGATGGCCGCGGCTCTTCCGGGGGCGCGGCTGCGCCCGCACGTGAAGGCGCACAAGTGTACGGCGCTCGCCCGGCGCCAGGCGGCGCACGGGCATCATCGCTTCACCTGCGCCACCATCCGCGAGGTCGAGGGCATGGCCGCGGCCGGGCTCGGCGAGGATCTGCTGCTCGCCAACGAGGTGCTCGACACCCGCCGCCTGGCGCGTCTCGACGCCCGCGTCACCGTCGCCGTCGACTCCGAGGCGACCATCGCGGCGGCGGCCGGCGGCGGCGTGCGCCAGGTGGTCGTCGACGTCAACGTCGGCCTGCCCCGCTGCGGCTGCCTGCCCGAGGCCGCCGGCCGCCTCGCCGACCTCGCCCGCGCCAAGGGGCTCGATGTACGCGGCGTGATGGGCTACGAAGGCCACGTCGTCGGCCTCGACGATCGCGACACCCGCGCCCGGCTGTGCGAGGAGTCGATGCGGCTGCTGCTGGCGGCGCACGCGCAGGTCGGCGGCGAGCTGATCTCCGCCGGCGGCACCGGCACCTACGACTGCAACGTCTGGGCGAACGAGATCCAGGCCGGCTCCTACGTCCTGATGGACAACGCCTACGCCAAGCTCGACCTGCCCTTTCGCCAGGGTCTCAGCCTGCTCGCCACGGTGATCTCGGTGTCACCGAGCTACGCCGTCGCCGACTGCGGCCTGAAGGCGCTCGGCATGGATCACGGCGACCCGAGCGTGACCGGCGGCCAGGTGTGGTTCTGCTCCGACGAGCACCTCACCTTCGCCCCCGAGCAACCGGTCAAGGTCGGCGACCGCGTGCGGATCTGGCCGGGCCACATCGACCCGACCATCGCCTACCACGAACGGCTGCACCTGGTGTCCGGCGACGACGTCGTCGACACCTGGCCGATCGATTTGCGCGGCTGGTGAGGAAAAGAAAGTGATCACAACGGATGGAACGAATTAGACGGATTAAACGGATTTGGGGAAAGGAAGAAGTGACAACCGCGGACTCTGCCGATTGCGCCGATTTCCCAGGAACAAGGTCCGCGCGCGGCAACTGGCTTTTGTTACGTCATGGCTGAATCCGCGAAATCCGTTTAATCCGTTCCATCCGCGGCAATCTTCTTCCCGCACGTCAGCGTTCGAACTGCACGGTCACGTCCTGGTTCTCCGTGGCCAGGGTCGACTCGACAAAATCCCGTGCGGCGACGTCTCCGCGCAGCTCCGCCTGCAGGAAGGGCAGCACGCTGAGAATGGCGAGGTCGTGCTGGCGCGACGGCCGCATCGCCCGCGGGCGCGGCGTCGGATCGGCGCACGCTGCCGGGCAGTCGCCCGCGATGATACCGGCATCGGCGCCGCCGAGAAGGTCGAGGAAGCCGCCGCCCGCATCGCCGAGGCTGCCAGAGACGCTGGTGCAGCCGACGTCGTCGGGGTTGTCGAGATTCTCGAACAGGATGGTGGCGGCACCGGTGAAGCCGGTGTGCGAGCCGGCGGCGAGAGTGACGAGGTACTTGGGCGCGTGCGCCTCGCCGTAGCCGAAGACGGCATTCTGCTGATACGGCACGAAGGCATCGATGGTGCCGTTCACCATCAACAACGGCACGTCGGCGTTCTGGTAGAAGCTGGCGCCGAGGAAACAACCCGGACCCGCAAGCGAAACGGCGGCGCGCACCCGCGGGTCGCGCAGCGTCGGATGAAACGCGGTCAGCGTCGTCGTCAACCCACCGAGCGAGAGTCCGCCTACGCCGATGCGATCGGCGTCGACGGCGCCGGAGAAGTTGTTGCCCGCGGCGGCGTCGAGGGCGAGGAGCTGATCGATGAGGAAGCTTACGTCGCCCGGCTGATTGACGACGTCGTCGACGTTGGCACCGCCGGGCGCGTTCATGTTGGTCAGGGGAAAGTCCGGCGCGGCGACGATGTAGCCGTAGCTGGCGAGCTGATGGGCGAGATAGGCCTCGCCGGTGCGCAGGTCGAAGAAGCCGTGGCTCCACAGGATCAACGGGTGGCGCTGGCCGTCGGCGACGAAGGGAGCGTTGCGGACGTCCTTGCCGGCAACACCGAGGCTGGCATCGATCGGGTACCAGATCTCGGTCACCAAGCGGCGCGTGGCCGAGCCGGCATAGGTGCCGTTGGCCATCGTCGGGCGGCTGCTGTCGGTGAAGGTCATCGTCATCACGCCGACACCGTCGGACCCCGGCGCGAGATACTGACTGCTGGCCGACACGCTCGGCGTCGCGCTGGGCTCGGGCGTCGCCGTGCCGGTGCTCGACGGCGACGGCGTCGCCGTCTCCGTTGGTGCGGCCGTGGCGGTGAAGGTGGCCACAGGCGCAATGGTGGCTGTCGCCGATGGGAGCACGGTGGCGGTGGCCGACGGCACGACGACGGGGGTCGCCGAGGGCGGCACGGTGACCGTGGCGGTCGGCACGGGCGTCGACGTCGGCGTCGCCGCCGGGCTCGACCCGTCACCGGCACAACCGGCCAGGGTCAGCATGGCGGCCAGCGCGATCGCCGAACGCGTCCATCCCATGGCCATGCGCATGCCTCGTCCCCCTTTCGTCTCCGACCGTGAGCGTGGTGACGGTTACAAGTCGGGGATAAACGAGTCAAGCCGCGGCGTCGCCCACGAGCGGCGAAACGAACTTCTTTGGACGCGCGACCATCTCTGTTACGAGCAGATACCCACGCAGCACTCGCCGGGACAAGGAGACCGACCGTGAAGATCCGCCTGTTTCAAGTCGACGCCTTCACTCGCAATGTGTTCGGCGGCAATCCCGCCGCGGTCTGCCCCTTGGAGCAGTGGCTCGACGACGAGACGCTGCAGGCGATCGCAGCCGAGAACAACCTGTCCGAGACCGCCTTTTTCGTCCCCGCCGGCGACCACTTGGCCCTGCGCTGGTTCACCCCGGTGCAGGAGGTCGATCTCTGCGGCCACGCCACGCTGGCGTCGGCCTTCGTCGTCCTGCGTCTGCTGCAGCCCGGGCGCGAGCAGGTGACGTTCTCGTCGCAGAGCGGGTTGCTGACGGTGAGCCGCGACGGCGATCGATGGCGCATGGACTTTCCCGCCTGGGAGGCGAAGCCGTGCACGACGCCCGACGCCCTTCTCGCCGGCCTCGGGCAGCAACCTTCCGAGGTACGGCGCACGCGCGATTACCTGGCGATCTACCCGTCCGAGCGTGACATCCGCGATCTGCGTCCGGACATGCAGCAGCTGATCGCCCTCGATGCGGGCGTCATCGTCACCGCCCCCGGGGACAGTACCGACTTCGTCTCGCGCTTCTTCGCGCCGAAGGCCGGCATTCCCGAAGATCCCGTCACCGGATCGGCGCACTGCACGCTGGTCCCCTACTGGGCCGCGCGGCTCGGCAAGACGGTGCTGCACGCCCGCCAGCTCTCCCGCCGCGGCGGCGAGCTGTTCTGCGAGCAGCATGGCGATCGCGTCTGGATCGCCGGGCACGCCGTGGCGTTTCTGGAGGGGACGATCGAGATCTGATCCGCCAAGCTTCAAGCCACAAGTTGCAGGCTCAAAGCCGATCCCCACTCCTCGCGCTTTTCGCTTTCAGCTTTCCGCTTTCAGCTATCGCCTTGCAGTAACTCGGCATCCGATGTAGCCGCTGGGGTACCATAAGCCGAGAAAGGGTGCCGCATGAGCTACGAACAGATCCTCTACGATGTCAGCGATCGCATCGCCACCGTCACGTTGAATCGGCCGGACCGGCTGAACGCGTGGACGATGCGCATGGGCGCGGAGGTGCGCCACGCTATCTTCCAAGCCGACCGTGACGAGGAGGTCCGCGTCATCGTCGTCACCGGCGCCGGCAAGGGCTACTGCGCCGGGGCCGACATGGACATGTTGCAGGCGGTGCAGAAGGGCGGCGAGGGGGCGATGGCCGGCGCCGACCCGGCGCTGCACGTCGAGGCCGACACCTCGGTGCCGGCGGCGCTACGCGGCGAGTACAGCTATCCGCTCGGGCTGCGCAAGCCGGTGATCGCCGCCGTCAATGGCATCGCCGTCGGCCTCGGCCTTTCCTACATGCTCTACTACGACATGCGCATCGCCTCCGACCGCGCTCGCTTCGGCACCATCTTCTCGCGCCGCGGGCTGGTGGCGGAGCACGGCAGCGCCTGGTTGCTACCGCGGCTGGTCGGCATGCACAACGCCTGCGACCTGCTCTACTCCGGCCGCATCATCGACGCCCAGGAAGCGCTCGGCATGGGCCTCATCAACCGCATCGTCCCGCACGACGAGCTGCTGTCAGTGGTGCGCGAGCGCGCCGCGGAGCTGGCCAAGCTCTGCTCGCCACGCTCCATTCGCATCATGAAACGGCAGCTCTACGGCGACCTGTTCACCGATCTCGGCGCCTCGATTCACGAGGCCGACACCGAGATGGTCGCCAGCTTCGGCACCGAGGATTTTCGCGAAGGCGTCGCCTCGTTCGTGCAGCGCCGCCCGCCGCGCTTCACCGGGAGGTAGCGCGCAAGACGCGGCGGGTGTGGGGAGGTTGAGCCGACTCCTCCGGGACAGGCTGGAAACCAATACCAACAGCCCCAGTCGGTCCCCGTCTCGGCGCGTCTTCCCGGTGGCACAGGCCTCTGGCCCGGGGGCCGAGGATCCTCATCCTAGGATCAGGTGGTCACGCGCCCTCGTCTTCGACCGGGACCTCTTCGCCGAGCGCGGTCGGGGCTTCGACCTTGAGCCGGTGCGGCACCGGCGACCAGGCGTCGAGCGCCTTGGCCGGGCCCTGCACCGGTCGCGAGCTGTGGTCGGTGTAGGGCGGGATGCGGACGCCCTGGCCCGGGCCGAGCAGTCGCCGTTCGTCGCCGACGGCGACCTCGAGCGTGCCTTCCAGCACGTAGGTGATCTGCTCGTGGCGGTGCTCGTGCGTCGGCACCTCCGAGCCGGCCGCGTAGTCGACGAAGCTCATCATCACGTTCTCGAGATTCACCGACCGCAGCTCGATCCCCGGGAGCACCTCCTGCACCGGTAACCGTTTCACCTCGAAGAAGCTCATCGCGGCTCCCTTCTCGCTCCGTCATGCCGCCTGAGGCGGGTGCACCGCCAGCACGGCATAGCCCTGCTGTCGCAGCAGCTCGGCCAACGGTGCCAGGTCGGGGGCCAGGAGGCGCACGTAGAACGTCCGTTCCGCTGCGGCGACGGAGCGCTGTGTGCCGAGGCCGAGGATGATGGCACCGGCGGACTCGAGCGCCTGCACCGCCCCCGCCACGGTCTGCTCCGGGCTCGCCAGTCGGATGTCGATCCGCCCGCTCGTGTCGTCGCTGCCGCCGACGTTGTGCAGAAGTCCCTGCAACAGATCGGTGACGGTGACGATACCGAGCAGCTTCCCGTCCTTGGCCACCACCGGCAGGCCGCCGATCTTCCGTTCCAGCATGAGGGCCGCCGCCGACTCGATCGGCTCGTCGGGGCCGATGGTCAGCACCTTCTCGTTCATGGCCGCGTTGACGTGCGTCGTCGGCAGATAGCCGACGTGCTGGCGCAGGTCGCGCTCGGTCAGAATCCCGATCATTGCCCCCGACGCGTCCACCACCGGTAAGCGGCGAAAGCGGCCGTGGGCCATCTTCTCCTGCGCCACGGCGAGCGAGTCCTGCGGGCCGACGGTTTGCGGATCCGGAGTCATCCAGGTGCGAACGGTCATGGCCTCCTCTCACTTCAGACGCCGCAGACGATGCTCGGCATCGGCCTCCCTCATACCTGGCAAGCGAGCAGCAACCGTGCCGGGCGCCGGCGAATCACGACGACCTTCGCAACCCACGGCCGGCAGCCCGATGCATCTTACATCTAGGAATCGGGGAACACCGTTCGTATAATCCCGTGAATCTCGGTGGGAGGGAGATCCATGGGTCGATTCGATGGCAAGGTCGCGTTCGTGACCGGCGGCGGGACGGGGATTGGGCTGGCTTGCGCCCGCGCCATCGTCGCCGGCGGCGGCCGGGTGATGATCGGGGGGCGGCGCACGGAGGTGTTGCAGGAGGCGGCTCGGGCACTGGGCAAACCCGCGGCGTGGGTGGCCTGCGACGTGACCAGTGACGAGTCGGTCGACGCGGCGGTGGCAGCGGCCGGCGAGCGGCTGGGGCCGCTGCGGCTGGCCGTGAACGCGGCGGGAGTCGGCTCGATCGGCAACGTTCTCAACGCCACCAGCGCCGAGTTTCTGCAGACCATCGACACCAATCTGCTCGGCGTCTTTCGCAGCATGCACGCCGAGGCGCGAGCGATGAAGGCGGCCGGCGGCGGCAGCATCGTCAACATCTCCTCGATCGCCGGGGCCCTCACCCACCGCTGGATGAGCGCCTACTGCGCCTCCAAGGCGGCCGTCAACATGCTCACCCGTTGCGCCGCCGACGACCTCGGCGAGCACGGCATTCGCGTCAACGCGGTGATGCCCGGCCTGGTGAAGACGGATCTGGCCGTGCCGCTGACCTCGAGCGACGAGGCGGTGGCCGAGTATCTGCGCTGCATGCCGGTGTCGCGGCTCGGCGCCGTCGACGATATCGCCGGCGCCGTGGCCTTCCTGCTCAGCGACGAGGCCGACTGGGTCACCGGCCAGGTCCTCGGCGTGGACGGCGGCCACACCATCCGCAAGGGGCCCGATCTGGCCCCTCTTTTCAGCCAGTTCCTGCCGCCGGAGCGCTGAGGATGCCGGAGAGACGAACACGTCGACGGCAGGATCGCGGGCCGGCCGCCGTGATGGCGGCGTGGGTCCTCGCTCTCGTACTGGCACCCTTCGGCTGCGCCGGCCACAAGCAGGCCGTTTACCCGCTGACGGCCGCGGACGCCGCCTGGCAACAGGCCAACGATGCCGGCAAGATCGCCTTCGAGCAAGGCCGCTACCAGGAAGCGGGGCGGCTGTTCAACGACGCGATCAAGCAGGCCGAGCACTTCCGCCCGGGCGACGCCCGCCTGGCGACCAGTCTGAACAACCTGAGCGCCGTGTATCGGGCACGGCATCGCTACGCGGAAGCCGAGCCGCTCGACCGCCGCGCGCTGGCCATTCAGGAGCGCGCGCTCGGCGCCAATCATCTCTACGTCGCCACCACGCTCGCCAATCTGGCGGAGAGTGCCCGCGAGCAGGGGCGCTACGAGGAGGCGGAGAGTCTGGCCAAGCGGTCGCTGGCCCTCCGCGAGCGGGCGCTCGGGCCGGATCGTCCCGAGGTGGCCGCGGCGCTCAACAACCTGGCGCTGGTCTATGCCGCCCAGGGCCGCTACGCCGACGCCGAGCCGCTCTACGGCCGCGCGCTGAAGATCGACGAGAAGGCCTTCGGACCGCGCTCGGCCCAGGTGGCGGCGGTGCTCGACAACTACGCCGCCCTGCTCCGGCGCAGCCCGCGAGCGGCGGAAGCGGCGCCCCTCGAAGCCCGCGCGCGCGCCATCCGCGCCGAGCTCGGCCGCGGCGACCGCAACGAGACGAGGGGTTCGCCCCGTGCGGCCGTGGGTCGCTCCCCCGGGTGACTCATCTCCACTTCACGCCGGGGACACGTGACTCACCCGGTGCCTTCTCCCTGCGCAAGCCTAGCCACGGCGGCTGCGATTCTGTAGGGAGAGGGCACACAACCCTGGAGTCGAAAGGAGTCGCACATGGATGCGAATGTGAAGAAAACCGCCCTGCGCATGATTCCCTATGGGATCTACGTTCTCACCGCCGAGGGCGCCGACGGCAGCATTGCCGCCGCCACGGTCAACTGGGTCACGCAGGCTTCGTTCGAACCGCCGCTGGTCGCGATCGGCGTCAAGACCGACTCCGGGGCGCACGCCATCATCGAGCAGCAGCGCACCTTTGCCCTCAACTTCCTCGGCAAGGAGCACGCGGGCGTGGCCTTCAAGTTCTTCAAGTCGCTGGAGCGGGACGGCAACACCATCGGCGGCGAGCCCTTCCGCGCTGGTCGCAACGGGGCGCCGCTGCTCGAGTGCGCCAACGCCGCCGTCGAGTGCAAGCTGGTGGACATCATCCAACGCGGCGATCACTCGATCTTCGTCGGCGAGGTGACCGAGGCGGTGGTCAGCCGGCAGCCGGAGGGCCGCCCCGACGACGCCACGCTGGCGATGCGCGATCTCGGCGAGAAGGTCTTCTACGGCGGTTAGTGTCGTCGGGAGGGTGTTCGTTGTTAGGTTGTTAGGTCGTTCGGCTGTCCAACTAACAACGAACAACCTAATGACCCAACAACCTGCCGTCCCGCGAACACTACTCGGCCTCGACGAGCGGACGGTTCGGGATGCCGAGCTCGGCGATCTTGCGGTAGAGAGACGAGAGCGACACCCCGAGCCGCCGCGCCGCGGCGCGCTTGTCCTGTCCCACCTCGGCCAGCACCGCCTCGATGTGTGTCCGCTCGTAGGCGCGCAGGCCCTCGCGCAAGTTGCCCATGCCACCGACGGGCACAGCGCCGCACGGCAGGTGCGGCAGGTTTTCCAGGCCGATCCATTCGCCGCTGTTGCCGATCATGGCGTACTCGATCGCATTCCTGAGAGCGCGCACGTTGCCGTGCCAGGGGAACTCCATCAGGCGCACCAGCGCCGCCGGCTCGACGCCGCGCACGTTGCGTTTCAGGTGGCTGTTGTAGAGGCGCACGAAGTGGTTCACCAATCCCGGGATATCCTCACGCCGTTGGCGCAACGGGGGAATCTGGATCAACGACGACTGCAGCCGGTAGTAGAGGTCGGTGCGAAAGCGCCCGCCGTCCACCGCCGCCAGGAGGTCGGTCTCCGCCGTCGCGATCAGCCGGACATCGATGCGCATCGGTGCGTTCGCACCGATCGGCACGATCTCGCCCGTCTCGATGACGCGCTGCAACCGGTCCTGAATGGCGGCAGGCAGGTAGCCGACGTGCTCGAGGAGCAGCGTCCCTCCCGTGGCGCGGGCCAGCAACCCCTCCTCGGTGCTCACCGCGCCGGCAAAGGTGCCGCGCAGATGACCGAACATCCGACTCTCGAGCTCGCCGGCGGCGGCACAGTCCAGACGCAGGAACACCCCGTCGCGACGCGGGCTGAAACGGTGCACCGCCCGCGCCACCACCTCGTGACCGACGCCCGGCTCTCCGGCGATCAGCACCGGGCTGGCCACCCGCGCCGCCGCCCGCGCGGCCTCGAACACCTCGCGCATCGCCGCGGACTGACCGAGCAGCACATCGAGATCGTAGCGTTCCTCGAGCTCGCCGCGCAGGATGTCGTTCTCCCACGCCAGTTGCCGATAGCGCAGCAGGTAGCCGACCTTGTGCAGCACGTCTTCGAAGATGAGCGGCTTGGGAAGGTAGTCGTGCGCGCCGCAGCGCAGCGCCTCGACCGCGGTGTCGAGCGTCGCGTACGCCGTCATCAACAACACCGAGGTCTGCGGGGCGACTTCGGTCACGTGTCGCAAGACGGCGAGGCCGTCGGCGCCCGGCATGCGCAGGTCGGAGATCACCAGGTCGAACTCCTGCGTGTCGAGGACGGTGATCGCCGCGCTCCCGTCGGAGACACAGGTCACACGGTGACCGTCTTCGCGCAGCACCTCGGCCAGGCTCTCGCGGATCGCCAGCTCGTCCTCGGCCACCAGGATCGTGCCGGTTACACGGGTCTTCTCTGCGGGCACCATGCCGAGATCGTCGAGAGGCAAGTCCACCGCAGCTAAGCCCTCAGTCCGGAGACGGCAGCTCCGGAAGGTCGGCCTTGGTTTGCGAGATGTCCAGCAGCCGGCCGAGATGCCGCAGGCAATCGGTCTCGCTGAGCAGACCGAGCAGCGTCCCGTCCTCCACCACCGGCAAGCAGCCGATTCGTTTCTCCAGCATGGCCTCCACCGCCTCCCGCAGGGGAGTGGTCGGGGCGACGGTGAACACCTGCTGGGTCATGACCTCGCGGATGGGGATCTTGGCCAGCCACTCCCGCTCCGTCGAGGTGCGGAACTTGAGGATCGACGAGATCGCCGCCCGGAAGAGGTCCCGCTGCGACAGGATGCCGACCAGGGATCCCCCGGCGACGATCGGCATGTGGCGGATGCGGCCGAGACGCATCAAATCGTCCGCCAGATCAAGGTTGTCCGACGCGTCGAGCGTCAGGGCATCTTTGGTCATCACGTCGCGCACCAGCATCGCCCGGCGCGACTCCAAGTTGCGTGCCGACATGCGCTTCCCTGCCCAGGTACCCGCGATTTCTCGGAGATGGGGGAAATCCGCGACGTTGCGCAGCCCCGGCTTCCCGACTTTCGGAAGGCGGCGCCCTGCGCTAAGAAATAAGGGGCACTTCTCTGGCAGAGGGGCCTCATCCTGGTGTATGGGCTGATATCGAGGTGAGCTAGTGCGAAAAATCCAATGCGAAAACTGTCCGGTCCGGTCCATGGGAGTGGTCTGCGATCTTCCCCTGGAGACGCTTCCCGACTTTCAGGCCGCCGGTTCGAGCTCAATCTATCGACCGCACCAAGTCGTCTTCAGCGAGGGGAATCCGGCCTCTGGCCTGTACCTGCTGTGCCACGGTGCCGTGAAGCTGTTCCACTCCGACCGCTTCAGTCGCGAGCACATCTTGGAAGTGGCGGGTCCCGGTGCCGTCCTGGGAGAGCTGTCGCTCGACGACAGCCCGCACCTGAGCGTTTCCGCCGAGACCCTCACCGAGGCGCAGATCAACTTCATTCCCCGCGATCGCCTGGTGAAGTTCCTCCAGACGCACCCGATGATGGGCGTGAAGTTGATCGCCGCGCTCAGCACCGAGCTGGCGGGCGCGCGCCGCAAGGTGCGCGACCTGGCCCTCAAGGGCGCGGAGAGCCGGCTCGCCGGCCTGCTGGTCCAGCTGGCGCGCGCCAGCGGCGAGGCCACTTCGGGGCACCAGCTGCAGCTGAGCTACACCCGACGCGAGCTCGCCGAGATGATCGGCGTCTCCACGGAGACGGCGATTCGCCTGCTGGGCAAGCTGAAGCAGCGCCATGCGATCAGCGTCGACCGGCGCGACATCACCATTACCGATTTCGACAAGCTCACCAAGCTCGCCCACTACGACGAGCTCGAAGCCTAAGGGGACTGCGGGCGCTTCGTCCCACGCTCCCGTTGGTCGCTCCCGTCGGGGACCCGCTTCACGGCGCGCATCATCCGGTAGCCTGACCTTTGTCATGGCTCCCGTCCGACCGTTCGGTAGACTCGCCGGCATGAGGCATTCGCCCGAACGAGGGACTCGGGAGCGGATTCTGGAGGTGGCCGAGGCCTCCCTCGGTGAGCACGGCTACTACGGCACCCGCCTGCACGACATTGCCCGTCAGGTCGGGATCCAGAAGGCTTCCCTGTTTCACTACTTCCCGAGCAAGGAAGAGCTCTACCGCGCCGTCCTGGCCGAGGGTTTCGGCCATGCGGAGCAGACGATCGTGCGAGTCCTCGAAACCGAGGGCGCACCGTTGGACAAGATCCGCACGCTCATCAGCGCCTACGTCGACATGGTGGCGGCTCATCCCGCGCGCACCAAGCTGCTGCTGCGGCAATCGCTCGGCGACGCTCCGTCGGGCTACCACTCGGCCGAAACCGAACGCCTGCTGAGCCGGGTGACCAGCTTCGTCGCCGACGCCCAGCGCGCCGGCCTGCTCGCCCCGATCGACCCGCTGGCCGTGGTGCTGGGAGTGGTCGGCCTCGTGGCCTTCTTCTTCACCTCGGCGCCCGTGGTAATCCCGGCCTGGATCGGCGATCCCTGGGGCCCAGCGGGCATCGAGCGCGTCAAGCGACACGTCATCGACGTCGTCGAGCGATGTCTGGCCGTCACCACCCGCACGGCCTGTGATACGAACGACAGCGCCCCGGCGCAGGCGGCGGCGGCGCAACCCGCACGGTAGGCCCTTCATGTCCCCGGCCCTGGCCCGCCCGCTTCTGCATACGGCTCACCTGGTCACCTTTCTGGCGCTCCTCGCCACCGGATTGCTCCTCTTCGTGCCCAGTCTGCGAGCGGCGGTCACCGGCGGCTACTCGCAGGTCATTCGCGACACGCATCGCTGGGGCGGCGTGGCATTCGCCGCGCTCCCGCTGCTGCTCCTGGCGCGTTTCGGCATCCGCGCCTCGCTCGCGCCGACGGGCGAGCGCGGGGTGAGGACGTTGTGGCAGGGGTTGCACATCGCCCTCACCGTACTGCTCGGCACCTTGTTCACTGTGACGGGGATGGTGATCTGGTGGCAGCGGCACATGCCGGAGTCGATCACCGACCCGGCGCGCTCGCTGCACGATTGGTTGACCTACGCGGCCGTCGTTCTGGTCGGCCTGCACTTGCTCGAAGTAGGCGCCGCCGCCATCGGCGCGCGGCTGGTGGCGGCGGGCCAAGCCGCCGAGAGATCGCACACAAGCTGAAGGAGGACCGGAGATGGAATGCAAGAAGGTGACCGCCTCCCGTGAGAAGCTGCTCGACCCGGCAGCGGCCGAGTGGTCGAGCATTCCCGGGGAGACTCTCAAGATGGCGGCCACGCCGCTGGCCAACCAACCGTCGGAGTACATCAAGGCCAGCCGCGACGAGCGCAAGATCGGCAAGGTCAAGAGCCTGATGGTGCAATCGGCCCACAACGGCTCGGACATCTTCTTCCGCCTCACCTGGGAAGACACCGAGGCGGACAGGGCGATCACCGACAACAACATCTTCCCCGATGGCTGCGGCATCCTCATACCGTTGAACGGGGGCGATCCACCGATCGACGAGATGGGCAGCAAGGAGAACGGCGTCAACGCCTGGTTCTGGCGCGCCGACTTCGAGGACAAGCCGCGCAACACCGTCGCGCACGGGTTGGGCACCACGCAGTTCACCAAGAAGTGCGCCATCGTGACCAAATCCCTGTTCGGCCAGGACGCGTGGTCCATCGTCTTCATCCGTCCGCTCGCCGTCCCCGACCAGAAGGACGAGGCCGTTCAGCTGGCGCCGGGCAAAGCCGTCAAGGTCGGCTTTGCCGTCTGGGAAGGGAGCAATGGCGAGCGCGCCGGCCTCAAATCGTTCTCGAAGGAATGGCGCGAGCTGGCTCTGGAGGCTTGAGGAAAGCGGGGTCGTGACCCGCCGCAGGTAGCCGAAGACCGTCGCAGGAGGAAGCACATGGCTGAGCAAATGGAACCGACCGCCACGCAGCAGCAGAAGGAGCAGCGCGCCAAGCAGCTCGCCGAGGAGGCGAAGAGCCTGAAGGCGAAGCTGCGCTACTCCAAACGACAGGTCGCCATGGTATTCGACCTGAACAAGTGCCTCGGCTGCCAGACCTGCGTGGTGGCGTGCAAGACGTTGTGGACCCGCGACGAGGGGATGGAGTACATGTGGTGGGCCACCGTCAACACCAAGCCCGGCAAGGGCACCCCGCGCGACTGGGAGAACATGGGCGGCGGCTTTCGCGACGAGGAGCCGCAGGCCGGCAAGCTGCCGCTCACCGAGGACTTCGGCGAGGCCTGGGAGTTCAACTACGAGGAGGTCTTCTTCGGCGGCAAGGGCAACTCGGTCCACCTGCAACCCTCCCCCAAACCGGAGTGGGGCCCGAACTGGGACGAGGATCAGGGCGGCGGCCAGTACCCCAACAGCTTCTACTTCTACCTGCCACGCATCTGTAACCACTGCACCCATCCGGCCTGCCTGGAGGCGTGCCCGCGCAACGCGATCTACAAGCGCGAGGAGGACGGCATCGTCGTCATCAGCGAGGAGCGCTGCAACGGCTACCGCTTCTGCATGGAGGCCTGCCCGTACAAGAAGATCTATTACAACCACGCTCGCGACATCTCGCAGAAGTGCATTTTCTGCTACCCGCGCATCGAGAAGGGCGTGACCACCGCGTGTACCCGTCAATGCCCGGGGCGGCTGCGCTTCGTCGGCTACCTCGACGACGAGAACGGCCCCATCTACAAGCTGGTGAAGAAATGGGAGGTGGCGCTGCCGCTGCATCCCGAGCGCGGCACGCAGCCCAACATCTACTACGTGCCGCCCATCTCGCCGCCGCGCTTCGACGCCGACGGCAACATCGACGAGTCGAAGCCGCGCATTCCCACCGCCTACCTCAAGTACCTCTTCGGCGACAAGGTCGAAGGCGCCTTGGCGAAGCTGAACGCGGAGATGGCCAAGACCAAGGCCGGCGGCAAGTCGGAGATCCTCGACACCCTCATCGCCTACGAGTGGAAGAGCCTGTTCGGTCCGTTCACCCAGGATCCGGCCGAGCTCGAGCCGCGCAAGGTGTGACCATGGAGATGCTCGAGCTGCAGACCGCAGGCGACCAGGGAACGACCAGCCGCTCGCGCCTGTATCAGCTGCTGGCGATGGCCTTCGCCTTTCCCGACGAGGAGCTGTTCGCCGCCATCCACGCCGGCGAGCTGGCGGCGGCCGTCGCCGCCACCGGCAACAGTCTGCCCTACGCGCTACGCAGGAGCGGCGACGCGGCGCTGGCCACCGCCGGCGACTCCTACCTCGACTTCGAGTCGGAGTACATCCGCCTGTTCGACGTCGGCGCCGCCGGTCCGCCCTGTCCGCTGTACGGTGGCGTGCACGTCGGCGACCGCATGAAGGTGATGGAGGATGCCACCCGCTTCTACAACTACTTCGGCTTGCGGCTGGCGGGCGAGCTGCGCGAGCTGCCGGATCACATCACCACCGAGCTGGAGTTCCTCCACTATCTCACCTTCCGCGAGGCGCAGGTCCGCGGGCAGGGCCAGGATCCGTCCTCGCTGCTGCGCGCCGAGCGCGACTTTCTCGCGCGGCATCTCTGCCGCTGGGTGCCGCGCCTGCAGGCACGCCTGGCCAAGCAGGACACGCTGCCGTTCTTCCCCGCTCTGGTGCAGCTGGCGCTGGAGTTCTTCGAGGCCGATCGAGGCTACGCCAGCGCCGCGACAGAAGATTGAGGAGGTCGGGTCCGAAGCCTGGGAAGGCGAGGCGTAGAGGTGACCGGAGAACGCGAGGGAAGCTCGCACCGCGGCCTGCCTGGCGCCGTGCGTCCCGCCGTCGACCCGCCCGTCGCCGTCCTGCGCGACCGCTACGGCCGCGTGGTCACCTACCTGCGCGTCTCGATCACCGATCGCTGCAACCTGCGCTGCTTCTACTGCCTGCCGCGCGCGTGCGGGACGCCGCCGGCGCGCTCGAGACAGCTGACGCTCGGGGAGCTGGCCGAGGTCGTGCGCGTCGCCGCGACGCTCGGGATCCACAAGATCCGCGTCACCGGCGGCGAGCCGCTGGTACGACCCGGGGTCGTCGACTTCGTGCGCACCTTGAGCCGCCTGCCCGGGGTCAACGACCTCGCCTTGTCCACCAACGGGACGCTGCTCGCCGAGCGGGCCGCGGAGCTGAAGGCGGCGGGCCTCATGCGCGTCAACGTCAGCCTCGACTCGCTGCGACCGGCGATCTTCCGCGCCGTCAGCGGACGCAACGACCTCGAACGCGTGATCGACGGCATCGCCATGGCCGGCGCCGCAGGGCTCCGGCCGATCAAGCTCAACGTCGTCGTCATGCGCGGCGTCAACGACGACGAGCTGCCGGCGATGCTCGATTTCGCCGCCGCGCACGGAGCGCAGGTGCGCTTCATCGAGTACATGCCGCTGGGTCTCGGCCAGCGCTGGGAGTCCTCCTATGTCCCACGCGGCGAGATCCTCGAGCATATCGCCAGCCATCTCTCCCCCGAGCCGCCGCAGCGCATCCCCGGGGACACCGCGACCTACTATCCGCTGCGGGCGGGCGGCGAGGTGGGCGTCATCAGCCCCGTCAGCTGCCGCTTCTGCGACCTCTGCAATCGACTGCGCCTGACCGCCGACGGCAAGCTGCGGCCCTGTCTGACGAGCGAAGGAGAGGTCGACCTGCGTGCGGCCTTGCGACCGCGCCTGTCCATCGGGGCGATTGCCGACGCCTTCGACAATGCCGTGGCGGGCCGGCCGGAGCACGGGCGTTATCGTCACGACGGCGGCGCGACGAATGCCGCCCGGGCGATGGCGGCCATCGGTGGCTGATCGCGCCGCTGCCGCTTGACCCGCGGCGCGATGCTCCGCATCATCGGGAACACGCATGAGCGCGCCCAACCAGTCGCCCCCGCCTCCGGGAGTGCGTCTCATTCGCATCACACTGCGGACCGCCCACCTGATCGCCTTCGGCGCCCTGTACGGCGGGTCCGTCTACGGCGCCGGTGGCGAGCAGCTGCACCCCGCCCTGCTCGCGACGGTCGGCACCGGTGGAGCCTTGATGACGCTCGAGCTGTATCGCACCCCGTTGTGGCTGGCGCAGGTGCGCGGCCTGGCGACGTTGCTGAAGATCGTCCTCGTCGTCGGCGCGGCGCTGTGGTGGGACGCGCGTCTGTGGCTGCTCACCGCCGCCATCATCGTCGGGGGCGTCTCCTCCCACATGCCCGGGCGCTTCCGCTACTACTCCATCTTCCACGGCCGCGTGATCGGCAGCCAGGAAGCCGGGTAGACAACGGACGAAAGTCGAAAGCGAAAAGCGGAAAAGCCGGAGGCGGCACCGTTCTCCGGCTTTTCCCTTTGAGCTTTCAGCTTGAGGCTCCTCCTGCGCCGTGGTCGTTGGGAGCGCTGGGCCTCAGCGCTACGGCGCCCCTGATGAACCTCGGCCGCGGCTGAGCTTTGCTTCGCGACGGTTTGCCTTACGTCATTCCGCTCGATTTCGGCGCCCTTCATGATCGGGAATTCGAAGGAAGCAGCTTGGACTCGGTGCGGTTGGGTGGACCTCGATGACAGTTGCCATCGCGCGGCGCAGCGGCGGAGAGCTCGGCGAGCCGCAAGGATCGGGGTGGGTTGGCGCGGGCAGCTACGAGCTCTCTCTCGTGCCCGTTCCCCTCGCCGCCCAGCCGACCAGCTCCATCCGCGCCGCCTGGCGCAAGCGACCCTACGGCCGCGTGCGTCGCGTCAACGTCGCGGCGGCCCACGATGGCCACGACCTCTACCTCCGCCTGGTATGGGCAACCCCATCGGATCCGCCCAACCGGTTCCCCGATGCTGCCGGTGTGCTCTTCCCCATCCGGCCGCGCGCCCCGTTGCGCACCCTCGGCCGGCCGAGCGCGGCGCTGGCGCTGTCGTACTGGCAGGCCAATCGAGTGCAGCCCGTGTCCTTGATCAGTCTCGGTCCCGGCCTCTTTCAGCCCGGCACCACCGCTCCCCCGCGCGCCACCGCCACGCGGCATCAGGGCGAGTGGAGGCTGGTGCTTTCCTATCCTCTGGCGGGGGCGTTCGCCGCCGGCAAGAGCGCGCGCCTCGGCGTGGCGGTCTGGGACGGAAGCAACCGGGAGCGCGCCGGCCTCGCTGCCGTGACGCCGAGATGGCTGCGTCTCGAGATCTCCGCCTGAGCGGAAGCGATCGACGCCCGGGTGACACGGATCATGCAATCTCATGACCCAAGTCGCCGAAATTTTGGCATTTGAGCCGCTTGTCCGCGAGACTTCCATGGCCCTAATTTGGCATAAGTAGAGAACCCTCACACGTGCGAAGTCGCGAGGGCGGAGGTGGGATGTGAAGCGAGTGCTGGCTTTCCTTGGCGTGGCAATGGCGATGGGCCTGGTGGCGTGCGGCAGTGGCGACGGCGCGGCGCCGCAATCCGTCGATCAGCAGCTGCAGCAGGCGATGATCGAGGCCGGTTGCGCACCGGTCGATCCGGGGACCATGCCCGCTGCTTCCAAGGTCGCCCTCGGGCAGGCGCTGATGTTCGACAAGGAGATCAGCGGCAACCGCGACATCTCGTGCGCCACCTGCCACCACCCCCTGCTCCACACCGGCGACGGTCTCTCCGTTTCCATCGGCACCGGCGGCCGCGGGCTTGGCCCGGCACGCCTCCTCGGCGCCGGGCGCAACCTGATTCCGCGCAATGCTCCCGAAGTCTTCAACCGCGGGCTCCCCGAGTGGCGCACCATGTTCTGGGACATGCGCGTTTCCGGCACCGCCGACACCGGCTTCCTGTCGCCGGCCGGGAGTCAGCTCCCGGCCGGTCTGGACAATCCGCTGGCCGTGCAAGCGATGTTTCCGGTCACCGCCCGCGATGAGATGCGCGGCGCGGTGGGCGACAACGACGTCTTCGGCGCGCCCAACGAGATCGCCGCGTTCGGCGATCAAGACCTCACCGGCATCTGGGACGCCCTGATGCAACGGCTGTTGGCGATCCCCGAGTACGTCACCTTGTTCAACCAGGCCTACCCGACCGTCCCGACCGCCGAGCTCGGCTTCCAGCACGCCGCCAACGCCATCGCCGCCTTCGAGATCAAGGCGTGGACGCTCCTCGACAGCCCCTGGGAGCGCTACGTCGAAGGCGACGAGACGGCGCTCTCCAACGAAGCCAAGCGCGGCGCTCTGCTCTTCTTCGGCGACGCCGGCTGCGCCCAGTGCCACACGGGCAACCTGTTCACCGATCAGCAGGCGCACGACATCGGCGTGCCGCAGGTCGGGCCCGGCAAGGGCGCCGAGGCGCCGCAAGATTTCGGCCGCGGTCGCGAGACCGGCCAGCAGGCCGACCGCTACGCCTTCCGCACGCCGCCGCTGCGCAACGTCGCCATCACCGGTCCGTGGATGCACGACGGCGCCTTCACGACACTGCGCGCCGCCGTCGTGCACCACCTCGACCCGGCAAACTCGCTGCGTCACTACGACGCGACCCAACTCTCGCCGCTGCTGCAGGGAACCTTCCGGGGCGACGAGGCGACGATCAGCGCCATCCTCGCCAACCTCGACCCGCTGGTCGCCACGCCGCAGCAACTGAGCGACGAGCAGGTGAACGAGCTCCTGACGTTCCTCGAGGCGCTGACCGATCCCGCCGCGGTCGACCTGAGCGGCGATGTCCCGAGCTCGGTGCCGAGCGGTCTACCGGTCGCCGACTGAAGCGCGGCGTCCCCTCAGTCGATCGCGGGCACGCTGACTTTCGCCGGCCGGCCGGGCCGGTACCGCGCGCGCACGGAGGGCGCGGAGGCGAGGGTTGCCAGGCGTTTGCGGATGACCTCGGCATCGAGATCGAGGAGCTCGCAGAGTCTCTCGAACGAGCACGGCCACGAGCTGCCCCGCGTCTGAAACCACACCTCCAACTTGTGCCGCCGCGAGTCGTTTTCCTTCGCCCCGGAGGCGAGCGCCTCCTGAAATTCCGCAACCGCCGTCGCCAGGACGGCGACCAGCAGCCGCCGTTCCGGCGAGGGCGCTCGCCTGTCGCGACCCTGGTCGATCAAGGTATCTGCCTCCCACAAGCCGAACGTCATCGATCACTCCCTCCCGCCGAAACGGGGCCCCGGCACCGAGCCCAGGCGCCGAGGAACCCGTACGGCTTACACCCTCCAGCTTGGCGCTGCACTGACCCCGACCCGCTGCGCGGCTGACGCTCATCAGGGGCGGGACCGTTTCGGCGGCCGCCGGTTGCCGCTGCCGTTGCCGGCCCGACCGTCGCCCGCCCTTTCTCGCAACTGAGAAAGCAACGGGGCCGATTCTCCATTCTGTCGAAACGGGAAAGGCGATCGTCCGCTCCCCTGGCAATTTCGGCGCGCGCATGCTCTGTGCTTTTGGGATGGTGGCAAACACCACAGGCGAGAGGAGTGAAGAGCGATGCATGGCATGCCCCGGGTCGACTTCGAACAAGCCCCCTTCCTGGTCATCTGGGAGACCACGCAGGGGTGCGACCTGGCCTGTCGTCACTGCCGGGCATCGGCGCAGCCCGAGCGTGATCCGCACGAGCTCACCACCGAGGAGGGCAAGCAGCTCCTGGCCGAAACCAAGGCGATGGGCACGCCCGTGTTCATCCTGACCGGTGGCGATCCCCTCAAGCGTCCGGACCTCTACGAGCTGATCCGTGCCGGCAAAGACGTCGGCCTGCGCATGGGTACGATCCCGGCGGCAACGGCCACGCTGCAGAGAGGGGTCGTCTCTCGCCTCAAGGACTCCGGCCTGGACCAGATGGCCGTCAGCCTCGACTTTCCACGCGCCGACCTGCACGACGCGTTTCGCGGCGTCCCCGGGGCGTTCGCCAAGACGATGGAGGCGATCGGCTGGGCGCACGAGGTGCAGCTACCGCTGCAGATCAACACCACCATCTGCGGCCGCTCGGCGCCCTACTTCTGGAAGATGGCCGAGTTCGTCAAGACTTTGGGCATCGTGTTCTGGGAAGTGTTCTTCCTGGTTCCGACCGGACGCGGCAAGGACCTCGGTGGTCTCACGGCCGAGCAGTGCGAGCACCTCTTCGCCATTCTCTACCGGGTGCAGAAGGAGTCCGATTTCATCGTCAAGGTCACCGAGGCACCGCACTACCGCCGCTACGTGGCGGAACGGGAGGCCGAGGAGTCGGGGCCGGGCTCGCGGACGGCGGGTCACGGCGGCGCGATGCCGCAGCAACTGCTGCGCTCGGAGGGTCCGGGGCACACAGTCGGTCTGGCCCCGCGGGGCGTCAACGCCGGCAACGGCTTCGCCTTCGTCTCCCACACCGGCGACGTGTACCCGAGCGGCTTCCTGCCCGTGCTCGCCGGTAACGTGCGCACCCAGCCGCTGCGCGAGATCTACCGCAGCTCGCCGATCTTCCGCGCGCTACGCGACCCGGACCGGTTGCTCGGGCGCTGTGGTCGTTGCGAGTACCGAACGATCTGCGGCGGCTCGCGCTCGCGGGCGTTCGCGCTCACCGACAGCTACTTCGCCACCGACCCGTGGTGCGCCTATCACCCGCCGGTGACGATGGCGGCGGCATCGTAGGAGTCCAGGGTCAAGCCGCAAGTGGCAAGCGGCAAGCCGGACATTCGAACTCGGGCTTGAGGCTTGTTGCTTGAAGCTTGAAACTCCTCTCAACCCGGCAACACGAAGACGTCGTCGGTGACCTCGGGGTCGAGGGCGATGTCGGTCTCCCCCACCCGCACCACGAAAGCCGGCTGCTTCTGGTGCAGCCGCAAGCTCGCTCCGGGGGCGACGCCGAGGGCACAGAGCCGGTCCATGCGGCGGTGGGAACGCGAGGCGATGAAGACGATGCGGTAGATCCCGCCGAGGGCGGCCACGCTCAGCGGCGTCACCAGTGGCAGCGCCTCGTGGCTGAACTTCTCGCAGCAGCGGCCCCGCGGAATCGGGCGATCGTGTGGGCATGTCGGCGGATGGCCGAGAAAGGCGCAGACACGATCGGTCGCCTCATCCGACAGGATGTGCGAGTGCTCGAGCTCGCAGGCGCCCGCCTCCATCGCCGCACTGTCGACGTGGATGACGTCCCCGAGCAGGCGTTCCGCCAACCGATGGCGGCGGATGACACCGGCCGCCCGGTGCTCGCCGGCCGGCGTGAACTCCAGCCGACCCTGGCCCCGGACCACCCATCCCCGCCGCTGCGCCTCGGCCGTGACCCGTTCGGCATCGAACTCGGGTGCTTCCTCTGCGGCGTGTTGCTCCGCCTCGCCCTGTTCGTTGCGGACCCAGAGCTGCTCGAGCAGCTCCTCGACCTGCTGATCGATTCGCGCCGCCATCGGCCCCTGCATCAAGAGCCGCCCGCCGAGGCGTCGGCCGCGCCGAGCCAGCGCATCAACCAGCGGGTCAGCGCCGTCGGCGCCGGCATCTCGTAGCCGCACCGCGGGCACTTCAGCAAGCGGCAGCCCCGGCTCATCGGACAACCGCCGTGACAGGCGAGCCCCACGTGCTCCTCGTACACGTTGGCGCACAGCGGACAAGTGACGCGGCTCGGGCCTTTCATGGCAACCCCGCGGCGCGCAGCGCCACGTTCACCAGGCCGCCGACGACGAACGCGAAGGGAAAGATGAACGCGCTCATGGCCAGCGCCGTGCGCAGACCGTGCTCCTTGACGATGACGAAGAAGTTGGCGACGCAGGGCACGAACAGGGTGATCGTCACCAGCGAGACCACCGCTTGCACCGGCGTCATCAGCCCTTGGTTGAACAGGGCGTAGATTCCGGCGGCACCGTAGTCGCGGCGGAAGAAGCCGACCAGGAACGCCTCGGTGGCGCGCGGCGGCAGCTGCAGCAGCCCGACCACGACGGGCTCGCTGTCGTGGATCAGGTGCGTCAGGGCGCCGAGCTTGTCGAGAACGAAGAGCGCCAGCGTGCCGAGGATGAAGATCGGCACCGCCTCGCGGATGTACCACTCCAGCCGCCCGACCGTCTTGACGACGATGTTCTTCAACTGCGGCCGCCGGATCGGCGGCATCTCCAGGATCAGGTCGGAGCTCTCCCCGGGCAACAGGCGCGCCGCCAGATAGCCGACCGCGAGCAGAACGCCGACGACGACGCCGCCCCAGACCACCGGGGCCCACAACGGCAGGGCGCCGAACAGACCCAGGATCACCCCCAGCTGCGCCGAGCACGGCACACCGAGGGCCAGCAGCAGGGTGACCAGCACGCGCTCCTTGGGCGTCTCCATGATGCGCGCGGTCAACGTCGCCATCGTGTCACAGCCGAGGCCGAGGACCATCGGCAGCACCGCCTTGCCGTTCAGACCCATGCCGTGGAAGAACTTGTTCACCATCACCGCCAGGCGCGGCAGGTAGCCCGAGTCCTCGAGCAGCGAGAAGGCGAGGAAGAAGGCCGTCACGATCGGGAAGATGATGGCGAAGGCGTAGGTGACCGCCACCGTGATCAGCCCGTACTGCCCCACCAGAAGCTCGCGCCCGAAGTACAGCACGCCGGCGGCGGCGCCGAGGTGGGGCGCGGCGAGCGCCACCAGACGGTCGATGCCGCTGGTCAAGGCCGGATTAATGTAGCCGCCGAAGAGCGTGTGCTCGAAAAAGTCTACGCCGGTACCCGCGGCGAACACGCCGACGAAACGATAAACGACGTAGAGCACGACGAACAGGACGGCGAAGCCGACGCCACGATGGGTCGCCCAGCGTCCCACGGCCACGCGCATGCCGGGCCAGCGGGTGGCGGCGCCAACGCTGGCGGCGATCCCCAACCACGGGAGCAGCCGGCCCCAGCCTCCTTGCAGCGCCGGCAGGAGACCAACGTCGCCGGCGAGCAACAGCAGGCTGCCCGTCAAGGCGGCCAGGCCGAAGAAAGCCCAGCGCCGGCTCTCGTCCGGTGACGGCAAATCGTCGGTCGCCGCCCGCTCGGTCACCTCGCGTGCCAGTTGCTCTGCACTGCGGACACGGCAGCGATTCAACTCGTAGGCGACCCGACCATGGAGCTGAATGCTGGTCTCGCGGAACGTCTCCTCGATCGCGGCGAGCGCCATGTCGTCTAGATGCGCGCGCAACCAGACGCGCAGGCTCTCGTCCCCGGCGAGACACATCAGCGCCAACGCCCGCTGGCC